>VXRJ01000018.1:273086-573086 GCA_009838525.1 Acidobacteriota bacterium
TGTGTGGGCGCCCCCCGCCCCCCCGCGCGGCGCCCCCCCCCCCCCCCCCCGCCGCGCGGGGCGCCGCGCCGCCCGCCCCCCCCCCCCCCCCCCCGCGTCCTGGTTTTCACGCTGCTCGCGACCTGGATCGGATCGGGCAGCCTGTTCGGGGGCGCCGGCCTGGGGTACCGCTCCGGTTTCTCCGCGCTCTGGCAGTCAGCCGGTGCCTGGGTGGGGATCGCGCTCGTCTACTTCATTGCGCCGCGGGTGCGCCGAATCGCGCAGTACACGGTTCCCGACATCCTGGAATTGCGCTATGGCTGGGCCGCGCGCGTGCTCGGGACTATTACCACGGTCTTTGCCTACGGCACGATTGCCGCGTATCAGTTCCGCGGCGGCGGGCGGTTGCTGGAGCTGGTCGCCGGCATCGATCCCGGGACCGGGGCGCTGGCGACCGCCATTTTCTGCATCGTTTTCACTTCGCTCGCGGGAATGCTCTCGATCGCCTACATCGACGTCGGCAACGGCCTCGTGATGACGATCGCGGTCACGCTCGGCGTGGCTTTCCTGGTAAATGATGCGGGCGGGCTGGGCGCCTCGATTGCGCGGCTCGAGCCGCATCAGGTCTCGTTGTTCGGGGACATCGGCCCCCAGGCGGCGTTTGCGCTCTTTCTTCCCACAATGTTCCTGCTACTCGGCGAAGCGAACATGTATCAGAAGTTCTTTTCGGCCCGCGACGAGCGGGCCGCGCGGCTGGCGGTCGTCGGCTGGATCGCCGGCACGATTGTCGTCGAGACGCTGATCGACTCGACCGGCATCTTTGGTTCGCTGCGGATTGCCGGCCTGGACACCGCCGCGTCGGAAGCGATCGTGATCCAGGTCGCGACCGACGTGCTACCGCCCGCGCTCGGCGTCCTGCTGGTCTGCGGCGCCGCGGCGATTGTGGTTTCTACGGCAAACAGCTTCCTGCTAACGCCGTCGACGAACCTGATCCGCGACGTCTATCAACGCTTCATCAACCCGGCCGTCACCGACCGGCAGGTAGTGGTCTACACCCGACTGATCGTCGTCGCGGTGGGAGCGCTCGGCTACTACGTGGGCAACTTCTTCCCGAGCATCCTGGCCATGGCGCTTTGGGCTTACACGATGTACGGCGCGGGTATCACGCCGGCACTGCTGGGCGCGCTGCTATGGAAGCGGGCGACCCGGGCCGGAGGTGTCGCGTCCATCCTGGCCGGCATGTCAACGACGCTGGTCTGGGAGATCATCGGTCTCGTGCGCGCCGTCGATGGCGAGCCGGCTTATCTCTTCGGCTGGCAGACCGCCTATCCGGCGCTCGCTCTGTCCATCGCGACGTTGATCGTGGTCAGCCTGCTGACGCCACCGCCGACGCGGGCCGAAGTTGAATTGTCCGCCGCGCCGGTTTCCTCATGAACGTCACGTTGATCGCGACGTACGAACTGGGCCGGCAGCCGTTTGGCCTGGCCTCGCCCGCCGCGTGGCTGCGCCGGGCCGGGCACGACGTTACCTGTCTCGACCTGTCGCGCCAGCCGTTCGCCGCCGCCGATGTTGCTCGCGCGCATCTCGTGGCATTTCATCTGCCGATGCACACCGCGACCCGTCTCGCGTCGCCGGTGATTCAGCACGTCAGGCGTATCAATCCGGACGCCTCGCTGTGCGCCTACGGGTTGTATGCGCCACTCAACGCACCCCATCTCCGGTCGCTTGGTATCCGCCACACTCTGGGAGGCGAGTTCGAAGCGGATCTCGTGCGCATCGCGGACGACGCGACTACGGATTTGCGCGGCGAGACGGACCTGCCGCGCCTCGACCTGATCACGCCATGGCGCGACAACCTGCCGCCGCTCGAGCGCTACGCCGCGCTGCAGCGTGGAGGCGCGCGCCACGTAACCGGCTACACGGAGGCGAGCCGGGGTTGCCGGCATCTCTGCCGTCACTGTCCGGTCGTGCCGGTCTACGGCGGGCGATTCCGGATCGTTCCGCCGGATGTCGTGGTGGCCGACGTCGAGACCCAGGCGGCGCGGGGTGCGAAGCACATTACGTTTGGCGACCCGGATTTCTTCAATGGCATCGGCCACGCGATGCGGGTTGTCGAGATGGTGGCAGACCGCTGTCCGGGCATCACCTACGACGTCACGGTCAAGGTGGAGCATCTGATCACGCACGCGAGTCGATTGCCGAGGCTCCGCGCGACCGGTTGCCTCTTCGTGACCAGTGCGGTGGAGTCGTTCGACGACGTTGTGCTCGCGCGACTCCGGAAGGGGCATACGCGGTGCGACGTGGAGCGTGCCGTGGGGCTCTGCAGAGATGCTGGTCTGACGCTCGCTCCGACGTTCATCGCGTTCACTCCCTGGACGACGCTGGAGACCTATCGCGACCTCCTGGTGGAGATCGACCGCCTCGATCTCGTGGACCAGGTAGCGCCGATACAGTTGGCCCTCCGCCTGCTCGTGACGGCCGGTTCCGGCCTGCTCGAACTGGACGACATGCGACGGCGGGTCGGCAGCTTCGACGAGGCGAGGCTGGTCTATCCGTGGAGGCATGACGACCCGGCGGTGGACCGGCTCGCGGACGACGTAGCGACCATCGTGGGACGGCGCCTGACCGCGGACCGGAACTCCGTCTACGAAGAAATCCGTGCTCGGGTGGATGCCGAATGCGGATTGCCGCCCCATCGGCCTGCGCCTGCCCGCCAGCGGGCGGAAACGCCCTATCTGAACGAGCCGTGGTACTGCTGAGCGGAGCCCGCCCCCGAGCAGGTTGCTCTGGTCTGACCTTCTCATGACGGCCGCCCGCCCGCGTCTGCTGGTGGTCTCCGCGACCACCGGCTATCAGTTTCGGTCGTTCCGGACGGCGGCTGATCGACTGGGCGTTGACCTGGTGTTCGCAACGGACCGGTGCCATCAGCTCGACGACCCCTGGCGCGACGGTGCCGTGCCGATCCGGTTCCACGACGAGGAGGTCGCCGTCCGTGCGATCGTGGCATCGGCCGCGGCTGTGCCGCTCGACGGTGTGGTAGCCGTGGGTGATCGGCCGGCGACAATCGCGGCGCTGGCGGCCGAGGCACTCGGCCTGCCCGGGCATCCGGTCTGCGCCGTTCGCGATGCGACCCACAAGCTGCGAAGTCGCGTTCGCCTGCGCGATGCGGGTCTGGCGGTTCCGGAATTCCGGGCGCTGCCCGTTGCGGCGGACGAGGCGGCGCTGCTCGACGGTGCGCGGTTCCCCTGTGTAGTCAAGCCGATGGCGCTCGCCGCGAGCCGCGGGGTCATGCGGGCCGACACTCCGCGGCAACTCGCTGCCGCCGCGGCGCGCCTGCGCCGCCTGCTGGAAACGCCGTCGGTGCGGGCGCAACGCGATTCGGCCAACGAGGCAATACTCATCGAGACGTTCGTCCCGGGCCGCGAGGTGGCCCTCGAAGGCGTGCTGACGGACGGCGCCCTAAGGACCTTCGCCATCTTCGACAAGCCTGATCCGCTAGACGGCCCGTTCTTCGAGGAGACGATCTACGTCACGCCCGATACGCTCCCGCCCGGGCCCCGCGGCGACTTGATCGCAGAGGTCGAGCGGGCGGTGCATGCCCTCGGTCTCGCGCACGGCCCCGTCCATGCCGAGGCGCGCATCGACGGCGATAGGATTGTCGTGCTCGAGGTGGCGCCACGCCCCATCGGTGGCCGTTGCGCACGAGTCCTGCGGTTCGACCCGGCGGCTGGCCGGGATGGTGCCGGGGATTGGACGTCGTTGGAGGAGGTCCTGGTGCGTCATGCACTCGGGGAGTCGGTTGACGGCTGGCGCGTGAATCGAGGGTCTTCCGCCGTGATGATGATTCCGGTGCCCGGCGCCGGCATCTGTCGCGGGGTCACCGGCCTGGATGCGGCGCGGGCGGTTCCCGGCGTCGACGAAGTCGCGATCACCGTAAAGCCGGGCGAGCGGCTCGTTCCGTGGCCGGAGGGGTCAAGCTATCCTGGCTTCATCTTCGCGCGAGGCAAAGACCGGGCGGCGGTGATGGAGGCGGTTCGCACCGCACACCGTCACTTGAGGTTCGACATTGCAACGGAACTGCCGGTCGGGCCGGATGGGCGCCGATAACGGAGACCTGGCGGGCGGGTACGGGCGGGGACGCGGCCGCTCCGCAAACCCGACGTGTTCTATTGCTTGGCCTGGGGAGGGACGTACTCGGGAGGCAGGGCCGAGCCCTCGCCGAAGAAGAAATCCTCCATCTGCTCGGCGACCAGCTTCTGGGCTTCCTTCTGCCATGGCATCAGCCGGTACTCGTTGAGGATCATCTTCATCCGCTCTTCCCAGAGCTTCCACGCCTCCGCGGAGACGTTCTCGTAGATTCGCTTTCCGAGGTCTCCGGGCCACGGCGGCTCTTCGAGCCCCGGCAAATCCCTCTGCAACTTCACGCACTTGACGGTGCGGCCAGCCATCTGTCCTGTTCCCTTCCAGTCACCACGGACTCGCAGCAGCCCGTATATGACTGCTAGTGTAGTCCCTTCGGTGTCGACGCGGTCTCGGTCCAGATCGCGATACTCTCCGCGCCTAGCGCCGCTGTTACGATGCGTGTGACTTCCACGCGCGCATCGTTGAAGCAGGCCCCGTCGCCGATGTCGGTCAGATCATCCGGCGCGAGGGCGTTGGCGGTCGATCCGTTCAGCGTGCATCGCCGCCAGAGCCCCTTGGGCAGACAGACGACTCCGGGCTTCATGTCCGCGTCGACAAGAGCCATGCAGTGGACCTCCCCGCGAGCGTTGAAGACGCGGACTGCGTCGTCGGTCGACACGTCGCGCCGCTCGGCGTCGTATGGGTGGATGCGAAGTCGCGCGGTCCGGGTTTCCAGTTCGCCGAGCGTCGAGTTGACCGTTCTGGCAGTGGCGGGCGAGACCAGCGCGAGGGGGAACCGGCCGGTGTCGTCCGCGTCCCCTGCGGGTTCCGGACGGTAGCGGTAGAGGCCAAGCGGCGCCTTGCGGTCCAGTTCATCCGGAACGAGATCGACCTTTCCGTCCGAGGTCCTCGGGTGGACATCGATGAACTGCACCGGCGCTCGCGGCGCGCCGCCGCGGGTTATGCCTGATTCCAGGAGCGCCTCGCCCGCGTTGTCCCGAAGCGCGCCGGCGACATGCAGCAGCTCGCCGGTGTCGGCCGGCATCCGCTCGGGCATATCGAGTCCGAGCCGCGTTGCCAGGTCGCCGAATACCTCGACGTTGGGCCGAGCCTCTTCGACCGGTTCTACCACCGGCTGCACCATTTGCACGTTGCCGTGGCCGTAGCTGAGGGCCAAGTCGTACTGTTCGAGAAACGTCGTGGCGGGGAGGACGATGTCAGCCCAGCGCGCGGTGTCGGTCATCACCTGATCGAAGACCACCGTGTAGAGATCCTCGCGTGCGAGGCCGGCCAGCACGCGGTTCTGATCCGGCATCGTCGCGAGCGGGTTGCAGTTGTAGACGAAGAGCATCTTGACCGGCGGGTCCGTATAGTCGGTCAGCGCACGGCCGAGGTGGTTCATGTTGACGAGGCGCGTTGGCGGTTCGGGGACGCCGATCCAGTCTTCTTCGGAGAGAGGTATCGCGCGGGAGCTGCTGAGCGAGAAGCCGCCGCCCCGGACCCCGAACTTGCCGCCGACGGCAGGCAGCGAAAGCACCGCCATCGCCGCGTTGCCCCCGTTTCGGTTGCGCTCCAGCCCCCAGCCGCAGCGTATCAGGGCGGGTGAAGTCTCCGCGTAGAGCTCGGCCACCCGTTCGAGTTGCTCCGGATCGACGTCGGCCACTGCTGCCGCCCTTTCGAACGTCCACTCGGCGGCGCGCCGCCGCAGTTCGTCCGCACCGTGCGTCCGCCCTTCGAGAAATGTGTCGTCGGCGTAGCCGTACTCGAAGAGGAACCGGTGGATGGCAAGCGCGACGACGACGTCGGTACCGGGGCGGACAGCAAGATGAACGTCCGCTTGGCGGGCGAGCGGCGTTCGACGCGGATCGATGACGACGAGGGCGGCACCCTCCCGTCGCGCAGCGCGGACGTGAGGCACAAGGTGGAACCCGGTGGCGGACGGGTTCGCTCCCCAGATGATGATCAGCCTGGCATGCCGGTAGTCTTCATAGGCCACGCCAGGCATTCGACCGTAGAGGGCCGCCGATGCCGCGGTGGTGGGGGCCGAGCAGACATTGCGTGCGAGGCGCGATGTTCCAAATGCCCGAAACAGCCGCGCGTCGGCCGTGTCCTGCGACAGGAGCCCGTTCGATCCGCCGTAGGAGATCGGGAGAATCGCTTCGCCGCCGAACTCCTTCCGAATGGCCTGCATCCGTTCGGCGATCTCGTCGATGGCCCGCGCCCATCCGATGCGCTCGAAGTCCGCCTTGCCGCGTGCGCCTCGGCGCCGGCCGGGAGAGTGCAGGCGGTCGTCGCCGTAAACTCGCTGATCGAAGTCACGCACCTTGCGGCAGATGAAGCCGGAAGTGGCGGCGTGGCGGGGGGAATGGTCGATCCGCGTGATGCGTCCGCGTTCCACGGATACGGCTAGGCTGCACGTGTCGGGGCAATCGAGAGGGCAGGCGGTGTCGACGGTCGCTCGTCCCCATCTGAGTGGCGGCTCGGCCGACATCGCGAGAGTGTACCATGGGGTGCGGGACGGTCATCGCGCGGGTCTATGCATCTCTTTCTGGATCAGATCACGTGCCGGAACGAGGGATCGGACCGGCCGGTGATCGACGGCGTCTCGCTCTGCGTGCGTTCCGGGGACGTGGTTTCCGTTGTCGCGCATCCGCCGCTCGCCGCGTCGGCCCTGCTTCGCTTCATTGTCCGATCCAGTGTGCGCGACGGCGTACTGATCGGATCGGACGGAACGGTGGCTACCGGCGAGAACGAGCCGGTCAATCGCCGCGACTGGCGGTTCATGGAGCCGTCGGTTCCGCCCCGCTGGACAACGGAATCGTGGCGCGGCGTCGATCTTCAGCGGTTCGCTTTCCCGAGCCGGGCGAACGGCGAGTCGCCCGACCTGCTGCTTGTCGACGATCTCGCGGAACTCCCCGCGTTCGCCGAGACCAGTACGCGGCGGGCGTTCGTTCAAGACCTGCATGCCTTGCATCCGGTGCCCCGCCGCCGGACCATCCTGTACGCGACGCGCGACACGGACGACGCGCTGGCGGTTGCCGACCGGGTGGCGGTCATGCAGTCGGGCCGGCTGGTTCAGTTCGGGACGCCGGCGGAGGTGTACGACGCGCCGGAGACCGAGTTCGTCGCGGAGCTCTTCGGCCAGCCGCCGATCAATCTCTTTCCCGCCATCCTCGAGAAGGACGGCCAGGCTCTCAACCTCCGCAATCAGTCGGTCGCGCTCGGCGGGCGGATTGCGGAAGAGTTCTGCCGTGACGTTACCGGTGGCGTGCGGCCGCAACACGTGCGACTCTCGCGCGAGGGAGGTGGCCTGCGCGGCCGGATCGTTTCCGTAGAACCGGTCAGCAACGCGGACGGCGGAGCGGCAGGCAACACGCTTGTCGCGGTGGATGTGGAGGGATTCCGGCTGCGTGCGCTCGTTCCGGCGACGAGCGATGGCGGATCCGCCGCGGCATGGGAGGTCGACGACCGGGTGGTGGTCCGGATCCGCCCCGAGCACTATGTCGTCTTCGATGACCGCGGCGTCCGGCTGGATCAGGTGCCGCGCCGGAGTTGACAGGCGCGGATGGAGGGAACACGACGTGTGGCCGCGCTGCAGTCCCTGCGGAACCGCTTCGCACGCGCCGCGCCCGGGTCACGCGCCACGATGTTCCTGATTGCGGCCGCCGCGTTCGCCTCGCTGACGCCGACGCCTTCCGCCTGGGTGGAACGGCTCTATTCGACCGGAACCTATCTCCTGGGCCAGCAGGTGGTGACACGGCTTTCCAGCCTTGTCGGCTTCGCGTTGCTCGACCTGCTCGCGGCCATCCTGGCGGTCACGCTTGCCGTGTGGTGGTGGAAGTCCATCCGGCGGGCGCCGCCCGGCTGGCGAGCCTGCGGGGCGGCTGCGCTGCACACGGCGTTCCGGACCCTGGGAGTGGCGGCGGCCATCTATCTGATTTTCCTCACCCTGTGGGGTCTCAACTATCGACGCGAGCCGCTCACGGCGAAGCTCGACTACGAGTCTGCGCGGATCACGTCGGCCGCGCTCGCGACGCTATCCGGCGAGGCGGTTTCCCGTCTCAACCGGCTGCATGGGGAAGCCGCGGCGGTGGGAGACTGGCCGGCGTTCGACGAGATTCCGGCGTGGCTCGGCCCGGCGTTTGATGTTGTCCAGCGACAACTCGGGCTGACACCGCCGGCGGTGCCGGGTCGACCGAAGCCGACCCTGTTCGCTTCCTACTTCCGGAACGCCGGCGTCGACGCCATGATGAATCCGTGGGGGCTGGAGGTGCTGGTGAACGACGCGGTGTTGCCCTACGAACGTCCCTTCCTCGTGGCGCACGAGTGGTCGCACCTCGCCGGTTACGCGAACGAGGCGGAAGCGAGTTTCGTCGGACTGCTGGTTTGCCTGGCCGGTGATGCACGGAGCCGGTACAGCGCGTGGCTATACCTGACGCCCCGCCTCGTGCAACACCTGCCGCAGAATACGCAGGCCGAGATCTGGGCCGGCCTCGACGATGTTCCGCGTGCCCATCTGCGCGCCATTGCCGCGCGGTTCACGCGCGAAACAACACCTATCGTGCAGCGGAGCGCCAGCGTCGTGTACGACCGCTTCCTGCGTGCCAACCGAGTGGATGCGGGCGTAGCGAGTTACGGCCTGGTAGTGGATCTGGTGCTGGGAACCGCAGGCACCGATACGTGGCAATAGCGGGCCGGCCATGACAGGTCGTCGTGCCGGTGCGGCGCGGGGCCTCAGCGCGGTCCGCAGCCCGCCCGCATGAGTGTATCGTGGTTCGGTGCGCGCCCGTAGCTCAGCCGGATAGAGCATCGGTCTTCTAAACCGAGGGTCGCAGGTTCGAATCCTGCCGGGCGCGCCACTCTCAACCGGGGATGCATTCCGGGCACATGGGTTACGGTCGAATGCCGGTCACGGGGCCACTTCCACACCCGGCGGTGGTGTTGACAAATCCCGTTGAAGTGATACAAGAGATGCTCTAGTCGGGAGTTCGACCGATCCGGTGACGGATTTCGGGCTGAACTATCGTCGAGCTCGTTCGCGTGTCGCGTCGGAGAGGGCGTCGGCCGTATCGAGCGATCCTGCGTCGGTGCGGCGGGTTTGACCCGTTCTCGAGAGGAGGCACCGATGAGAGCCACGTGGGCAGTCTTGCTCACAGCCCTGCTCGTCCTGAGCTTTGGGCCAAGCGCAAACGCGCAGACAACTACCGGCGGCTTTTCCGGCAACGTCGTCGACGATGCCGGCCTGGTCCTGCCGGGCGTGACGGTCACTCTCCTGCAGGAGGAGACCGCCGCGGTCAGAAGTACGGTGACCAACGAGGTCGGCGTCTTCAACTTCGCGGCGGTCCAGCCGGGACCGTACACCGTCCGGGTGGAGTTGCCCGGATTCTCGACGTACGAGCTCACCGGAGCCCAGCTGGCGACCAACCAGCAGTACAACGTGGGCACGGTGGAACTGTCGATCGCCGCCTTGGAGGAGACCGTACAGGTCACCGCGCAACGGATCGTCGAGACCATCAGCTCGGACCGTTCGGCGCTGATCACCGAGGAGACTATCGACGCGATCACGGTTCGCGGGCGTGACGTCACCTCGATGCTCCGGATTCTCCCCGGTGTCGGCTACCAGCCCGACCCCGATGCGATCGGCGAGATCGTTATCGGCTCGTGGCTGCCGAACGTTGGTGGCACGCGCCAGGGCTGGAGCACCGTCACCATCGACGGGATCCCCGGCAACGACATCGGCCTGCCGGAGGTCTCCAGTCATTCGATGAACCCGGACGCGGTCGGTCAGGTGAACGTGCAGCTCACGAATTTCACGGCCGATACGGGACGGAACGGCGGCGCCCAGATCAACCTCGTCACGAAGGCGGGGACGAACAACTTCAGCGGCAGCGCCTATACGTACGGACGGAGCGAGCAGTTCCGGGCCGACAACTACTTCGACAAGCAGGCGGGGATCCCCAAGCCGGAGTACCGGTACTGGACGCTGGGCGCCAACGCGGGCGGGCCCATCGTGCAGGACAAGATGTTCATCTTCTACAGCTACGAGCAGTGGGGGGTCAGAACGCCACAGAGCCTTGCACAGATCACGGTGCCGAGCCTGGCGGAACGGATGGGCGACTTCTCCCAGAGTTTCGATCAGTCGGGGAACCTGATCCCGGTGGTCGACCCGATGACCGGCATGCCATTCCCCGGCAATGTCGTCCCGGGGGATCGGATCAACTCGCACGGCCAGGCGCTGCTGAATTGGTACCCGAACCCCAACGTCTCGGAGCAGTCGAACTACAACTACCAGTTCCAGGGCCAGCAGCGGGCTCCCCGGATCAACAACGTCACGCGCGTGGATCTTCGGCCGACGACGAACGACTCGATCTATGCCCGCTTCTCCCACTGGTTGCAGCCGACCAGCTCCTGGCGGGGCAACTGGGAGATGCTGGAGCGGACGTTCACCTACAACGACTACGCCATCTCCGTGAACTACACGCGCGTCATTGGCGACAACATGGTGAACGAGTTCAACTTCGGCTGGCGCCACTCGTCGGAGCACAATCCGTGGGCCAGCTCGTTCGATATCAACCGTAACCGGCGCATCGATTCCGCTACCAACTTCCCCGGCGACGACGGCCGCGACAACGGGGGCGACGGATCCAATACAGCCGGCACGGTCCCGTACACGCTTGCGCAGTGGTACCCGAACAACAACCTGTACGGGATCATCCCGGCGATGTCGTTCGGCGCGCCGATTCCCAATGCGGCCAACGTGAGCTGGGACTCGCGCTTCATCAACTACGGCAATGACGACCTGTTCAACTTCTACAACGGGTTGTCGTGGACCACGGGGCGCCACAACTTCAAGGCCGGCATCTACGTCGAGCACCTGACGAACATCGAAGGCAAGGGCGCCAGCGCGCTGGCCGGTATCTACGACTTCAACCGCGACCCGGCGAACCCGTTCGACACCGGTCATCCGTATGCGAACGCCCTGATCGGGTCGTTCCGGTCCTACCAGGAGAACACGGCCCGGCTGGGGCAGCGGGCCAGCCAGTGGATCGGCAACGTGTTCATTCAGGACAAGTGGCAGCCGACCGACCGGCTGACGCTGGACATCGGCATGCGCTTCAGCAAGTACACGGTGTTCGAGCAGGCGAACCCCTCGGCATCGTTCCTGCCGTCGCGCTTCGACCACAGCAATCCGGCGCAGCTCTACATGCCGACCATGGTGAACGGGGTTCGGATGGCGATGAACCCGAACGATCCGACCGACATCCAGCCCGAGGTCGTCATCGGCGCGCTGGCGCCGGGCTCTCCTGCCGACAACGGCATGGTGCGGCACACGGACTCGGAGGTTCCGGCCCCGTTCCAGAATCTGCCGGCGCTCCTCTTCGAGCCCCGGGTCGGGTTCGCCTATGACGTGTTCGGCGATGGCCGCACGGCGGTCCGGGCGAACTTCGGCGTCTTCCACAACACCCAGCAGGCGGGTGCGCTCAGTTGGCGGCAGGCGCTCAATCCGCCGCTCGTGGCCACGCCGCAGGTCTGGTACAACACGATGAACAACTGGGGGTCCATCCGGGAGGGCGTGCTCGCCGGAACGGGTGGCATCGTCTACCCGACGGGGACCGTGTACGGCGTCGTCACCGACCACCAGGCGCCGACGCTGTACAGCTTCACCGCCGGTGTTCAGACCGAGATCGGCTTCCAGACGGTGCTCGACATCGCCTACGTCGGGACCCGCGGCCGGAACCTACCGCAGCTCTGGGACGAGAATACCGTCCCCCGCGGGGCCCGGTTCCTCCCGGCGAACCAGGACCAGACGACCGGCCGTCCGCTGCCTGACAACTTCTTCCGCCCGTACCCCGGCTACGCCAGCATCATCATGACCGAGAACGCCGGCAAGTCGGAGTACAACGCGCTGCAGACGCAGGTCAACCGGCGCTTCACGGGGGGGCTGGAGTTCTCGGTGTCCTATACGCTGTCGCAGTCGAAGGACTACACGTCGGCCGACATCCTGTACGGCGCGCGGTCACGCGTGCCGAAGTACGAGGATCTGGACGCCTGGTCGTGGGGTCTGTCCGACTTCGACCGGACGCACCTGCTGACGATCAACTACACGTGGGATCTGCCCGATTCCGGCGGTGGCGCCGGATGGCTACTTGACGACTGGGTGCTCTCGGGGATCACGCAGTTCGTGAGCGGCGCCCCGGCGACGGTCTCTTTCAGCACGACGGACAACCAGGATATCCTGGGCGGCGGCGACCTGTTGCGCCGGTCCAGCAACCCAGACGGACTGGGGAGCGTCGGCCTGGTGGTGCCCGCCAACATCGACCGGAGCTGCGACGTGTCGGCTGGCGGCGGCACGATCGACCGTTGGTTCAACACTTCCTGCTTCAGTCGCCCCGCACTGGGCGAGGTGGGTAACGTGCGTAAGGACGACCTGCGCCTGCCTGGCTTCTATGACACCGGCATCCGGCTCGGAAAGCGGATCGCGGTAGGCGACTCGCAGTTCTTCGAGGTCGGCTGGGAGATCTACAACGTGTTCAACCAGGTGCAGTTCCTCAGAGTCGATCTGGACGCGCAGTTCGACGAGATGGGAAACCAGGTGGACGAGCGGTTCGGGCAGGTCATTTCCGCCCGGCCGCCGCGGACGATGGTCTTCTCGGCTCGTTACTCCTGGTAGCGGTCGCTGCCGCTGCCAGCCGCAACGGGACGGATTGGCTCGTAACGGCGGGGTGGGGTGCGTCGTCCCACCCCGCCGTTTTCTTTCTAGTCGTCCTGTTCCGGCATGAGCACGAATTCGGGGTAGGCGTCGATGCCGAGTTCGGCGACATCCTGCCCCATCTTCTCGACCTCATGGGTTACCCGAACCCCTATCGTCTTTTCCAGGGCGAACCATGTCACGAGTGACGTGACGAACGCGAACAGAGCGATCGAGAGCAGGCCGAGCAGTTGGACACCGAGACTGGCGCCTGCCGCAATGGCGGTTGCGAGGGTGCCCCACGCACCGGCGAAGAGGTGGGCGGGAACCGCTCCGACCACGTCATCGACCTTGAGCTTCTCCAGCAGCTTGATGGCTGACGTGCAGATGATCGCGCCGATCGCGCCGATCACGATGGCCCAGGAGTGGCTGGTGATGTCGGGTCCCGCGGTAATGGAAACCAGCCCTGCAATGGCGCCGTTGAGGCCGGCCAGCAGATCGACGCGCCCGAGGATGGGGCGTGAAACCGCGATGGCCGCGATGACGCCGGCCGCTCCGGCGAGATTCGTGTTGACGAGCACGTGACTCATCGCTACGACGTCGGCTGCGCTGCCCAGGGCGAGTTGCGACCCGCCGTTGAAGCCGAACCATCCGAACCAGAGGATGAACACCCCGAGTGTGACCACCGGTACGTTGGACGGGGGAGTGTTGGTGACGCTGCCGTCAGCGAGGAACTTGTTGTAGCGCGGACCGACGACGAGAGCGCCGGCCAATGCGGCCGCGCCTCCCGTGCCGTGCACGATGGTGGAGCCCGCAAAGTCCTGGAACCCCATGGCGTCGAGCCACCCGCCGCCCCACGTCCACGCGCCGACTATCGGGTAGATGAATGCCGTCAGCACCAGCGTGAAGACGAAGAATGACCACAGCTTGACCCGTTCGGCCAGTGCGCCGGAGACGATGGACGCCGCCGTGGCCACGAAGACCATCTGGAAAAACCAGTCCGACATGACGGCGTAGTCGGTGGCGATCACTGCTTCCCGCGCGCCCTCGGCGCCTTCCAGGAGCGCCAGTTCGTCTGACGACGGTCCGCGGAACAGGCTGAACGACCCGACTACGCTGCCCACGTCGACGTACATCAGGTTGTAGCCGATGACGTAGTAGGCGATTCCGGCGACGGAATACAGACCGATGTTCTTGAGGCAGATGACCGAGGCGTTCTTCGTGCGGACGGAGCCGGATTCGAGCATCGTGAATCCGGCCGCCATCCACATCACCAAGGCTCCCCAGAGCAGGAACGAGAAGGTGTTGAAAATGAACTGAAGCTCGCCGCTCGGCAACTCGGTCATGTCTCACCTCCGTGTCTGGCCATACTATTCGAGCATGGTGACCATTACCAGAAGAGATTGATTAGGCGCCAAGTGCGGCGGAAGCGGTGCGGTTCACGCGCGAACGCCGCCTTGCGGGCGGTCGGAGCGTCAGCTTTCTTCGACCACGAGATCGAAGGCGGCCGTCTCGACGGCCGCTCCAATCTTCACCTGGACGACGATGCGGTAGCTGCCGGGTTCCGGAAAGACGAACGGAAACGTCACCGAACCGGCGGTCGGGGAAGTCCGGTCCATCGCTCCGGCGTGCCCGCGTCCGGCCGGCAAGTCCTCGCCCCCTCGCGCGTTTTCCGCCTCCACGAAACGCTGCTGGGCCGTCAGGTTGATGCTGCCGGACGGATGCAGATGGACGAACAGCGATCCGTCGTCGCGAACTACCGCCGCATGACTCAGCATGCCCATGTACGGCTCGAGCGGCGACGGCGTTCCGTCAGTCTCGGTCACCGAGAAACGCAGGGTGGTTTCTTCATCGGCACTGGGAGTGGGCTCGCGTTCCCAGTGGACGACCCGGCCGCTCGAGAGCGCGTAGCGCGAGGCTTCGGACTCGCCGTGGGGCAGCAGCTTGGCCCACGAATCGTCCGGGTCCGGCGCCGGGACGTCGGATGGAACCGCGCCGCCCACCGTGGTACCGGGTGGCGTTGCCGGGGAAGGCGGCAGCGTCACGCTGTCGACCAGGGTGGGGGCGAAGCCGCTCTCGTGCACGATATCGGCGTAGATGCGGTACTCGCCGTCTGGCAGCGGCGGAAGCGCCACGCGGAACGTGTCGGAACTGACTCGAACCGGGTGCACGTGTGCGAACGCGGACAGGTCGTCCGCCCGCACCACGAACATGTGCATCAGCTTGCCGTGATCCGGCAGGAGTCCGGCGCCGGGTTCGCTCTCGCGCGCGCTCCATGCCGGGTCGTCGATGGTCAACGTCAGGAGGAGCCGACCCTCCGTGGCCTCCACGTCCGTCGTCGTGCTCCACGGCCGGTAGATCCGGTTCCGGTACGCGGCGTCTATCGCGTCCCACCAGATCCAGCCGCCCCCCAGCACGCCGACGAGTGGAAGCGTGAACAGGGCCATCGCGATGCGTCCGTGCCAGCGGCGCCTGGCGTCCGGTACGAGACCCGGTTCCAGAACGCTCTCGCGGACCGCGGCGCCGATGATGGTCACGGCGCCGACGAACAGAAACAGCCCCGCCGCAGCCAGTCCGAAGCCGATGGCCGGGTTCATCGGGAGCAGCCGCTCGGCGACCGCCAGCACTGGCACGAAGACGGTTCCTTCGCCCCCGGCGCCCGCCACCGTCACCTCGATGCTGTAGGAGCCTGCCGTCATGAGCCACAACTCGGCGCTGTAGAGTCCGGTTTCGCCCGGGACCGGATCCGCGATGTCGGGGGGCGGCGCACCATCGAGTCCGAGGTCCGATCGGAGCGGGCGGACCGACACGCGATCGACGCTCTCACCACTCAGAATGCGGACCGATGCCTGCGCGAGACCGGGAATCACCCCCGGTGTTCGCACGATCACACGTACGCCGTACGGACCGGCGGCGCCGTCGAAATAGGCGTTGGAAGTTCCGACATGTGAGGCGACAGTGGCGGTGGCGGCGGCGATCAGCCCCGCTGCAAGCAGGGGTGCGACGAGCGTCCGCGACTGGCTCAAGCTACCTCCGGACCCGCGCCATCCAGTTGCCCCAGACGAGGCCGGCTACGGCCGAGACCGCGGCGATCAGCCCGGTCCAACCCGCCGCTCCCGCCGTCATCGGCGCTCCCCAGAACTCGTACTGGAAGGGGCCCGGTGCGACGTCGAAGCCGAACTGATCGGCGGCGAAGAAGAAGTTCCGGGCCGGCTCGGTGAGAAGAAACGACGCGAACGGCCACTGGACGACGGTGAGAGCGAGCATGGCCGCGACGCCCGCGACAACCGCAATCAGCGCCTGGCGAATGCGTCCTGCGCCAGCCGGAATCCGATTGACGACGATGTCGATGGCCAGTGCCGGCACGACCAGAAGGAGGGGAAACGCCGGCGGCACCATGTGGTCCACCTGCCTGAGGATCGGCGCCAGCATCGGTTGCGCCGGAAAGAGCTGCAGGATCCAGATCATCAGGAGCGTCACTCCCATGTAGACGCCGGCCGCGCCGGTGGCGCCCCAGCGCGACAGCGCGCCCCGTGCGACGGCGACCAGCAGGCAGGGGAAAACGGCGGCGCTCGCGTAGAAGAACGGCGGCGAGTGGTGAGCGTTCGGCATCATGAGGTACTCGGTGAACAGCGTCGCCACCATGAGGATCTGGAGTCCGCCTGCATAGAGGAACAGCAATTGCAGCATGCGGTCCGTCGCCGAGGCGCCGTTCTGCCGCGCGAGCGCCATCAGCATCGCGCCGACGCCGATTCCGTAGATCCCGAGGGCGAGCACGACGTGGGGCGGGCTCAGGATCTCCACGTCGAGACCGTACGCGTTATGCCACCAATCGTCGAACGGGGCCGAGACGATCATCGCCAGCGATCCCCAGATGCAGACCCAGGCGCCCAACGGCCCGCGGAATCCCCAGAACCTCACGCCGGAGGCCTCCTCGGCGCTCGGATCGCGGCCGAAGGTGGCGCGGATTACGATCCATCCGCATGACAGGCCGGCGACGATGCCGCCGAGATAGATCGCCAGGTGGGCCGGTGTCCAGAACGTGTCCCGGCCTATGGTGCGGTGCCACGAGATGTCCCAGATGCCTCCCACGATGACGCTCGTGGACGCGAATGCAACCGCCCAGAGCGGCCACATGACGGCCGACGCGGTGGACGCGGCCCGCGGCATGACGGTAAGGCCGGCGGGGACGGCGGTTGCCGGTACGGCCGGTGCCATGTACCCAGCCTATCGCTACGACAGCGGGAATGCGAGGGCGGGCGCCCGCGTGCCCCGGTGGGCGCGTTGCGGGCTCGTCGGAAGTTCCGCCGGCGCGGAACTTCCCGCCGCCGCGCAGAGTATTCTGGCTGCTGGATGAAGAGCTTCCTTGCTATCTGCGGCGCCGCCGCCTGCCTCGTTCCTCTTGCCGCGCACGCCCAGGGCGTCGGCTTCCAGGCGGGTGCGGCGATCGATCCCGGGCAAATCTATGTCGGCTCGCACGTCGAGTTTCCAGTCGGTTCGAATCAGTTCGTCATTCGACCGGCGATTGACGGTGGTTTCGGCGGCGGCTGGCGGACCGCGGCGATCCGGGGCGATTTCATCTACCGGGTGAACGTCGGCGCATCGGGATGGCGCATTCGACAGGGGCTCGGGCCGACCGTGAACATCGCACGCTCCGAGGATCTCGACATCACCGACGTCAGTACCAATTGGAACTATGTGATGGGCGTCGACAACGAGAACGGCTTCTTCATGGAGTTCAGAGGCGGGCGGGCGCAGGGAGCACGGGCGCCACTTCTCTGGATCGGCGTCGGAATCACGATTCGTCCCGAGTGAGGAGACGGGCGAACGGGGAAACGGCCGGTGAGGAGCCGTCGAGCGATCAGGAGCGGTCGAGCCACTCGACGAAACGGTCGGGCTCCTCGACGATCATGACGCGCACCACCCGTTGATGCTCGTGCATCAGCGCCTTGGCGGCTTCTCGCGCTTCGTCGACCGAGGGGTACTTCGCCCAGGCCGCGGCCAGATTCACGGCACCGCCCCGGACGGTCGTAACCAGCTTGAACATCGAGCCGGGATCATACACCACGGGCCCTCGCGAGCCGCGGCGGGCGTCCGTCGCAAGCTCCGGGCTTCACGACTTGACGCTCGGGCGCCGCGGAAGGGTAGAATGCACTGATCGGCGGGATTGCTCCCGCCGGCAGGCAGCCATGATTACCTGGTGGGAACGGCTTGTTGTCGTCATCGTTCGCGTGGCCGGTGCGATTGCGCCGGCCGCAACGGGATGATGTCCTGATCCAAACCCACCGCAACCCGGAAAGGCCATCATCCAACAACGGGTGATGGCCTTTTTGCTGTAGAGAGAAGATATGGCGAGCGAGCGACGCAGCGCGGCGATTACGGACGGCCCGAGTCGGGCGCCGGCCCGCGCGATGCTGAAGGCGGTCGGTTTTACGGATGCCGATCTCGCGCGGCCCATTATCGGGGTTGCCAATACGTGGATCGAGATCGGTCCGTGCAACTACCACCTGCGCGACCTGGCCGCGCAGGTCAAGGAAGGGATCCGCGCCGCGGGTGGCACCCCGATGGAGTTCAACACGGTCTCCATCTCCGACGGGATCACGATGGGAAGCGAGGGAATGAAGACCTCGCTCGTGAGCCGCGAGGTGGTGGCCGACTCGATCGAGCTGGTTGCGCGCGGCAACCTGTTCGACGGCATCGTCATCCTCGTCGGCTGCGACAAGACGATTCCGGGCGGCGTGATGGCGCTGGTCCGGCTCGACATACCGGGGCTCGTGCTCTACGGCGGGTCGATTGCGCCGGGTCGGTACGACGGTCATGACGTCACGATTCAGGATGTCTTCGAGGCGGTCGGTGCGCACGCGGCGGGTCGGATGACCGACGCCCAGCTCTGCGCGCTCGAGGATGTCGCCTGCCCCGGACCAGGTGCGTGCGGCGGGCAGTTCACGGCGAACACGATGTCGACGGTCTGCGAGTTGCTAGGGGTCTCGCCGATGAGCGCGAATGGCGTGCCGGCGATGGTGGCGGAGAAGGCCGACGCGTCGCGCCGGGCGGGCGAGCTGGTGATGGAGCTGGTGGCGAAGAACCTGCGCCCGCGGCGGATCGTGACGCGCGAGGCGCTCGACAACGCGATCTCCGCCGTCGCCGCGACGGGCGGATCTACCAACGCCGTGCTGCATTTGTTGGCGATAGCCCACGAGGCGGGGGTCGACCTCCGGATCGAGGACTTCGACCGGGTGAGCGAGCGGACGCCGCTGCTGGCGGACCTCAAGCCGGGCGGACGCTTCGTGGCGACGGACCTCTACCGCGCCGGCGGCATCGGCCTGGTGGCAAAACGGTTACAGGAGGCCGGCCTGCTTCATGAGGACTCCCTCACGGTTACCGGTCAGACGATCGGCGACGTCGCGCGGGCCGCGATGGAAACCGAGGACCAGGAGGTGGTCCGCCCGGTCGCCGATCCGATAACACCTACGGGGGGCCTGGTGATCCTCAAGGGCAACCTCGCGCCCGAGGGCTGCGTGGTGAAGGTGGCGGGACACGAGCCGCAGACTCACCGCGGTCCGGCCCGGGTGTTCGACAGTGAGGAAGCGGCGTTCGAAGCGGTAGGGGCGGGTCTTATTCGGCCGGGCGACGTAGTGGTGATTCGGTACGAGGGCCCCAAAGGGGGGCCGGGGATGCGCGAGATGCTCGGGGTGACGGCGGCCATCGTCGGCGCGGGCCTGGGCGAGTCGGTGGCGCTGTTGACTGACGGACGGTTCTCGGGCGCGACACGCGGGATGATGGCCGGACACGTCGCGCCGGAAGCGGCGGCCGGTGGTCCGATCGCCGTGGTGCGGGAAGGGGACGCGATCCTGTTCGACGAGCGGAACCGGACCCTGCGGCTCGAGATAGACGA
The DNA here is from genome assembly GCA_009838525.1 of Acidobacteriota bacterium. Lineage (NCBI taxonomy): Bacteria > Pseudomonadati > Acidobacteriota > Acidobacteriota bacterium. Next base: position 292,772 of record VXRJ01000018.1, read on the forward strand.
CTCGGAGCTCGAATCGCGGCTCGCGGCCTGGCAGCCGCCCGAGCCTCGTTTCCGGAGTGGTGTGATGGCGAAGTACGCGCGGCTGGTTTCCTCGGCCGCCACCGGCGCGGTGACGAACTGACGGGGCATAAGTCTGAAAATGGAACGGATGCGGGACGAACGGACGATGAGATAGAGGCATGACATGTCTTCGATGAGAACCGGCGCGCAGATCATCTGGGAGGCCCTGGTGCGTGAAGGCGTTTCCACGGTCTTCGGCTACCCGGGCGGGGCGATCCTCCCTGCCTACGACGCGATGCTGGAGTACCCGATCCGCCACGTCCTCGTGCGGCATGAGCAGGGGGCGACCCACATGGCGGATGGCTATGCCCGGGCGAGCGGCGACGTGGGTGTGGCGATTGCCACCTCCGGCCCGGGCGCCACCAACATGGTTACCGGGATCGCGACCGCGATGCTCGACTCGTCGCCCGTCCTCTGCATCACCGGCCAGGTGGGAAGCCGCCTGATCGGCTCCGACGCGTTCCAGGAGACCGACGTCACCGGCGTTACGTTGCCGATCACGAAGCACAACTACCTGGTGTCGCATGTTGACGAGATCGCCCCCGTGATCCACGAGGCCATGTATGTCGCCCGGTCGGGCCGTCCGGGCCCGGTGCTGGTCGACATCACGAAGGACGCGCAGCAGGCGTCGACGGAGCTTCAGTTCGGGCCCGATGACGTCAAGCTCCCCGGGTACCGGCCTAACCTGCGGGCGTCGGAAGCGGAGTTCCAGAAGGCGGCCGACCTGGTGAACCGGGCGAAGCGGCCGGTGATCCTGGCCGGCCACGGGGTGCTCCTCTCCGGCGCGATGGAGCAGGTGCGCGAGCTCGCCGAGCGGGCGAACATACCGATCGCCATGACGTTGCTCGGCATCGGGGGAGTCCCGGCGCTCCATCCGCTCAACATGGGAATGATGGGCATGCACGGCGAGGCGTGGGTGAACGCTGCCATCCAGGAGGCGGACCTGCTGCTCGCGCTCGGCATGCGCTTCGACGACCGGGTGACCGGCAACGTCCGGACCTACGCGCCGAACGCGCGCAAGGTGCACGTCGACATCGATCCGGCCGAATTCCACAAGAATGTCCAGGTGGACGTCGCGCTGGCGGGCGACCTTGCCGCGGTGCTGGACGACCTCGCCCCGATGATTGAGGCGAACGACCATGCCGCCTGGCTGGAGACGATTGGGGAAATGAAGGGAGATGTAGCGGTCCGCGACATCCAGAATCTGCCCGACAGCGGACATCTGTACGCCGCGCACGTCATCAACGACATCTGGAGGATGACCGACGGCAAGGCCATTGTCGTCACCGACGTTGGCCAGCACCAGATGTGGGAGGCGCAGTACTACCACCACAACGAGCCGCGAACGCTCATCACCTCCGGCGGCCTCGGGACGATGGGGTTCGCGCTGCCAGCGGCGGTCGGCGCCAAGCTTGCCAAGCCTGATGCGGAAGTTTGGGTGGTGGCGGGCGACGGCGGCTTCCAGATGACGATGGCCGAACTCGCGACCATCGCGCAGGAGCGCATAAAGATCAATGTCGCGGTAATCAACAACGGCTACCTCGGAATGGTGCGGCAGTGGCAGGAGTTCTTCTACGAGCGTCGTTACGCGGCGACGCCGCTGCTGAGCCCCGACTTCGCGAAGCTGGCCGAGTGCTTCGGCCTGGGCGGCGGCACCGTCAGGACACGCGGCGAGGTGGAGCCGGCGGTAGAGCAGGCGCGCGCCGACGAGCGGACGGTGGTGATCGACTTCCAGGTGGAGCAGGAGGACACCGTCTACCCGATGGTGCCGGCCGGCGCCGACCTCCACAACATGATTCGCCGGCCCAGCCCGGCGCCGATCGTCGAGACGGCGGACGACGAGTAGCGGGAGGCAGGGAAGACGATGGCCGCAGACCCACGCCACACGTTCGTCGTCTACGTCGAGGACAAGCCGGGAGTGCTGAACCGGGTCGCCTCGCTCTTCCGGCGGCGCGCGTTCAACATCGAGTCGCTCACAGTCGGTCACACCGAGGTGCCTGAGGTCTCGCGGATGACTATTGTCGTCCGGACCGACGTCGGGGGCGCACGCCGCCTGGAGGCGAATCTCTACAAGCTGGTCAACGTGCTGCGGGTGCATGACGTCACGGCGGACCCCGTGATATTCCGCGAACTGGCGATGGTGAAGGTGCGCGCCACCGCCGAGACGCGGACGCACGTGATGCAGCTTGCCGACGCCTTCCGCGCGCGCCTCGTGGACGTGGCCCCGGACGCGGTCGTGATCGAAGCCACCGGCACCGAGGAGAAGATCGACGGACTGCTGGAGGTGTTGCGTCCCTACGGCATCCTGGAGATCGTCCGGACCGGCCGGGTGGCGATGCGGCGCGGCGCACACAGCGTCATGATCGACCCGGCCGATCTGCCGTCGCGGCGGCCGCCGTCCCTGCGCGAGACGGACGACTCCAACGTCTCCTACTCGGTATAGACTGTCGCGTTCGCGCGCCCGTTCCGGGCCGTCACCGCACCACCCACCGTGAGAGGACACTGACGACATGGCAACGATCTATTACGACGACTCCGCCGATCTGGGGCTGATCCAGGGGAGGAAAGTAGCGGTCTTCGGCTACGGATCACAGGGACATGCCCACGCCCTCAACCTGAAGGAAAGCGGCGTCGATGTCCGCGTCGCGCTCCATGAGGGCAGCCGATCGAAGGCAAGGGCGGCAGCGGAGGGGTTGACCGTCGTGGCAGGCGGCGAGGCGGCGGCGTGGGCCGACGTCATCATGTTGCTGACGCCCGACACCGCGCAGGCGGGAATCTACGCCGAGCAGGTGGCGCCGCATCTCGACGCGGGCAAGATGCTGATGTTCGCGCACGGCTTCAACATCCGCTTCAAGACGATTCAGCCGCCGCCCGACGTGGACGTCACGCTGATCGCTCCCAAGGCGCCCGGCCACCGCGTGCGCGAGGTCTTCCTGGAAGGGGGCGGGACCCCGGCCCTGATTGCGGTGGAGCAGGACGCAACCGGTAGCGCGAAGGCCCTTGCGCTTTCCTACGCGAAGGCGCTCGGCCTGACGCGCGCAGGCGTTATCGAAACCACCTTCGCGGAGGAAACCGAGACGGACCTGTTCGGCGAGCAGGCCGTACTCTGCGGCGGGGTCAGCGCGCTTGTGAAGGCGGGATTCGAGACGCTGGTCAAGGCCGGCTACCAGCCGGAAGTGGCCTACTTCGAGTGCATGCACGAACTGAAGCTGATCGTCGATCTCTTCTACCGGGGCGGCCTCAACTACATGCGCTACTCGGTGAGCGACACGGCGGAGCATGGCGATTACACTGGCGGGCCGCGCGTCGTGACGGACGAGACCCGCCAGGCGATGCAGCAGATCCTCAAGGACATTCGGGAGGGCACCTATGCCAATAACTGGATTGCCGAGGACAAGGCGGGACGCCCTTGGTTCATGGCGCAGCGCAAGCAGGAGCAGGCGCACCAGATCGAACAGGTGGGCGCCGAACTCCGTTCGATGATGCCGTTCCTCGATGCGGTAACGCTGAAGGAGGACGTGTAGCCTTACAAGAGAAGTTGATCGCAAGTTCCGGAGGGGCCCCATGCTCAGTCGTGACCCAGCCAAGCCTCGCTTCTGGTCGCCCGTCGTCTGTGCCGGAACCGGCGCCGTCGCTCTCGGCGCGGCGCTTCTGTTCGCCGCCGCCCTTGGCTACCGCACCGGCCTGCTCGACCTGGGGACGAGCTTTACCGTGCTGCGTTGGGGTGCGCGTATCTCGGCTGGTGCAGCCGGACTGGCGTTGATCGCGGCGATCTGGGCCGCGTTCCGGCGCCTGCATTGGCAGAACGTGGCGGCCGGCGCGGTAGCTGCGGCTGTGGGAGCTGGCGGCTACATGGTTCCTGCCCAGCAGCAGGCAATTGCCCAGTCGGTCCCACCGATCCACGACATCACGACCGACACTGACGATCCTCCGCTCTTCGTCGCCATTGTTCCTCTCCGGGCCAATGCGCCGAACCCTCCGGAGTACGATCCGGCGGTCGCCGAGCAGCAGCGAGAGGGCTATCCGGATCTCCGTTCGGTAACGCTCGGCCTGCCTCCCGCCGAGGCTTTCGCGCAGGCGCTGGTGGCAGCCGAGGCAATGGGATGGGAACTCGTGGCCGACGACGCGGCAACGGGTCGCATAGAGGCGACCGACACGACGTTCTGGTACGGCTTCAAGGATGACGTCGTCATCCGCGTCCGCCCCGATGGTGCTGGCAGCCGCATCGATGTTCGTTCCAAGTCGAGAGTGGGTCGCAGCGACGTGGGCGCCAATGCCCGGCGCATCCGCGAGTACACGTCACGCCTTCCCGGCGGCTGATCGTCGTGTGGTACGCTGATTGCGATTGACGGGGCGTGGCGCAGCCTGGTAGCGCGCCTGCTTTGGGAGCAGGAGGTCCCGAGTTCGAACCTCGGCGCCCCGACCAGGTATTCCGCGGCAACTGCATGGCTTTCGGTCCGAGGCGGACCGTCGGCGCGCGCGCATGAGAGTCATTCGAGGCACGTCGCCGCTCCTCGTTTTCCTTTTTCTCGGTACCGCCGTTTTTCTGTTCGGGCGATGGCAGGACCAGGCGGAGGCCGAGGGCCGCGTCGTCTCGGTGAGCGAAGACCAGATCGCGGCGATACGGCAACGCTGGGTGGCGCAATGGGGTCGCGAACCGACACCCCGGGAGCTGCGGGGGCTTATCGACGATGCGGTCAGGGAAGAGATCCTGTACCGCGAAGCTCGGCGCCTGGCGCTGGACCGGAACGACCCGATCGTGCGCCGGCGGCTTGCCCAGAAGTTGACGTTCATGCTGGAGGACAATGCCGACGTGCCCGCGCCGGCCGCCGAAGACGTGGAGACACACTTTGCCGTGCACGCCGACCGCTACCGCGTTCCACGCCGGACGACGTTCCGGCACGTGTTCCTGGGCGACGACGGCCGAACGGATCCCGCCGCCGATGCGGTCGACCTTCTTGACGAAGCCCGCCGCGGCCGCGACGGGGCCTGGAGAGACCTCGGCGACCCGTTCATCCTGCTGCGCGAGTACGCGGACCGGAGTGATCAGGAGATCGCCGAGCTGTTCGGCGGGAGATTCGCTGCCGCGCTGTCCGACGTCGCCGTTGGACGGTGGCACGGTCCTGTCCGGTCCGCACACGGCACCCATCTGGTCCTCGTGATGGGCCGGACCGAGCCGCGAACACCCGACTTCGATGACGTGCGGCTCCGGGTGGCCGACGATCTGCTCGCTATCAGGCGCCGCGCGCAGAACCAGGCTGCTATCCAGGCGGTACGCGAACGGTATGAGGTGCGGCTGCCGGTAGCGGGGGATTCCGACCCGGGGGGCGGATAACGGATGGCAGTCTGTCTTCGGTGGTGCCGCTCGAAACGGTGGGCGCTGGTGTTTCTGGGTGCGCTGGCGCTCCCGTTCGCCGTGGAGGCCCACGAGGTGCGGCCCGCCTACCTCGAACTCACGGAAGTCTCCGCCGGGCGCTTCGACGTGCTCTGGAAGCAGCCGATACTGCCGGGGAGCGAGCCCGGCATCGTCCGCCGCCTGCCGCTGGAGCCACGCTTTCCGGACCGGTGCTTCGAGAGCGCGCGAACGCTCCCCGACTTGACCGATTCGGCGTTGATCGAACGGTGGACCATCGATTGCGGCGAGCGGGAGCCGTCCGAGGCCGATCTGGACGTGGAGATCGCGGGCCTGCCGCGGACACTGACCGACGTCCTGCTCCGGGTCCGTTTTCACGACGGGCCGTCGGTCGATCATCTGCTCCGGCCGGAGGCGCCTCGGGCGGCGCTGTCGAGCGATGCAGCGGTGGGAGTGGCGGTCCCGACCTATCTGCAGCTCGGCGTCGAGCATCTTCTCTTCGGATTCGATCACATCCTGTTTGTCGTGGGTCTGATGTTTTTTGTTCGCCGGCCGCTGCAGCTCGTGCAGGTCGTCACCGCGTTCACCGCCGCCCACAGCATCACGCTCGCGCTCTCGTCGCTCGGCGTGGTGACCCTGTCCCAGCGCCCGGTCGAGGCGGTGATCGCACTCAGCATTCTGTTCCTGGCCGTCGAGTTGATCCGCGGCGCCGGGCGCGAGCGGTCGCCGATGGTCCGTTCCCCCTGGGTGATCGCCTTTGGATTCGGCCTGCTGCACGGTTTTGGGTTCGCCGGCGCCCTCGCCGAGATCGGGTTGCCCGAACAGGCCCGGGCGCTCGCCCTGTTGCTGTTCAATGTTGGAGTGGAGATTGGCCAGCTCATGGTCGTCGGCATCCTCCTGGGGCTGCTCTATTGCATCCGGACCACGCGCGTGCGGGTCCCGGGCGCAGTTACCCAGATGCCGGTCTACGTCATGGGAACCGTGTCTGCCTACTGGTTCGTCGAGCGGGTGGTCTCGCTGCTGCCGTGAGTGCCGCAAGTGGTCCCGCACGGTGAACGCTCAGGAGATGTCATGCCGGATAGCAACCCCGCACGCCGGAGTTTCCCCATCCATCGTCCCGGAGTCGCCGTCGCCCTGGCCGTCACCGCCTTGTTCGGCGCTATGGCAGCTGGCTGCGGCGGCGACGATGGGTCCGCCACCGGCGTGACCGAACCCGCCGCGCCGGGTTCCGAGCCCGCGACGCCCGGTGCGGGTCCAAATCCGCTGCGTAACGCCTACTTCGGCGACCTGCACACGCACACCAGGTTGTCCTACGACGCCTTCCTCAACGGCACCCGCGCCGGGCCGGACGACGCCTATCGGTACGCCCAGGGCGAGCCCCTGACGCACCCGGCCGGCTTCGACGTTCAGCTCGACGCGCCGCTCGACTTCTTTGCGGTCACCGATCACGCGAGCTTCCTCGGCATGCTGCCCGCCATGCTGGATCCCGAACAGGAGGTCTCCCGCCACCCCGACGCGGCGGTGGCCCGGCAAATCGCATCCGGGGAGCTCTCCGGGGCGGACCGGGCTCGGGCCTACGCGGGCATTCGTGCGCACACCCTCGGGGACCGCGACGACCTGATCGACATGGATGTCGTCCGCTCTGCCTGGCAGGAGACGATCGCGGCGGCCGAGCGTCACTACCAGCCGGGCAGCTTCACGACCTTCATCGGCTACGAGTTCACCGGCAGCCCGGAGAACCAGAATCTGCACCGCAACGTCATCTTCCGCGGGAGCGCGGCGCCGGACGTGCCGTTCAGCCGCCTCGATTCGTTCAATCCTGAAGAACTGTGGGCATGGATGGACCGCAACCGGGAGGCGGGCATGGAGGCGCTCGCCATCCCGCACAACTCCAACGGCTCGAACGGACTGATGTTCCGCCTCGCCACATACGCCGGCGAGCCGCTCGACGCCGCCTACGCCGATACCCGCATGCGCAACGAGCCGGTGGTGGAGATCACGCAGACCAAGGGCACGTCAGACACGCACCCGGCCCTCTCGCCCAACGACGAATGGGCGGACTTCGAGATCTGGTCCTACCGGATCGGCGGCGGTACGACCCCGAGCCAGCCGTCCGGCAGCTACGTGCGGGAGGCCTACCTGAACGGCCTGCTCCTGGAGGAAGAACAGGGCATCAACCCGTTCCGCTTCGGTCTCGTCGGAGCCACCGACAACCATGCCGCGGCAAGCGCGCTCAACGAGTCCGACTTCTTCACGGCGGGCGGCCTCCCGCAACGCGGTATCGCCATACCGCTCGATCAGCCGCGTCCGGACGGCAGCCGGTACAGCGCCTCGGCGCTCGGTCCGATCCGGGGTGCGTCGGGCCTGACCGGTGCGTGGGCGGAAGAAAACACACGCGACGCGATATTCGATGCGTTCCGCCGCAAGGAGACGTTCGCCACGACCGGGCCCCGTATGCGACTCCGTTTCTTCGGCGGCTACGACTATGCGGACGACCTGCTGGACGACCGCGATATGGTGGCCCGAGCATACGACGGCGGCGTTCCGATGGGTGGCGACCTCGTCGCGCCCGGTTCACGCGTTCCCCGGTTTCTCGTCTGGGCGAGCCAGGATCCGGCCGGCACGCCGCTGGCGCGCGTGCAGATCATCAAGGGCTGGGTCGATGGCGGTGAAGCGCACGAGAGAGTCTACGATGTTGCCTGCTCGGATGGCCTGTCCGTGGATCCGGCGACCCAGCGCTGCCCGGACAACGGCGCCACCGTGAACCTCGACGACTGCGGTGTCAGCTCGGACGCCGGCGACGCGGAGTTGCGGACCTTGTGGTCGGATCCGGACTTCGATCCCGAGCGGCGCGCCTTCTACTACGTGCGCGTGCTCGAGAACCCGTCCTGCCGCTGGTCCACTTGGGAAGCGGTTCGCGCCGGCGTTGAACCGAGGCCTGATTTGCCGGCCACCATCCAGGAGCGCGCCTGGTCGTCGCCAATCTGGATTACCCCCTGACCGTCACGACGCAGCGCATCGGGGCCTGGCGGCGGCGGGAGGCGGCGCACGTGGGCCCTGCCCAACACGCGGCGGGCATGGTCATTGCCGGGATGCTGGCGCTCGCGATCGCGGGAGCCGTGTGGCCCGCGGTTCCGACGCTGTCGGCCGCCGTTCTGGCCTGGATTGCGCTGGCGCTACTCTGGCCGAACATCGGTAGGCGGCAGCAATTCCAGGCGCTGATGTTCATCGCGGCGGGTCTGGCCGCCTTCGCCTGGGGCGCAAGCCAGGGCGCGCCGCTGCGATTCGACAGTCTCCTGGGCCAGAACCAGCCGATCCTGTCGATGCTGGCCGCCGTTACCCTGCTGCGCCTCCTGAACCGGCCTCCGCGCGTGGACGAACCTGAACTGCCACGAGGCAGGGGCGCCTACCTTCAGAGCATGCTGGGCGTGCACGCTTTCGGGTCGATCATCAACATCTCCGCCGTCATCATCATGGCCGACCGGCTGGCACGCGTGCTGCCGCTCGGATTCAACCAGGCGCAGCTCTTCAGCAGGGCGTTCACCGCCGTCGCCTTCTACTCGCCGTTCATCGGCGGCGTCGCCCTGGCCCTTTCGTACACGCCCGGGTCGAGCCCGGTGGTAATGATGCTGTTCGGACTCCCCCTGGCCGCCGCGTCCTTCGTGCTGCTGTACTGGTACGCGTCAAGTGGCCGGGCCGAGGAGGTCCGGACCTTCCGCGGCTACCCACTGCATCCCCAGGATCTGAAGGTGCCGTTAACCCTCGGCGCCGCGGTGCTCATTGCTGCCACCGTGTTGCCGGGTTACTCGGTGCTCGCGCTCATCACCATGGTCACTCCGGCGGTGGTCGTGGCCGTGCTGATCAAGCGCAAAGGCTTGCGCGGCCTGCGCCCGGCCCTGGCGGAATACGTGAGGGAGCGAGCCCCGCAGATGGGCAGCGAGCTGGCGCTGTTCCTTGGCGCCGGGGTGCTGGCGGCGGGCGTCGTTGCCGCGGCGGCGGGTTCGGGCGACTGGACGCTGCTACCGCGCCTGGACGCCTTCCACGCCGCTCTTCTCGTTTTCGTCTTCATCGTCGCCTCACTGGTGTGCGTTCACCCCGCCGTGTTGATGGGTATCACGGTGGCGTTGGCAGAGACCGTGGAACTCGACCCGACGCTGCTGGCGACGACGTTTGCGATGGGCTGGGGTCTCGGCTGCGCCGTCAATCCCCTGTCCGGAGTGAACGTGGTGCTCGCCACCCGGTACGGCGCCGACAACTGGCGAATCGCGCGGAGCAACATCGTCTATAGCGCAACCTTGTATCCGGTGGCGGCAGCATTGCTCTATTTGTACGAGTTCATCCGACTGTAGGACGGCGCCGGGCGCCTCGCCGCTCTCGTTGCTACACGGGGTTTCACGACGGGCTGCTAGAAGAAGGCTTGCGCGTGCCACGAGTCAGCCGCCGGGACTTCCCACCGTCCCGCTCGCACTTCGCCGAGACTCGTCAGCGTATTGTTGAACACGGTGGTATCGGGCCCAACCTTGCCTGCGTCCGCAAGGCGGGCGAAGGCGTCGCGCGGCACGCGGGCGATCGCTTCGCCCTGACGGAACAGCACCGGCGCATGGTTGACCAGCTCCACGTCGATCTCCTCTTGAAGCTCCTGCATCCGTCGGACGAGGGCGTCGATGGAACAGCCCGACGGACCAGCGGCCCGCTGATCCACCGCGATGAAGAGGAACTGGCCGTACACGAGATCACGGCCTGCCGTCAGGGGAACTGCATGCGCCCCCCACTGATTGATAAAGGCATCCACCTCGGCGAGCAGGCGGGCCTGTTCCGGCTCGGTCAGCTTCCGCGCCGCCGAGAAAATCCACACGCGGGCATCACCGGGCAACTCGTCGAACTCGATCCGCGGCATCCAGGTCCTCCTCCGTTCTTCACTCGTCAATAGAATACAGGCCCGTGGCCACCAGCCTTCCTCCCGATGTGGCGCCGCCGTCCGCCGTGACGGTCCACAGGATTACGGCGACGACGCACGGCCGGTTTCTCGTGGCGCCGGCCGAGAGCCCGGGCCCGGCCCCGATCCTTGTCGGTTTCCATGGTTACGGCGAGCACGCCGAACGTCACCTCAAGCAACTCGACCGCATTCCCGGCAGCGGAGGCTGGATCCGGGTCGCCGTGCAGGCGCTTCACCGGCACTACAGCAAGAGCCGCCGGCACGTCGTCGGGAGCTGGATGACACGTCAGGACCGGGCATACGCCATCGCCGACAACATCGCCTACGTTAATGGCGTCGTGCGGGCCGTTCGCAGGGATTACGCAACCGCTCCTCCACTGGTCTACTGCGGCTTCTCCCAAGGTGTCGCCATGGCGTACCGGGCCGCCCTGCGCGCCGGGCATCCGTGCCGCGGCGTGATCGCAGTGGCCGGCGACGTGCCGCCCGAGTTGCAGACCGATCCGGACGCTGACTGGCCGCCGGTCTTGATCGGACGGGGCCGTCTGGACACCTGGTACACCCAGGAGAAGCTGGACGCCGATCTGAGCTTCCTGCGCCGCACCAGGGCGCAGGCGGAGTCGCTCGTTCTCGATAGCGGCCACGAATGGACCGACGAATTCCGCGCGGCGGCTGGTCGTTTTCTGGCGGAGCTTCTGTGATGGCGACACCCTTCAGTATTCCTCTCGATGGATCCGAGCCGGTCAGCGCGCTGGACTACGCGCCCGAGCCGGAAGCTGCTGCCGCCCTCGGCGCGACCCTCATCCTGGCGCACGGGGCCGGGGCGCCGCAGACCCATCCGTTCATGACCGCCTTCGGCCGCGGCCTGTCAAGTCGCGGCCTTCGCGTCGTCACCTTCAACTTTCCCTATATGGAGCGGAGGCGGCGCTATCCGGACCCCGGCAGGCGGCTCGAAGCGTGCTACCGGGCCGTAATCGCGGACGTGCGCAAGCGGCAGGCGAACGCCCGGTCCCGCCTCCTCGTCGGGGGCAAGTCAATGGGCGGGCGCATCGCGACACAGGTCGTCGCTCAAGATACGGGCGTCGAAGCCTCACTTGGTGTCGATGGCCTGGTGCTGCTGGGCTATCCGCTGCATCCGCCCGGCCGCCCGGACAAGTTGCGCGACGCGCATCTGCCGTCCATTGCCGCACCCATGTTGTTCGTGCAGGGCAGCCGCGACACGTTCGGCACGCCCGATGAACTTCGTCCCGTGCTCGCCGGCTGCGCCTTGGCCGAGTTGTTCGTCGTCGAAGGCGGGGAGCACTCGTTCAAGGTGCGCGGGAAGAACGCCCCAAGCGAAGCGGAGATTCATTCGACCGTGCAGGACGCCGTCATCGAGTGGTGCGGGCGGCGGCTGCGGTAACTGCCTCGGCTTCCGCAATTCCGGCGACAGAAGCCGGCACGCGGAAGGGGCTAACGTGCGAGGCTTGTGGCCCTAGGAAACAACGGCTCGTCCGGGGGCGGAAGCCGCGACGGGTCAATCTGCATGACCGCGTGCCGTCCCACCCCCGCGGGTCGAATGCGGAAGGTCGCGGTGGGGGTGCGGATCGTGCCCGCGACCACGTTCCGGTTGACCACCAGCGTCATCGTTCCCGACTCAACGCCCGCCAGGCGACCGGAAAGTGCATAGCCACCGGAGAACGTCGTCGTCCGCCGTTCGACGATGCCGGTCAAGGTGGCGTCGTCGAAGAGGTTCAGAGTGAGGGCCGGGGGCCCGGACGGCCACATCGCCGCGGGCGTGCCCGTGAGGCGGCCGGTGTCGATGGCGACGTCGCGCCGCCGCAATGTTGCCGGGTCGTGGCGCGTGGCGGCCCGCGCGCGGCCGGGCTCCGGCGTGAACAGGCCGTTGTTCCCCGCATCGGCGGTGCTGAAGGCTATAGTCGGGGTGACGGTGATCGGCGGTATCACCGTGACGGTGAAGAGCAGACTCGCGCGCGTATTCGATCCGTCGATGTCGGTCGCCGACACCTCTATCGTTGCCAGGCCCGTGCCGACCGGGGAGAGTCTGAGCTCCGCGCCCACCACCCGTGCCGTGACGACGGAGGGCGCCGACGAGGTGGCCCCGTAGGTCAGCGCGTCTCCGTCGGGGTCGTTGAAGAGACCAGCCAACGGGATCGCAGCCACGTCGTCGCTCGCCTGCACCGTCAGGTCCGGCAGCGTGCCGGTCGTCACCGGCGACTGGTTGGTGTAGCGATCCCGATAGGTTGCCACCGAATGCCGCATGAGGTTGAGGACGTCAACCGCGTTGGCGGGTCCGTCCACGTCGGTCGATGGGAAGCTGCCCGCCACGCCCAGCGGATCGTCGTTCCACGCCTGTTCCGGGTTGGAGAAGCGCGGTATTCCCTGGCACCTCACTCCTGCCCGGGAGCACCGCGCATGGTAGGCCATGATGGTGATCCAGCGCTGCGAGTCGGACGCGTCGGGCTCAAGCCCCGGAGGATTCACATAACCGTATCCGTGTCGAAACGGCCAGTCGATGCATGGGTTGCCGGGGCCGCAGAGGGAATACCGGTCATGCCGCAGACCCATGTTGTGGCCGAGCTCGTGGGCGAAGGCCAGGTCGTCGCAGTTCGAACCGGTAAGCCCGACCGCGCCGGCCGGCCATGCCTTGCCGCACGCGGTGTAGTCGTTGCCACCCACGAGGGGCAGGAAATGCACGAGGTCGGCCCCGACCTCGTCCCGGATCGCATGCACTTCGTCCAGGTAGCCGTCCGCCGGGTCCGCCAAACGCCTGAGGTCAACGTTCTGGTTCACTTCGGCGTATTCGATCTCTCTCGTGGCTACCAGTGCGATACGCTGTTTCACGCCACTGTCCGCGTAGGCCTGATTCGCCGCGGCGACCATCAGGTCGATCACTGCCTCGATCTCGGGGATTCCGCCCGCGTCCCGGCGTGCCGCCGGCGTATAGAAGACCGCCACGTCGATCAAGGACATCGCCGGCTCGGGGTCTCCGCAGGTCAGCCCGGACGAACGGAGGTTCGGGATCGCTCTCAGCCATGTCCGAAACTCCGCGCTTCCGGGAACACACACCCTCGTTCCCGCCAGATCCAGTGCGCGCAACGCCTGCTGGTGCAACTGCGGCGGAAGGGGGCCGGTCAGTCGTTCATTGAATGCGAGGTTCATCTCGTCGAGTCCGGATTCGCCCAGTCCGGAGGGAATCGAGCCGCTCAGCCGGTTGCCCTCGAGGTTCAGTCTGCTGAGCCGGTTCAAGGCACCCAGTGCCACCGGTAGCGGCCCCGTCAGGCCGTTCTGATAGAGCGACAACCACGTGAGGCTGGCCAGATCGCCAATCCACGTCGGTACTTGTCCCGTCAGTCGGTTGTTCCCGAGGCGCAGGTGCGCGAGCAAGACCAGGGTGCTCAAGTCAGGTATGTGCCCCGTCAGGTCGTTGCTCCAGAGACCCAACTGCGTCAGACGGGTCAGGTTGCCGAGAGTGGCCGGTATGTGCCCCGTCAGCTCGTTGCCTCCCAGATCCAGCTCCCGGAGGTTGTCCAGATCGCCGATCTGCGCCGGAATGGAGCCCTTCAGGTCGTTAATGAACAAGTGGAGTACTTCGAGGCGGTCCAGATCGCCGATTGCCCCCGGTATCTGTCCGTCCAGGCCGTTGAAGTCCAGATCCAGCACGGTGACCCGGCCGTTCGTGTCCGTGGCGACTCCGTGCCAGTCTGCTAGCGGCTCGTCACTCAACCAGTTCGTGCTGTTCGTCCAGTTGGGGCCGTTGGTTGCGTTGTAGAGCCTCACGAGCGTCGCGCGGTCGGACTGCACGCTTCCCTGCGCAAGGGCGTCGTCCCCCGGAGAGCACACCGCGACGGCCATGAAAGCGATCGAAAACGCGCTACGGTCGAACCACTGCTGCATGCGTACTTGCCTGGGTCGGCCTGATGGAGGCCGAACCCATGCACGCTAGCACTGCGTTCCCGTGACTGTCAGGCGCGCTACCGCAAATCCCCTTTGGGCTACCGCGAGCTCACGCGCTGCCGTACGGCTTCGTAAGCACCTCCAGAAGGTGGCCGTCGGGATCCTCGAAGTAGACGCCGCGTCCGCCGTCGTTGCGGTTGAAGCCAGGCCGCCTCCTGCCCGGATCGGCCCAGTGGTCGAGGCCGCGCTCGCGGATGCGTCTGTAGATCCGGTCGAAGTCCGCTTCGTCGATCAGAAACGCGTAGTGCTGGGGCTGGAACTCCCGGCCACCGGCGTCGGCAAAGTCGAGCGACACGCCGTTGTCCAGATCGACCACGAAAAAGTGCCCGAAGGCCCTCGGTTCCGGAAGGCCGAGGATCTGCGTGAGAAAGTGCGCCGACGCCTGCCTGGATCGGCTGTAGATGATGGTGTGGTTGAAACAGGTCGGCATGCCGTCGTCAGTCGCATCATAGCGCCGCGCGGCGCCGGGATTCGGGTCGGCTCGATATAATCCGCGCGGATGTTGGCTTTGCAGCGGTTCTTCGTGCCTGCGGCGCTCTTCGTGCTGGCTGCCGGGTGCGGTTCGGGCGGAGGTCGAGCGGCGGGGGACGGGACGTTTGCAGACGGACCTGAAACCGTGCAACTGGAGGTGACGCATCGGTCCGAGTGGCGGCAGCTCTGGATAGAGGGAGCGACGGATCTGCCGGATGGGGCCTACGTCAATTATCGGATTGCGCACGAGGCGGCGGAGACGGTGCCAGTCGAGGAGTGGCCAGCCGAGAACCTGATGGATACGGGTCGCGCCGCCGTGCAGGACAACCAGTTCTGGACCCGCATCAACACGTTCCGCTGGCCGCGGGGCGAGGTGCGCGTGATCGTTCAGTTCCCGCTGCCGCCGCAGCCGGAAGAGGTAGTGGCGCGCTACGGCGAGTTCGGTGAGCGTCTCGGCGGTGACAACGTCACGGAGCGCGCCGGGATGCGCGCGGTGGAAGTCGAGCACGTGTTCGAGCACCGGCCATGAACGTTGGGGATTCCATGCTGAACGAACGCCAGGAACGGCTGTGCTCCGAGAGCCGATGGGATTTCTCGGACCTGCGGGCGGTCTTTCTCAACTGCACGCTGAAACCGAGCCCGGAGCTGTCGCACACGGAAGGGCTGATACGGATCTCGCGCGCCATCATGGAGAAGAACGGTGTGGCGGCGGAGTTGATCCGCCCGGTCGACTACACGCTCGCGCCTGGTGTCTACCCAGATATGCGGGAACATGGGGCGGAGCGGGACGATTGGCCCGCGCTGCTGGAGCGGGTGATGGCGGCGGACATCCTCGTGATCGGCACCAGCATCTGGCTGGGTGAAAAGACATCGGTCGCCACCCGCGTGATCGAGCGGCTCTACGCGGCGTCGGGGCAGCTCAACGATGACGGCCAATACGCCTACTACGGCCGGGTCGGGGGTTGCCTCGTCACCGGAAACGAGGACGGCGCCAAGCACTGCGCAATGAACCTCCTCTACTCGCTGCAGCACCTCGGCTACGTGATTCCGCCCCAGGCGGACGCCGGGTGGCTGGGCGAGGCGGGGCCCGGACCGTCGTACCTCGACGAAGGGTCGGGCGGTCCCGAGAACGATTTCACGAACCGCAATACGACCTTCATGACGTGGAACCTGCTCCACACGGCGCGGATGATCAAGGATGCCGGCGGCATCCCGGCCCACGGCAATCAGCGGTCGGCGTGGGACGCCGGCTGCCGGTTCGACCACCCGAACCCGCTCTACCGCTGAGGGCGGCGCCTACTGCTCGTCCGGCAGCGGTGACCGGAATGGACGGAATGCCAGGTACAGCCGGATGCGGCCTTCGATGTTGTTCGCGAGGGGCTCGTACGCCGGATTGGCCCGCGCCAGATCCACGGCGCGGCGCGCGGTAGCCACCGCATCGTCGAACCGCCCGGTCGTGGCATAGGCGGCGGCGAGCGTATCTAGCACTTCGGGGTTGTCATTGCCGACCAGAGCGACGGCGCGCTGCGCCAGCGAGAGCGCCTGATCGGCGCCCCGGAGGGACTCGTAGGGCGAAGTGGCCCGGATCCACGCCAGACCCACCAGGGCGATCGGCAGGTCTGGGGCAACCTCAAGCGCCCGCTCATAGTGCGTAGCTGCTTCCGTCTGTTCGCCGCCGGCTGCCAGAGCCCGCGCAAGACTGCTGTGAACCGCCGGATCGTTGGGTGCGGTGACCAGGGCTTCCCGGAAGTGCGGAATCGCCTCCTCCCGGTTGCCCAGGGTGAGTTGCGCGCTCGCCAGATTGAAGTGCGCGCTCGCGTCGCGCGGATTGAACTGCAGCGCCAGTTGGTAGTAGACGACCGCGTCGGTAAGTGCGCCGGATGCCGCGAGCAGCGCTCCGAGGTTGTTGTGGGCGTCGGCGTACTCCGGACGCAGCTCTACCGCCTTGCGGAAGGCGTCGATGGCCTCGGCATGGTTGCCTTCGGCGATCAACAGCGACCCGAGATTGAAGTGCGTCTCGGCGTAGTCGGGTTCCAGCGCGATGGCCTCCTCCAGATGCGGGCGCGCCAGCTCGGCCTGGCCCATGTCGATATAGCGTGCGGCCAGCCTGCTGTGGCTCCGGTAGTCGTCAGGGGCAAAGCGGAGCCGTGCCTGCAGACTAAGCAGGGCGTTGCGCGCACGCTTCAGGCCGATATTCCGGACCAACGTCGCCGTGTCGATAGGCAGTATCGGCAACACCTGCAGCACCAGCTCTCCCTGCTCGGGCGCTGCCTCGCCGTCGGGAGCGGTGGCGACGAATCCGGCGCGTTCCGGCGGATCCGACGGGTTCCGGGGGTTGCCAGTCGAATTGTCGAACGTGAAACGCGCGACCAGCGTAGTCTCGGCCGGCAGATGGATCGCTTGGTCGTACCGATGGCCGACCAGTTCGTCCGGCTGCCAGTCATCCAACTGAAGCAACTCGCTTACCGTCCCGTCCGGGAGGGTGGCCTGCAGATGGATCTGCCGGCCGAGCGGCCCCATCTGCGGATAAGCCCCGACCAGATCGACGGCGACTGGCAGGCGGTAGCGATCCTCCACGATGTGCTCGGCCGTCCCGGCCGGGATGTCGAGCGCCGGTGCTTCCATCGGTAGCGTGACGGCGGCAAGCGCCGGCCCGCCGTCGACGAAATACAGGCCTATCGACGCCTGCACGTCGACGGGCGCGCCGCTGGCCTGCATCTCGAGTTGCAGCAGTACGTCGGCGCCGGGGAGAAGCGGCCACGCCAGTCCCCCGACCGGGGGAAGGATGCCGCCCGCCGCGGACCAGGTGAGTACGTGGCCCGCGGGGAGCACGCCATGGTCCGTGATGGCGCCCGCGTAGCCCGACTCGGCGTCCTGCTCGTCCCGCCTCTGGCCGACGCCGGTCACATCGAGCAGTATCCGCGCCCGCAGCACAGCGTCGCGGGCGCTCGCGGCGGGCCGCAGGTCGAACCCGCGGACCCATCGTTCTTCGGTCAGATCAACCGGCAGGACGAAGTTCCGCGTGCTTACGCCGTTGCCTGAGGCGAGCGTGTAGACCGCGGGCAACTCGAGCACCATGTCGGGTTCGCCCTGCGGCCAGTTGCCGTCGTCCGCCTGGCCAGCCGCGATGCCTGGAAGCATCGCAGCCGCGACGACAATCAGGCTCCCGAAGAGCCGCGTGATAACCATCTGTAACATGCTACTCCGGCAAGGCCCGCTTGTTGTCAAGCGCGCGCTGCCCCCACCTCGAGTCGTTGCCGCGCAGCGATCAGCGCCACTGCGGTGACGAAGATCGGCATCGCCTGATCCAGTTCTTCCATCGAAGGGTAGGTCGGCGCGAGGCGGATGTTGGTGTCATTCGGATCACGTCCGTACGGAAACGTCGCCCCCGCAGGGGTCAGCTTCACGCCCGCCTGCCCTGCCAGGTCCACGACGGCCGAAGCCGTGCCGGGCGGCCCCTCGAAAGAGAGGAAGTATCCGCCACGAGGCCGGCTCCACGACCCGACACCGTCCGCCCGCAGGCCGTCGCCAAGATGCTGCAGCACCCGCTCGAACTTCGGCCGGACGATCGTCGCGTGCCGGCGCATCAGGCCGCGGATGCCGTCGAGGTTCCCGAGATAACGCACATGCCGCAGCTGGTTCACCTTGTCGGGGCCGATCGTCTGGGTGCCCAGCGCCTTCGTGAACGGGGCGCGATTGGCGGGCGACATCGCGATGAACGAAACGCCGGCGCCGGCCCGGGTGATCTTCGACGTCGACGTGAACATCACGACGTTGTCTTCGGTCCCGGCGTCCCGAGCCCGCTCCATCAGGTTCGCCAGCACGGGCGGGTTGTCGTCAAGGTCGTGCACGGCGTAGGCGTTGTCCCACAGGATCCGGAAGTGGGGGCCGGCGCGGCGCGCAAGCTGCGCGAATCGATCGAGCACCGCGTCTGAATAGGTACAGCCGGTCGGATTGGAGTACTTCGGGACGCACCAGATGCCCTTGATGCCTGCGTCTTCCGCGACGAGGCCTTCCACCATGTCCATGTCCGGGCCGTCGTCCCTGATCGGTACCGACACCAGCTCGAAACCCAGGCTCTGGGTGATCGTGAAGTGGCGGTCGTAGCCCGGAACGACGCAGAGAAAGCGCAGTGGACGGCCTTCCTCTCGCCAGGCGCTGCCTGGACCGAGGGGTCCGTTCAGCCAGGCGTTCAGCACGTACTGGTACATGAAGGTCAGGCTGGAGTTGCCGCCCGCGATGACGAGATCCGGGCTGACGCCCAACATCTCCGCGCCCAGCCGCCGCGCCTCGGGAATGCCGGTCAATCCGCCGTAATTCCGGACGTCAGTGCCATCCTCGAGACGGTAGTCACCGCCGAGGGTGAGATCGATGGGGTCGGAGAGCGCCACCTGCTGCGGGCTCGGCTTGCCGCGCGTCAAATCGAGATTCAGGCCCGCGCCGGCCAGTTCGCTGAACCGGGCGGCGAGCTCCCGTTCACGGGCGGCCAGAGCCTCGGTGGTCAGTCCGTCGAACATGATGTGCCTCATTATAGAGATTGAGGGACGGCCCTCTATAATTCAGCGGGTTCCTGGCAATGGCGAATGATCGCGTCGCGCGCGGCGATGTAGAGGCGATTTACGGCCGCGGTCTCCTCGACCTGGTTTACGAGGCGGCGACCGTCCACCGGCAGCACCATGATCCGGAAGCAGTGCAGTGCGCGTCGCTGTTGAGCGTCGAGACGGGCGGCTGTCCGGAGGATTGCGCCTACTGCCCCCAGTCGGTCCACTACGACACCGGCGTTGAGCCATCCGGCCTGATGGAGGTCGGCGAAGTGGCCGAAGCGGCGGCGCGGGCGCGCGCCGGGGGCGCCGACCGGTTCTGCATCGGCGCAGCCTGGCGTGAGGCATCCGACGGACCGGCTTTCGATCGCGTGCTCGGGATGATCGGCGCCGTGAAAGCCGAAGGACTCGAGACCTGCGCCACGCTGGGCATGCTCGACCGCGGCCAGGCGGAACGGTTGCGCGACGCGGGTCTCGACTACTACAACCACAATCTCGACAGCGGGCGTGGCTTCTATGGCTCGATTATCACGACGCGTACCTACGACGACCGTCTCGCGACGCTGCGCGCAGTGCGCGACGCCGGCATGAAGGTCTGCTGCGGCGGCATTCTGGGGATGGGCGAGACGCACGCGGACCGGATCGACCTGCTGTGGGAGCTTGCGCGGCAGGAGCCGTATCCCGAGAGCGTGCCGATCAACACCCTGGTAACGGTCGACGGGACGCCGCTCGCGGAACAGCCGCCGGTACCCTGGGACGAGGTGGTGCGGATGATCGCGACGGCGCGGATCCTGATGCCGGACACGAAGGTACGGTTGAGCGCCGGCCGGATGGAGATGGGCGACGTGACCCAGGCGCTGTGCTTCCTGGCGGGCGCGAACTCCCTCTTTCTGGGCGATCGCCTGCTCACCACGCCGAACCCGGAACCAGATGCCGATGCGGAGTTGCTTCAGCGCCTCGGCCTGCACGGCGAAGCGCCCGTCAGCGTGCGCTAGCTACCGGATTCCTGTCCCGTTCGCGCGCACGCCAGGAGGCGATTCAGGTCGAGGGCGTCCTCCATCACGGCGCCGGGGGCACCGGCTGGTGTCCAGGAAACCGCACCGAGACAGGGGACGTCGGTGCAGCGTGCGAGCAGGTCGGCATTGGTAACGGTCGCCGCGTCGCCGTCGGGCGTGGGCCGGTTCAGGATGTAGCCAGCTACGTGCAGGCCACGGCTCGCGGCTGCCTCGAGGGTGAGGAGCGTGTGGTTTATGGCGCCGAGCTTCGAGTTGACGACGACGAGCAGCGGCAGGTCGAGATCGCACGCCAGATCCGCCATCGTGTAGGGGCCGTCAATCGGGACGAGGAGCCCGCCCGCTCCTTCGACCAGTGTGATGTCGTGCGCCCGGTCGATCTCCCGAAAGACCGAGAGGATCCCGGCGGGGTCAATCCGCTTGCCCTCCAGGCGTGCCGCCACGTCGGGCGCGAGCGGCGCCGCGAGTTGCCAGGGGCAGATCGTGTCGAGCTCGAGCGTGCTCCCGGCGGCGGCTCGCAGTGCGGCGGCGTCGCGTGGACGCCGCGCCCCGGCAGGACCGCAACCGGTCTCGACCGGTTTCATGACCCCGACCCGCAGACCACGAGCGCGGAGAGCGGCGGCGATGGCGCATGCGACGAACGTCTTGCCGACACCGGTGTCCGTCCCGGTGATGAAACAGCTCATCCAAGCAGGCCGGTCGCCTGTCCCGCGGCAGCGAACGCCGCCGCTGCTTCCTCGACGTCCGCGTCCGTGTGCGTCGCCATGAGGGTGACGCGCAATCGGGCCGTTCCCTCCTGCACGGTGGGCGGACGAATGGCGGGGACGAGCACGCCTCGTTCGAGCACCGCATCGGCCAGCCGGACTGCGTCCTTCGCTTCGCCCACCAGAACCGGCAGAATCGGCGACGTGCCGGCAGCGAGACGAAAGCCGACGCGCTGCAGTGACTCTCGGAGCTTCGCCGCGTTGGACCAGAGGCGCGCACGCCGCTCCGGTTCGGTGGTCAGGACGCGGATCGCCGTGCGGGACGCCGCCACGACCGCTGGCGGGGTCGCGGTCGTGTAGACGAAAGTCCGCGCGGCATTCAATAACCAGTCCACGAGTTCCCGCGATCCGGCGACGAAGCCGCCGAGCGATCCGAGCGCCTTGCTCAGGGTACCGACTTGCACGTCGATGGCGTCCGTCAGGCCGAGCTGTTCCACCAGACCGCCGCCGGTCGGACCGAAGACGCCGGTCGCGTGTGCCTCGTCGACCACCGTCCAGGCATCGTGACGTCGCGCCGTCGCCACGATTTCGGCGAGCGGTGCGAGATCGCCATCCATCGCGAAGACCGACTCGGTGACGATGAACCGGTGGCGGAAGTGTTCGGAGTTGCGCAACAGTTCCTCGAGGTGGCCAACATCGGCATGCCGGTAGACCCGGACTGCCGCCCGCGACAACCGGCAACCATCGATCAGGCTGGCATGGTTGAGTGCATCGCTCAGGATGAGGTCTCCATCGGCCGCGAGCGCCGGGAGGAGACCGGCATTGACGTGGTACCCGGAGGAAAAGACGAGTGCGGCCTCGGTTCCCTTCAGACGTGCGAGATCGTCTTCCAGGGCGGCGTGCAACGTCGAGGTGCCCGCGACGAGCCGTGCGGATCCTGCTCCCGCGCCGTGCGCTTGCGCCGCCTCTGCCGCCGCCCGCGTTACCGCCGGGTGCAATGCCAGGCCGAGATAGTCGTTCGAGCAGCACTGCAGCAGGCGCCGTCCCTCGAGCTGGACATGGGTCCCGACTGTCTCCGCGAGCGGGCGGACTTGCCGGCGGATTGCGCGCGCCTCCCGCTCGGCCAATCGCCCAGCGAGCGCCTCGGCAAGTGAGCGACGGGCGGCGGCGGTCGTCATCAATCGCATCGTACTATGGCGCTTCCAACGCGCCCGTGCGCAGCCGTGCGCGGCCCGGCAGAGCGCGTGGCCGCGGGCGGGCTCAGTAGCGGCGGATCGCAGGGCTACCCGACGGCGGTACGGACCGATGCGGAGAGGATCTCGACCATCCGCGCGAGCTGATCGTCCGGGGTGACGATCGGTGGAGCCAGCAGGTAGGTGTCTCCCTTGACCCGACTCACCAGGCCGCGTACCGCCGTCTCCCGAAGCAGAGCGGGGCCGACGCCGTGGTCGGGCGCGAACGGCCGCTTCGTGGCACGGTCCTCCACCAGCTCGACGGCGCACATCAGGCCCTTGCCGCGGATGTTGCCGACATGCGGATGATCGCCCAGCGCGTCCGTCAGACCGCCTAACAGGGCGGTCCCCTTGACTGCCGCCTGCTCGGGGAGGCCCTCGTCTTCAATGATCCGGAGCGTGCGGAGTGCGACGGCGCAGCCGACCGGATGGGCGCTGTACGTATAGGCGTGCATCCAGGGCTCGCCTGCCGTCTCGATGGTCTCGGCGATCGCGTCACTGATGCCGATGCCGCCGAAAGGGAAGTAACCGGAGGTGATCGCCTTGGCGAACTGAACGATGTCCGGCTCGATTCCCCAGTGGTCCAGCGCGAAAAGGCGGCCCGTGCGTCCGAAGCCGGTGATCACCTCGTCGGCGGCGAGGAGTACATCGTACTGGTCGCAGATCTCGCGGATTCGGGGGAAGTAGTCGTCCGGCGGAACGATGACGCCGCCCGCTCCCTGCACCGGCTCGGCGATGAAGGCCGCGACCGTGTCGGCGCCCTCGCGCTGGATGACCTGTTCGAGCTCGTTGGCGGCGGCGATCCCGACGCTCGTGCCCTCCGGCGCAGTGTAGCGATACGGGTCGGGAGCGGGAATGTGGACGAAGCCCGGAACGCGCGGTTCGAACAGCGGCCAGTAGCGGCTGATGCCAGTGGCGCTCATCGCCGCCAGGGTGACCCCGTGGTACGCGTCGACACGCGATATCACCTTCGTCTTCGACGGGTGGCCCCGGAGCTTCCAGAAGGCGCGGGCCGTCTTGATCGTGCTGTCGGTCGCTTCGCCGCCGCCGCTCGTAAAGAAGAAGTGGTTTATGGAGGGGTAGCAGATGCCGGCCAGTTGCTCGGCCAGTTCGATCGCGCGCGGATTGGAGCTGCCGGCGTAACCGGAGACGTAGGCGAGGTCGGCCGCCTGCTTCCGCATCGCCTCGGCAAGCTCCACCCGGCCATGACCGGCGGTGACGTTCCAGAGGCCGGCGAGGCCGTCGAGATACGCTCGTCCGTCCGCGTCGGTCAGAACCGCACCCTCACCCTTCACCCAGACCCTTCCGTCCCGGTGAGAGGCCGGGTCGTGCAGCGGATGGATGAGGTGCGCCTGGTCGCGTGGCAGGAGGCTGGCAGTCGTAAACATGATGCCTGGCTGGCGCCCGGGATGGCCCCCGCGGGCCAGATCGACGGGATGCCGCTCCTATCGGCAGGATAGCACGCCGCGTGCTACGCTTACGGAGATCATGACGGGCTGGCGCCGGTCTTGTGTACTGTTGGCGGCAGCGCTGCTGACGGGTTCTGTGTCGGCCGGCCTCGGCGCTGTCTCTGTGGCGCCGGCGAACGTGGTCGTTCCCGGGTTGGACGGAGCTCCGGTCGAGCCGCTCGCGCTGGCTGACGACATCGAGGCAACCGTCCTGCTGTTCGTCATGAGCGACTGTCCCATCTCGAACCGCTACGCGCCCGAGGTGCGGCGGATCCACGAAGCGTTCGGCGAGCGGACCGCCTTCTGGCTGGTCTACGTAGACACGCACCGGCCGGTTGCCGAGCTCGCGGCGCATCGCGAGTCATTCAGCTACCCGTTCGCCGCCGTCCGCGATGTGGAAGGCGCACTGGCCACGGCAGCGGGCGCCACCGTGACGCCGGAGGCGGCGGTCTGGGACGCGGCGGGGCGACTCGTCTACCGTGGGCGGATCGACGACCGGTTCGTCAGCTTCGGCGTGACGCGGGCCGCGCCGACGACGCACGATCTGCGCGGAGTTCTGGACCGGGTCGCGGCCGGGGAGTCGGTGCGGTTCACGGAGACCCGCGCCATCGGGTGCTACATCCCGGAAATAGTCGAGAAGTAATCGGAGTCGATCGAAGAGGAGAAGGACGATGAAGCGCATCAGTGTCGTGGCCGTGGTCGTGGCGGTGGCCGTGCTGGCCGGGGCCGTGGCTTCCGCTCAGGAAGTGACGAAGTACGTCCGCTACGAGCACGGCGGCAGCGTGTCGTACGGCGTGCTCGAGGGAGAGACGATCCACCAGCTCCGCGGCAACGTCTTCGAGTCGCCCGAGCGGACCGGCACGACCGTGCCCCTCGACGAGGTCCAGCTCCTCGTTCCGAGTGAACCGCAGAAGGTAGTGGCGGCCGGCCTCAATTACCGCAGCCATCTCGGCCAGGCGTCGCCGGCGGAATACCCGGGGCTTTTCGACAAGCACGCCACGTCGCTGGCGCCGCATGAGGCGACAGTCATCTACTACGAGGATGCCACCAACCTCCACTTCGAGGGGGAGATGGTGTTGATCATCGGCAAGACGGCCCGCAACGTTTCGGTCGAGGAGGCGCCCGACTACATTTTCGCGGTCGCCCCCGGCAACGACATCAGCGAACGGGTGTGGCAGAGCAACGACCTGCAGTGGTTCCGCGCAAAGGGGGCCGATACGTTCGGGCCGGTCGGCCCGGTGATGGCGCGCGGCGTAGATTACAACGACCTGCTGCTGCAGACCCGTGTCAACGGGGAAGTCCTGCAGTCGCAGCGGACGCGCGATCTACTGTTCGATTCGTCCACGCTGGTGAGCTACATCAGCCGCTACGTGACCCTCGAGCCGGGTGACATGATCTTCACTGGCACGCCGGGGACCACTTCGGCGATGCAGCCCGGGGATGTCGTCGAGGTGGAGCTCGAGGGAGTCGGCGTGCTCCGCAATACGATCGGCGAGAAGGGCGTCCGGCCCACGAACGAGGAATAACCGTCATGACGATCGCAAGACTCTTCGTTGCCTTGATACTGGTCGCCGTTTTCGTCGCGCCGGCCGCGGCGGAGGAGACGCCCACGTTTTCGAAGGACGTGGCTCCGATCCTCTACGAGCACTGCGTCGCCTGCCACCGAGCGGGCGAGTTCGCGCCGATGCCGCTCGTCACCTACGACGAGGCGCGTCCGTGGGCGCGCGCCATCCGGCAGCGGGTGGAGGCGCGAGAGATGCCGCCCTGGTACGCCGAGCCGGGCCACCAGGAATACTCGAACGACGCCAGCCTGAGCGACGAGGCCATCGCGATGATCGGCGCTTGGGTCGAAGGGGGCGCACCCGAGGGCAATCCGGCCCACCTTCCCGACGTGCCCGCGTTTCCCGAGGGCTGGACGATCGGCGAGCCGGACATCGTGTTGAGCATGCTGGCGCCGTACGATGTCCCCGCCGACGGGACGGTCCCGTATCTCTACTTCACGGTACCGACCAATTTCACCGAGGACAAGTGGGTGAAGGCGGTGGAGATCAAGCCGGGCGATCGTCGCGTCGTCCACCATGTCATCGCCACGCTGCAGCAGTCCGATCCCGCCGCGCCGCCGTCACCCGAGCCGACGCTGAGGCGGGACCGGCAGCGGCAGAGCGGATCGCTTGGCGGGACGACGCCGAACAAGCTGGGGAACGTCTACCCGGAGGGTGTCGCCCGGAAGATACCCGCGGGCGCCGAGATTGTCCTGCAGATGCACTACACGACGATTGGCGAGGCGACCAGCGACCAGACCAGCGTCGGCCTGATCTTTCAGGACGAACCGCCCACCCGGGCGGTGGGTGGCGGCCAGGTGATCAACGCGCGGTTCGTCATTCCGCCTGGTGCGGCCGATCATCAGGTGCGCGCCGAGCAGGTGATCGAGGAAGACACCTGGCTCACGACGATGAACCCGCACATGCACTCGCGCGGCAAGGACTTCACGTACACGGCGGTCTATCCGGACGGGACGGAGGAGATCCTGCTGCGGGTGCCGAACTACAACTTCGACTGGCAGCTTACGTACCGGCTGGCCGAGCCGAAGTTGCTGCCGGCGGGCACCAGGCTGGTCGGCGTCGCGCACTACGACAACTCGGTCAACAACCGGCACAACCCCGATCCGAGCGCCGAGGTGCGCTGGGGCGACCAGACGTGGGAAGAGATGATGATCGGCTTCTACGGCACGGAGGATCTCTCCGGGGCCACTGAACCGACCACGACCAGCGGTGGTTAAGCGCGGCTGGCGGAATCCGTTAGTGCGTCGTTCCTGGACCGGTGCGAGCCGGGCGGCGGCCGCGGC
Source organism: Acidobacteriota bacterium (assembly GCA_009838525.1). Taxonomy (NCBI): domain Bacteria; kingdom Pseudomonadati; phylum Acidobacteriota; species Acidobacteriota bacterium. The sequence continues at coordinate 319,329 of VXRJ01000018.1, forward strand.
GCTACTCGTGGCGGCGGCGCTTGTCCTGCTGCCGGCCGGGGCGGCGGCGCACCCGATGGACACGCAGAACGCGGCGTTCGTCCAGGGGGTAGACGGGCCGGCGCCGGCGCCGTTCATGTACCTCGGCGCCAAGCACATGGTGACCGGCTACGACCATCTGCTCTTCCTGGTCGGCGTCATCTTCTTTCTCTACCGACTGCGCGATGTCGTCCTGTACGTAAGCCTCTTCACGCTGGGGCACAGCATCACGCTGCTCTTCGGCGTGCTTGGCCGGCTGGAGGTCAACGCCTACATCATCGATGCCATCATCGGGCTGTCGGTCTGCTACAAGGCGTTCGAGAACATGGGCGGCTTCGAGCGGGTGCTCGGCTTCCGGCCCAACACGAAGATGGCGGTGCTCATCTTCGGCCTGTTTCACGGCCTGGGCCTCGCCACCAAGCTGCAGGAGTTCACGGTGACCGACAACGGCCTCGTGGCGAACATCTTCAGCTTCAACGCGGGGGTCGAGATCGGACAGATCCTGGCCCTCACGGCCGTTCTCGTCGGGATTACCGCCTGGCGCATGCGCCCCAGCTTCGTGCGCCATGCCTTCGTGACGAACGCCGTGCTGATGGGAGGCGGCTTCGTGCTGACCGCGCAACAGTTATTCGGCTACGTCTTCTATCCGTGATTCCACGTGACCGCACCATCCTGAAGCATGCCCGACACCGCGCCACCGCCCGTATCGATCCGCAAGCTGGCTCTTGCCGCACTCGCGTCGCTGGTTGCGGCCGGCCTGGTCTTCGTGGGTGCGGTACTTCCCGCGGAGTACGGCGTGGATCCACTGGGGACGGGTGAGATCTTCGGGTTGCTGGCGCTCGCCCAGGTCGTGGCGGTCACGTCGGAAGAAGGCGAGTACCGGCTCGACACGGTGGAACTGCCGCTCGCGCCGGGGGAATGGGTGGAGTACACCTACCGCCTGGAGGAGGGCGCCGCCATGCTGTATACATGGCAGGCCACCGGGGCGGTGGAATACAACCTCCACAGTGCGCCGGATGGGGCGCCGCCGGGTTACGCAGAGAGCTTCGACTCCGCGGCAAGCGACGCCGCCACTGGCAGCTATATTGCGCCGTTTACGGGGATCCACGGGTGGTACTGGGAGAATCCCGGAACGTCGGAGGTGATGATCACCATGCACACCGCCGGCTTCTACCGCGATGCGCATGTCGTGCGCGCACGGGCGGATGGCTACCGTACATTGACCGACGTGCGCGGCAACCCGGTTGAGTAGGATCCCTCGGCGATAGGCGATCGTCGAGCATCAGGAAGGTAGATTCTGATCCGTTCTTTGGAGAGGTGATGCGTACGAGACTTGCAGTGACGGCGGCGGTGTTTCTGATGGTGACGATGGCCGACCCCGCCGCGGGCCAGGAGCGGGAAGCAAGCGCGCCAGCCGCGGCCTACCAGGCACCCCGCACGGCGGATGGCCAGCCGGATATTTCTGGCGTCTGGACGAACGACACGCTGACCTCGCTCGAGCGGCCCACCCGCCTCGGGGAGAAGGAGTTCTATACCGAGGAGGAAGCGGCGGAGATAGGCCGGCAGGGGCGCGAGTCGTACGATCGCGACGGTGCGCCGGGCGGGCGCCGTACGGTGGCGGGGCAGTTCGGCGGTGGCTACAACCGGTTTTGGAGCGACGTGCGCGACACCGTGGTGTACACGCGCCGGACGTCGATGATCGCCGATCCGCCAACCGGCCGCGTGCCGACCCGCCCGGAGGCGGAGGAACGCGCAAGATGGCTGGTGGAGAACCGGACGAACTCCCACGAGAACATGAGTCCGTACAGCCGGTGCATCACGCGCGGTATGCCCGGCTCGATGATTCCCAACACCTACAACGCCGGCAACCAGATCTTCCAGATCCCGGGTTACGTCGTCATCCTGTACGAGATGGTGCGGGAGCCGCGAATCGTCCCCCTCGACGGCCGGCCGCCGATCCACGCGAACATCGATCAGTGGATGGGTGATGCGCGGGGCCGCTGGGAAGGGGAGACGCTGGTCGTTGAAACGACGAACTTCACGGCCAAGGGGTGGATCACGCCGAACCAGAACGCCGGCCGCATGCACGGCGTGCCGGTGTCGACGGACCTGCGCCTGGTGGAGCGTTTCACACGCGTCGCCGAGGACCTCCTCGACTGGGAGGTCCGCGTCGAGGATCCGGAGGTCTACACGCAGCCGTGGACGCTGGAGTTGCCGCTGGAGCGCAATCCGGAATACATCCTCTACGAGTACGCCTGTCACGAGGGGAACCGCGCGGTCACCGGAATCCTGGGTGGCGCCCGCCACGTCGAGAGCACGACGGACGACCCCTGACGCGGTCGCTGCCTGGCGGGCGGAGTGGGGAAGGGCTCGCCGTCCGGAGGGGCGCCGAGTCTACTTCGCGTCTTCCTGCGCCAGGGCCGCAAGGGTCGCGGTCAGCAGCCCGTAGAAGCGGCCGACCGAGTCCACATGGACCCGTTCGTCGGGAGAGTGCGGGAACTCGATCGTCGGACCGAACGAGACCATGTCGATGCCCGGCGTCTTCTTGCCGATGATGCCGCACTCCAGTCCGGCGTGAATCGCCTTGACGTCTGGCTCGTTGCCCAACACTTCGGCATGAACTCGCCTGACGACGTCGAGTAGCGGCGAGTCGAGATTCGGCTTCCAGCCCGGGTAGGCGTTCCCTTCTTCCACCCGCGCGCCCGCCAGCTCGCCGGTCGCGCGGATGCGCCGCCGCAGCGCATCGAGGGCCGCGTCGACTGACGAGCGCGTGCTCGTGGTGATCACGATCGATCCATTGGAGCCGCCAACGGTGGCCAGGTTGTTGCTCGTTTCCACGAGGTCGGGGATGTCGTAGCTCATCGCGGCGACGCCGTGCGGCAGGCTCGTCAGGAGACGGAGTACGGTGGCGGTCGTTTCCGCACTCCACGGCGCGCCGTCGCGGGTCGACTCCGCGGACTCGTCGACCGAGAGCTCGATGCGCGGATCGGCGGGGCGAAATTCCGCCTGGACCGCCTCCATCTCGTTGCGGACGCTGGCGATGACGTCGTCGAGCACGTCTCCTTCGGCCACGATGGTCGCGAACGCCTCGCGCGGTATCGCGTTGTGGGCACTGCCACCCTGGATGCGCGCGAGGCGGAACGGCGTCGTCTGGTACGCCGACCACAGGGCGCGGGCCAGCAGGCCGATGGCGTTGCCTCGCTGCAGGTGGATGTCGCAACCGGAGTGGCCTCCCTTCAGGCCGGTGACCGCGAGAGCGGCGCGCCGGTCGGCGGCGCCTGCCTCCACGGTCTCGGCCGCGAGGGTCAGTCGCGTATCGCCGCCGCCGGCGCAGCCGACGTAAACGACCCCCTCTTCCTCGGAGTCGAGGTTCAGCAGCCGGCGCCCTTTCAGCAGTGAGGCATCCAGTTGCGCGGCGCCGGTCAGGCCGGTTTCCTCGTCGATCGTGAAGAGAAACTCCAGCGGGCCGTGCGTCAGGTCCGTCGCCTCCATGACGGCAAGCATCGCCGCGACCCCGATGCCGTTGTCCGAGCCCAGCGTCGTGCCGGTGGCGGTGACGTAGTCGCCCTTCCGCTGCGGCACGATCGCGTCGCTGCCGAAGTCGAACGCGACCTCGCGGTTCTTCTCCTGCACCATGTCGAGGTGTGATTGCAGAATCGTCACGTGCGCCGCCTCATGGCCCGGACTGCCCGGCTTGCGCACGACGACATTGCCGGCCGCATCGACGGCGTGGTCGAAGCCGATCCGGTCAGCGGCGGCAATCACGTGCCGGCGCATCCGCTCCTCGTCCTTCGAAACGCGCGGGATGGTCAGTATCGTGTCGAACTGGGTCCAGACGGCAATTGGTTCCAGGCTGGAAACAAACGTCATGCCATTCCCTCCGGGCGATCAGTCGATGCGTTGATAGTCGGCGTTGCCGAGGCGCCGGAACGGCCCGCCGTCAATGGAGAATTCTTCGGTCACCCGGAATGCCCGTTCCGACGTGAACGTGACCTGGCGTCGCATCTGGTACGTCCGGCCGTCCGCCTCGACCGGGCGCGTGACGAATTCGATGCCTATCGGGCTGCGCCAGTCGCCGACGCTCAGCAGCTCGATGCCGTTCGACAACTGTTCCTGCTGCACCAGCGTCTGGCTCTCGGGGTCGAAGCCGATAGAGAGTCGTTCCTCATAGGCTTCACCGAAGACCTCTCCGGTAACGGCGCCGTCCACCCAGGGCGCCTCGCCGCGCGGCGTGAAGACGACCTGGCCGCTCCGGGTCCCGATGCTGAGGGGCGGGTATTCGCCGCCGAGGTAGTCGAATCGCCAGGTGCCTGTGAAATAGCCGATCCGCTGTTCCACCTGCGGTTGCGGCACGTCGCTCCGCCGCCACAGGCGCAGTTCCACGTCGGCGGCGGTCCGCGCGGCGCCGGCGATCACCTGCTGCGTTCCGGTCAACTGGCGCCCGTCGTCGGCCAGCGTCAGGTCGTACCGCAGGATCAACGCTCCGAGACGGGTAACCACCTCGGCCTCCGCCACCACCGAGGCGTCGCCAATCTCGATGCGCGTAAGCGGAGCGTCGCGTCCCGGCTCGAAACCGGAGACGGTCCCGGCCCATGCGCCGTCCGCGTCGGTCAGGGCAAGCACGACCTCCGTCGTTGCGCCGTCCGCGCCTGTGGCCGTGCCTCGCCAGTTGCCGGTAAACGGACTGCCGTCCCCGCGCCCGGCCGGCTGCCCGGCCGCGGTCACTGCGGTGAGCACGGTGAGCGCCGCGAGCGCCAACCCCCGGAGCCCCCACGGGCCTGCCGCGCGCCCCGCCTGCGAACCATGCGCGCTGCATCCTGGCATCGGACGTACTACTCCGAGCCGCCCTCGGCGATCATCACCAGCGTCGGCAGAAGGAAGAGAATGAACGCGCCGGACAGCACCAGGCCACCCACCATGCTGACGACGAACGGCACGACGAAGACCAGGTCGTCGCTGCGCTCGTAGAGCAGGGGAGACAGCCCCAGGATGGTGGTCGCGCTCGTCAGGAACACCGCCCGGAAGCGGTGCCGCGCTGCCGCCGCCGCCGCCGCGATGGCCGGCAGCATTGCGTTCTCACGGCGAAGGGTGTTGTAGCGGTCCAGCAGCACCAGCGCATCGTTGACGATCACGCCGAAGACCGCGATCAGACCGAGCAGCGACATGGCGGTCAGATCCCATCCAAGCACCCAGTGCGCCAGCACCGCGCCGGCGAACGATATCGGGAACCCGGCCACGGCGACCAGCGGTTTCCAATAGCTCCGCAGAAACGCCGCCATGAGGGCGTACATGGCGATCAGCACGACGGGAACCAGAAAGCCGAGGGTTTCCAGCATGGCCCGCTCGTCCCGCACGCCGCCGGCAGGCTCTATCGTCAGGTCGGGGTGTTCCGCGAGCAGCTCCGGGATGATCTCCCGCTCGACCTGCCTCCGCGCCTGCAGGGGAGTGACAATCGCCGCGTCGGCTCGGGCTTCCACCGTCGCGGCCTGGTTGCCGTCGATACGCATCAGCGTCGCCTGCTCGCGGCTCTCGCTCAGATCCGCCACCACCGACAACGGCACTTCGCCGCCGCCGACCCGACGGACGCGTTCATTGGCCAGCTCACGCAGATTGCGCCGCCGCTCCCGCGGGTAGCGCACCACGACCTGGAGCTCTTCATGACCGCGTTGAATCCGCTGCACCTCCACGCCGTGGAATTTCGCGCGCAGCGCCGCCCCGATGGCGGTCGGCGTCAAGCCCGCCGCTTCTCCGGCCGGGGTCAGCTCGATCTCGAGGTGCCGCTTTCCGAGCGACAGGCTGTCGGCGATCTCGTAGATGCCCGGCATCGTCCCGAGATAGGACCGCAATTCGCCGGCCGCCGCACGCAGCACTTCCGCGTCGTCGTGCTTCAGCGCGTACGCGACGCTCGGTCGGGGTCGCACGCTCGTTCTCTGGAACTCCATCGTTTCCAGATGTGACAACTCCCCGATGTTCTCCCGCCAGACGCGTTCGATCTCTGCCGGCGAGACTTGCCGGGCCGGCCGCCCGTTGAGGTGGATCCGCACCCCGGCGAGATGGCTGCCGTTCGGTTCTTCCGTGCCCGTTCGCGACGAGACGACGTTGCCGGCGAGGATGCTGACCCCGGAGATCGATTCTCCGGGGAGTTGCTCGTTCATCGCGTGCGCGGCGGCCGCAACCTGCTCCGCGGCGGCGAGGGTGGTGCCGAACGGCGTGCCGGCCGGGAGACGCAAGTCCACCTGGACGTTCTCCGGAATGTTCATTTCCTCGTCGAAGAGGATGATCCGAACCACCTCGGAGCCCAGCAGCAACAGCGAGAACAGCACAAGCACGGCGCCGCCCGCGAGCATCGGCCAGACGTTCCGCACGGACCACGCCACCGCTGGCGCCACGGTGCGCTCCCGGAGTTGGTCCAGCCAGGCGCACACGCGAACCTGCAGGGCCCGCAGCGGTCCCAGGCTCCAGTTTCCGTCGTGCGAGAGATGGGCAGGCAGAATGAAGAACGCCTCGACCAGCGACACGGTGAGCACGAAGAACGCGACGTACGGAAAGACGTTCACGAACTGGGTGAGGGACGCGGTGACGAAGAGGAACGGCACGAACGCGAGGATCGTCGTGCACGCGCCGATGGTTATGGGCCCCACCACGGCCTTCGCGCCCGACGTGGCGGCCTCCGCCCCACGCTTGCCGCGGTCGCGTTCGGTAGCGATACTCTCGCCGACAACCAGCGCATCGTCCACGACCAGACCGATCATCAGGAAGAAGCCGAGCAGCGTTCCGATGTTCAACGTCAGGTTCGCCGGAGCGAAGAACGTCAGGGCGCCGACGAACGAGAACGGAATGCCGATCGCCATCCACGTCGCGGCGCGCAGGTCGAACACGAGCACGAGAAGCAGAAAGACCAGTATCGCGCCGGCCAGCCCGTTCCTCGCGACCGCCGACATCCGGTCGATGGCCGGCTGCGCCCGGTCGTTCCAGACGCCGATCGCGACGTCCTGTGGAGGTTCGTAGTCCGCGAGCCAGCTTCGGATGTCGTCGCCCATGTCGACGATCGACTGCCGCTCCGTGGCGTCGACGCGAATGAACACGGCCGGCGTGCCGTTGACCTCCGAGACGACGTCGTCCTCGACGAACCCGTCACGAATCTCCGCCACGTCGCCGAGCTTCACGATGGTCCCGTTCAACCGCGTGATGAGCGGAATGTCCTCGAACTCCTCGCCGATGCTGCGCTTGGCCACGGTGTGCAGCACCACCCCGCCCGACTCGGTGCGCAGCTCCCCGAACGTGAGGTTGAGGGAGGCGCGCTGCACCGCGGCGGATACGTCGGCGATGGACAGGTCGTTCCGGCGGAGCTCTTCCTCGCTGAGTTCGATCGCTATCTCCCGGTCCCGCGTGCCCCGGAGCGTCACGAGCGAGACCGACGGCAACCCCAGCAGCTCGTCGCGCACGTTCTCGGCCGCCAGCCGCAGCTCGTTCTCGCCGACAACCGAAGACGAGACGGCCAGCGTCATCGCTTCGATGGAGAGCTGCGCCAGCCTGATCTCCGGCTGTTCCGCGTTCAGCGGCGGGAAGTTCTCGATGGCATCCACCGCGTTCCGCACGTCGTTCAGGACCGAACCGGCATCCGCGAAGGTCGCCATCTCGATGTTGATCCGACCCACGCCCTCGGTGGCGGTGGCCACCACCCGCTCGACGCCCGCGAGACCGATCACGCTCTCCTCGACGCGGCGGTTGATGTCCTGCTCCACTTCCTGCGGCGATGACCCGGGCGACAGCACCGTCACGTGCACCATTCGCAGATCGATTTCCGGGAAGTTCTGAACCGCGAGCTGACAGCCGGACGCGACCCCGCCGGCGATGAGAACCAGCATGAGCAGATTGGCGGCGACCGGATTCCCCGCGAAGTAGGCGATCAGCCCCTTCCGCGCTTCGGCCGGCTGCGCAGCCCTGTCGGTGTCGGTGGAGGTCATGTTCAGGACTCCTCAGTTCACCGGCGACGCGGCGTCCCGCACCTCGACCTCCAGCCCTTCGCGGGCTGCGGGCAGCGCGCCGACGACCACGCCGTCGCCGGCATCGAACGCCTGCACGATCCAGCCGGCAGCCGTCCGTCCGAGGGTTGTCGGGGTGAATGCGCTCAGCAGGCCGTTCCGGACCACCCAGACGCTGTCACGCTCCTGCAGCACGGATTCCGGAAGCACGTATACGTCGTCGTAGGCCGGTCCCTCCAGGTCGATCTCCACGAACGTGCCGGGCGCCGGCAGCGAGTCCATGGGCTCATCCTCTGCGAACTTCAGGAACACCGAGGCCAGGCGGGTCTTCGGAGCGATCACCGAGGAGACGCGCACCACCCGTGCTCGCCACGTCCCCATCTCTCCGACGACGCGCGCCGTGCGGCCGATCACCGGATCCAGGTATTCCAGATCCCGCGGCTCGATCGGCGCGTCCACCTGCAGCGCACCGAGCCGATAGACGGCGCCCAGACGAGACGCAGCGCCGCCGACCTCCTCCGCCGGCCCCACCAGCTCGCCGACCGCGACATCCGCGTTGATCACCCGGCTGGCGTACGGGTAGGAAATGTTCGTGCGCGCGAGATGCAGCTCCGCCAGCTTGAGATCGGCCTCCGCCCTCAGGAGCCGCGCCTCGGCCTCCTCCAGCGCGAAGGCCCGGGCGCCGTCCCCGCCCCGGGCCTTTTCGGCCGCCAGTTGCGCATCGGCCTCGCGGACGGCCATTTCCGCTGCCTCCACCTGCAGCTCGAACTCGGCCGGATCGACGCGGATGAACGTCTCGTCCGCGGAGAGCGACCCGCCATTGGCGAAATTCGGCGAGACCCAGGCAACGCGGCCGGCGACCTCGGACGCCACGTTCACCGTGTCTTCGAGACCCACGGTGGCGGTCAACTCGACGGTCAGCGCCTGATCCGTCGACTCCGGGCGAATTACCGGGACCGTGGGCCGGACGCTCTCAGCCGTGAGGTCGGAGACCGGGCCCCGCTCGACGCGATCGGGCGCCCGCGCAAAGAGCAGGGCCATCACGATCGCGCCGAGGACCAACGCCAACTGCAGATAGCCGCGCCAAGCGGGCGGGTCGGTCTGATTCGTGTCGTACGGTTCTTCTGGCATGGCTTCTTCCTGTACTGGACCGCGTGACTCTCACTAGTCGGCCGGGGTCTAGCACGCCGATCCCTGCGCCCGGCCACCATATCATTACAAGTCGCGTCAAGAGACAGGTCCGGATCATTCGACGAGGAACATCAACGTGAACCGCGCGGTCTTGTGGCTTGCGGGCAACCCGGTCGCCGCCAATCTCCTGATGGTCCTGATCATCGTGAGTGGCCTGATGGCCGCCAGGACGATCACGGTGGAGGTCTTTCCCGAGGTGGAACTCGACCGGATCAGCATCCGTGTGCCCTACCTGGGGGCGGCGCCCGAGGAAGTCGAGTCCGGCGTCGTCGTCCGGATCGAAGAGTCCATTCAGAACATCGACGGCATCAAGGAGATCGTGTCTACGGCGTCCGAGGGCGGCGCCTCGATAATCGTGGAGCTCGAGCTGGGCGCAAACCAGCAGCAGGTGTTCCATGAAGTAACCAACAACGTCCAGGAGATCTCGACGTTCCCCGTCGAAACCGAGAGGCCGATCATCCGCGAGTTGGTCACCCGGAGCAAGGTCATGGACATCGCCGTCTCCGGCGACACGGACCTTGCCGCGCTGAAGGCGGTCGCCGAGCGGGTACGCGATGGACTGGTTGCCATGCCGGACGTCAGCCAGGTCGAGATCGGCAGCGTGCCCAACTACGAGATCTCCATCGAGGTGTCGGAGGCAGCCCTGCGCCGGCACCAGATCACGTTCGACCAGGTCGCGAACGCCGTCCGGCGCTCGTCCCTGGATGTGCCAGGCGGCTCGCTGCACCCCGACCGCGGCGAAATCCTGCTGCGCACGGTCGGGCAGGCGTACCGCGGCGCGGAGTTCGAAGACCTCGTGTTCTGGACCCGGCCCGACGGGAGCCGGCTGTTTCTGAGAGACGTGGCAACGGTGGTCGACGGCTTCGCGGAAACCGATGAACAGGCCCGTTTCGACGAAGTCACGGCCGTTACCGTCTCGGTTTACCGGGCCGGGGAGGAAAGCGCTCTCGACGTCGCGGTGGCGGTGCGCGACTACGCCGAGCGGGCCAGGCTCTGGTTGCCGGAGGGGATCACCTTGACCGTCTGGCAGGACGAATCGCAAGCCCTGTCGGACCGATTGGCGATCATGCTGAACAACGGCGCCATGGGGTTCGTGCTCGTATTCGTGGTGTTGAGCCTGTTCCTCCGAATGCGTCTCGCATTCTGGGTCAGTTTCGGGATACCAATCTCGTTCCTCGGCGCGATCGCCGTCATGCCGAACCTGGACATGACCATCAACATGGTGACGTGTTTCGCGTTCATCCTGGTGCTCGGAGTGCTGGTCGATGACGCGATCATGGTGGGCGAGAACATCCACCGTCACCAGGAGGGACACGTAGATGGCCTGCGGGGCGCCGTGGCTGGCGCGCAGGAGATCGGGAAACCCGTGATCTACGCCGTCCTGACGACGGCGGCGGCTTTCCTGCCCCTGATGTTCGTACCGGGCGCGTTCGGGAAGATCTTCCGCATCATTCCGCTCGTCGTGATTCCCTGCCTGCTCTTCTCGCTGATCGAATCGCTCGGCATCCTGCCGGCTCATCTGGCGCACATCCGCCGGACGGGCCGACCAGGTCCGTGGAGCCGTTTCCAGCGGCGCCTTTCCGGGGGGCTGACGTGGTTCGTTCAGAGGGGCTATGAACCGGTCCTGGAACAAGCCCTCCGGTGGCGCTATGTCACCGCCGCCGTCGGCCTTTCCGGCCTGCTGTTGACGGTTGGCGTCGCCCTGGGCGGCTGGACCAGTTTCCGTTTCTTTCCGTCGATCGAGAACGAGTTCATGAGCACTGCCGTCACGATGCCACTCGGCACGCCGGCGGAAGTGACGTCGGAGGCCATCGGGAGGTTCGAGTCCGGCGCCGCGCGACTTCGCGCCAGGTTGCAGGAAGAGACCGGCACGGACTACTTCAGGCACGTGGCGACGGTCATTGGTGAGCAACCCTCGCAGTCGACGGGCGGACGGCTGGGAGACATCGGCCTGTCGGATGGCGCGGACGCCCACCTGGGCGAGGTCACCATCGAGCTGGCGCCGGCGGAGTTGCGAACGTACTCCAGCGAGCAACTCGGCGCGATGTGGCGGGAGGAGACCGGTCCGGTTCCCGAGGCGGTGGCGATCGAGCTCGACACATCGCTTCTGGACCCGGGCGAGGACCTGGACGTGCAACTGTCCGGACCCGATCTGGAGCAACTGCGCGCCGCGGCCGACCGCATCAAGGAGCGCCTGCGCACGTATGGCGGCGTCTATGCGATCTCCGATTCACTACGTACCGGAAAGGAGGAGATGCGGTTGGACATCCGCCCGCCGGCGGAGATCCTCGGGCTTACGCTGCAGGACCTGGGCAACCAGGTCCGTCAGGCGTTCTACGGCGAGGAGGTGCAGCGGATCCAGCGCGGGCGGGAGGACATACGCGTCATGGTGCGCTATCCCCGTGATGAGCGGCGATCCGTCGGCGATCTGGAGAACCTGCGCATCCGGACCCCGGACGGCGGGGAAGTGCCATTCGGTCTGGTCGCGCGGGCGGAGTCGGGACGAGGCTTCGCGTCCATCCGGCGGGTCGATCGAAACCGCTCAGTGAACGTGACCGCGTCGGTCGACCCGCAAGTCTCGTCGGCGTCGGACGTGATCGCCGACCTGGAGGAGCGAATCCTCCCGGAGATACTGACGGGCTTTCCGGACGTCTTCTACAGCTTCCGGGGAGCCCAGGCGGCACAGGAGGAGTCGGTGGAGGCCCTGCGAACGGGTTTCGTCCGGAGCGTTATCCTGATCTTCGCCCTGCTTGCGATCCCGCTGCGTTCCTACGTGCAGCCGTTCATCATCATGGGAGCGATTCCGTTCGGTATCGTCGGGGCGTTCTGGGGGCACCTGGTGATGGGGATCGACGTCACGGCCATGTCGTTCTTCGGGTTCGTCGCCCTGACCGGCGTGGTCGTCAATGACAGTCTGGTCATGGTCGACTTCATCAACCGGGAGCGGAAACCCCGTGACGGGGCCGATCCGGCCGAGCGCTCCACACCAGTAGGTCAACCCGCCGCCAGCGGATTGGAACAGGCTATCCGGCGCGCCGGCAGCCACCGTTTCCGTCCCATCCTGCTCACCTCGCTGACTACCTTCGCCGGCCTGGTCCCCATGATGTTGGACCGCAGCCTGCAGGCCGCCTTCTTCATTCCGATGGCGGTTTCGCTGGCCTTCGGCGTGATGTTCGCCACGTTCGTCACGCTGCTGCTGGTACCGATCGCCTACCTGATCCTCGACGATCTGCAGCGGCTGCCGCGGCGTCTGCTCGCATCGGCGGGAATGGTCCGGGAGGGATGACAACCCCTGTGCCATACTGCCGTATGCGCCGTTGTGCCGGGCTGCTAGCCGTCGTTTTCGCCGCCGTCGGCCTCGGCTGCCAGAGCGCGCTCCCTGCCGCGGACAGCGGGGGATCAGCTTCGGAACCGGGCGGGTGCCGCACGTTTCTTTCCCGCACCGACTTCGACGTCACTGTCATGAACGCCGAGCTGATCAACGCTGGTACACCGGCCGAGTATTGCTGGGTCGACGCGATGATCCGCCCGAACATCCGGTTCGCGGCGAGCCTGCCGACCGACTGGAACGGCCGCTTCGTCATGCGCGGAGGGGGCGGCTACGCGGGGCAACAGCCGGTGAAGGGCCGTGACGACCCGCTGCGCGACGAGGGTTACGTGACCGCTTCCACCGACACCGGCCACGACGCGGCCCGCTTTCCGCTTGCCACGTTCGCGTACAACAACCGCGATGGCGAGATCGACTATGCCTACCGGGCGGTCCACCTGACGGCGGTCGAAGTCAAGGAGTTAATCGCCGAGTACTATGGCCGCCCCGCCGACTACAACTACTGGCTCGGGTGCTCGACCGGTGGCCGCCAGGGACTGATGTCGGCCCAGCGTTTCCCGGAGGACTTCGACGGCATCGCGGCCGGCGCGCCGGTCCTCGACTTCACCAACACGCAGATCGGAGGCATCTGGTTCTCGCGGGCGATGCGGGAGCACCCGCTCAGCCTGGAGCAGATCGCCAGCGTCGGCGAGGCGATCTATGCCCGCTGCGATGCCGTCGACGGCCTGGAGGATGGTCTGATCGACGATCCGCGCCAGTGCGATTTCGATCCCGCGGTCGACTACCCGGCATGCGACGGCGCCGACCGTGACGACTGCCTGACGGCGGGGCAGCGCCAGACTCTGGCGAAGATCTACGGCGGCGTGGTCAGCCGCGGAGAGCCGTACTTTCCGGGCCAGCCGCTCGGAGCGGAACTGGGGGATCCGCTCGGCTCTCCCGCCGCGCGCGTCAGCGGCTGGGGACGCTGGTTCGTCGATCCATCGAGCAACACGCCGCTGCTGGAGACGTTCGGCGTCACGTTCATGCGGTACATGGCGTTCACCCGGGATGATCCCGACTGGTCGCTCGATCAGTTCGACTTCGACGAAGATCCCTATCGCATGGACGCCATCCGGGGGATCCTCGATGCGACCGACCCTGACCTGTCGCGATTCAGTGCCGCCGGCGGCAGGATGATCACCTATCACGGCTGGTCGGACACCGCCCTCAATCCGATGATGGCGGTCAACTACTACGAGGACGTGCTGGCTACCACGCCCGGCGCGAAGGACGTCTATCGTCTGTTCATGGTGCCGGGGATGTTCCATTGCGCGGGCGGTCGCGGGATCACGCACATCGACCCGCTGCCGGATCTCGTGGAGTGGGTGGAAGCGGGGACGGCGCCGGCGCGGCTGGTGGGGCAGCGCGTCGACCGAGACGGCAACGTGCTGATGACGCGCCCGGTCTGTTCGTATCCCGAGGTGGCGCGCTACACCGGAACCGGCGACGCCAACGACGCTGACAGCTTCGTCTGCCAGCCGCCTCCGGAAGGATGACGATGGCGTTTGCATGCTGGCGCGGCGGGGCGTGCACCATCCTCGTGGTTGCCGCGTTCGTTGTGGCCGGTTGCGGCGCGGCGGATTCCGGCGCGGTTGCCGACGCCGACGCGGCCGCGGAGGCGGTAGACCCACGCGAGCAGTTCGCAGGGACCTGGCGTCTCGTGCGCACCGAACGCTACGACCAGCGCGGCGAGCCCCTCTCCGACCTGATGCACCCGACGATTGGCTTGGCCGACGTGCTCGGCTACCTGATGTACGACGGCGACCGGTTCGGGCGGATCGTGCAGCGCGTGGATCGATCGGCGGAGGATATCCAGGCCGCCCTCGAAGGGTACGAGGCGTACTTCGGCGCTTATGAAGTGCGCGAGGCCGAGGGCTACGTCAGGTACCGGATCGCCGGCAGCGTGAACCCGCGCCTGACCGGCACCGAACTGGAGTCGTTCTACGAATTCTCGGGCGGGCAACTGGTTCTGACTCCCGGCCTGCGGTGTCCCGACTCCTACGTCGCGCGTAACGGCTGCGCCTACGGCACGACGGGCATTCAACTGCGCCACTTCTGGGACCGCGTGGCTCCGTCGCAGGAGTCGGGGGCGGCAGCGGAGCCGTTCCATGGGTTCTGGGCGATCGACCGCTTGGAGCGGCAGTCGCTCGATGGTGGTGACCTGTCGGCCAACCAGTACGCCGACGGCTACTTGGCGTACATGCCCTCCGGCCAGATGGCGGTGCAATTGATGCGCCCCGATCGCCGCCGCTACGAAGGGCCGCGCCCGACGGCCGCGGAGGCAGAAGCGGCGATGGAGACCTACGCGAGCTACTTCGGTCCGTTCAGCCTGGAGCCGGGCGAGGACGTCGTCGTGCATCACCGCGCCGGTCACCTCGATCCGGACCAGGTGGGCACCGACGCGCGCCGCGCCTTTGCCTTTCGCGACGGCCAGCTTGTCCTCCAGCCGCCTGTGTCGACCGATGCCGAGGGGCGTGAGGTCCAGACCTCGGTGTACTGGAACCGGGTCAGCGCGCGCGATTCCGCTGCTGTCGCGCCGACCCGTGACTAACCTCGGCGGGCTGCCATACAATGCCCTGCCGGTTGGAGACAGCCTGTCGCCGCGTGGCGACGAAGGAGGTTCAGTGATGCGTACGTTCATGCTTGCCGTCATCATCAGCTTCGGTTTCGTCGGTCTGGCCAGCGCCCAGGGATTCGAGGGGCCGTGCGGCCCGAAGGGCCAGTTGCCGTCGGAGTATTCCAACAACGTCGGCGACGGAGCCCGCTGCTTCGAGTTGCGCATGTACACCGTCGACCATTCGCGGGTCGGTCAGGGCGACTTCGAGGGGGGCATCGACGAGCTTCACCAGCGTTTCCGCGAAGAGGAAGTCGCTATTTTCGAAAAGCACGGCGCGGAAGTGGTCGCGGTTTGGCAGGATCTCCAGAAGCCGGACACGCTAGTCTGGATGCTGGCGTATCGCGACTGGGAGCACCGCCAGGACGTGTGGGCCAAGTTCCGTGACGATCCGGCGTGGGACGCGCTGCTCGCGAAGTACAACGTGCCGATTCAGCGACCGGTCGTCTACTACATGAGCGCGACCGACTACTCCCATCTGAAGTAGGCGCGTCGGCGCGCGCCGGCGCGGTCCGCTTCCGCCGATCAGCCGTGGAAACGCCACTGACGCCGCTGGAGTTCAAGCGTCGCGCCCTCGGTTTGTACGCTGGCCGGGAAGCGGTCGTCGACGGAGCGCTGCGGCTGACCTACGCTGACCTCTTCGACCGCTGCGACCGGTGGTCCGCTGCGTTGCAACGCCTCGACGTCGGCAAGGGCGACAGGGTCGCCTATATCTCGCCGAACACGCACGCGCAGCTCGAGTCGTTCTATGCCGTGCCTCAGCTTGGCGGGGTGCTGGTCCCGATCAACTTCCGCCTCACGCCGGAGGAAATCGCGTACATCATCCGACACAGTGGTGCGAAGGTGGTATGCGCGGCCGCCGAGCACGTCGAGGCGGTCAACGGCATCCGGCCGGATTGCCCGGCGGTGGAGCATTGCGTCGCGCTCGAGGGGCCGCAGGAGGGATGGCTCGACTACGCGGCGCTCATCGACTCGGAGGCGCCGGACTTCGAGTCGCCCGCGATCGACGAACGCGACCTGCTGACGATCAACTACACCAGCGGCACGACGTCGCGTCCCAAGGGGGTGATGATCACCCACCGCAACGCGTACATGAACGCAGTCGGCTCGCTCATTCACTGGCCGATGACGGTTGGGGCCCGGTACCTGTGGACGCTTCCGATGTTCCATGCGAACGGATGGACGTTCACCTGGGTCGTCACCGCGGCCGGCGGCACGCACGTCTGCCTCCGGGCCGTCGATCCGGTGAAGGCGTTCGGCTTGATGCGTGATGAATCGGTGACGCATCTCTGCGCGGCGCCAACTGTGTTGATCATGCTGGCGAACGCGCCTCCCGACGTGCGGTCGGCAGCCCCCGAGGGGGTGCGCGTCCTGACCGCCGGCGCCCCGCCGGCCGCGGCGACCATTCAGCGGATCGAGGGCGAGCTGGGATGGACGTTGCAGCATGTCTACGGGCTCACGGAGACGGCGCCGCTCATTACGGTCTGCGAACCACGCCCGGAACACGCGGAGCTGCCGCTCGAGGCACGCGCCACGATAAAGGCCCGCCAGGGGGTGGAGCTGATCACGTCCGGCGAGCTGCGGGTGGTGGACGACGATGGCAACGACGTTCCGCCCGACGCGGCGACGCTCGGGGAGATCATCGTCCGCGGCAACGTGGTGATGGCGGGCTACTACGACGACCCGGAGGCCACCGCCACCGCGATGCGCGACGGCTGGTTCCACAGCGGCGACGCCGCGGTGGTCCATCCTGACGGGTACGTCGAGATCCGCGACCGCTTCAAGGACGTCATCATCAGCGGCGGCGAGAACATTTCCTCCGTCGAGGTGGAAGGCGTCCTGATGCGCCACCCGGCGGTGCTGGAGGTCGCCGTCGTCGGCGTGCCGGATCCCCAGTGGGGTGAGACTCCGCATGCCTTCGTCGTTCCCGCTGTTGACGCAGCGGTCACCGGGGAAGAGCTCATCGCCTGGGCCCGCGACGAGATGGCGCACTTCAAGGTGCCGCGCCACGTGACGTTTACCGATCAGTTGCCGAAGACGGCGACCGGGAAGATACAGAAGTACGTGCTGCGCCAGGGCCGGTCGGCCATCGGCCGGCAGTGATCCGCGTTCGCACCGAGCCGCGGTCGGCATCGTGTTCCGGGGCTGCCCGGGACAGGCCGGGGAGGTCGAGATGAGACGTATGCGATCCGCTCCGCCGCTCTGTCTGCTGGGGATGGCGGTTGCGCTGGTGGTGGTGGCTGCGGGTGCGGCTCTGGCGCAGGACCGGGCCGGGGAGTCGGTGGAGTGGCCTTTCGTCGGCGGTGATGCCGCGAACACTCGATTCTCCGCGGCGGGCAGACTGACTCCGGACAACGTCGACGAGTTGCAGGTGGCTTGGACCTGGCGTCCGGCGGACCGGCCTCGGGAGGAGTTCGGCACCGTGCCGGGCAGCTTCACGAGCACGCCGATCATGGTCGACGGCACCGTCTACGTCAGCTCGAACTACAACCGGGTCGCGGCGCTGGACGCCGAAACGGGCGCGGAACGCTGGGTCTTCGATCCGCGGGCCTACGCGGACGGCATGCCCGCGCTGGGAGGCGGCTTCCGTCATCGCGGAGTGACGTTGTGGCGTGACGGCGAGGATCTCCGGATCTTCCTGGCGAGCCGCTACCGCCTCTTCTGTCTCGACGCGGCAACCGGCGACGTCGTGACGTCTTTCGGCGACAACGGCGTGGTGGATCTGAGCCAGGACCTGATCTGGCCGATCGATCGCAGCCACTTCGAGTTCAACGCCGCCCCGGTGATCTACAAGGACCTGGTGATCGTCGGCAGCGCGGTCGGCGATCGCGTCATCTATCCGCGTACTCCCCCGGGTGACGTGCGCGCGTACGACGCGCGCACCGGTGCACTGATCTGGAGCTTCCACACCATTCCCCAGGAGGGCGAGTTCGGGAGCCAGACCTGGGAGAACGAAGCGTGGCGCCATACCGGCGCGACCAATGTCTGGGCCGGCGTGACCGTCGACGAGGAGCGCGAGCTGGTGTTTCTCCCGGTCGGCAATCCGACGAACGTCTACTACGGTGGACAGAGGCTGGGTGACAACCTCTTCGCGGAGAGCCTGGTCGCCCTCGATGCGAATACGGGCGAACGGGAGTGGCACTTCCAGATCGTCCACCATGGAGTCTGGGACTACGACCTGCCCACGCAGCCGATGCTGACCCCGATCACCGTCGATGGCCGGCGCATCGAAGCTGTCGTCCAGCTTACGAAGCAGGGCCTCGTTTTTGCTTTCGATCGCGTGACGGGTGAGCCGGTCTGGCCGATCGAGGAACGCCCGGTGCCGCAGAGCGATGTGCCCGGCGAGCGGACGGCGGCGACGCAGCCGTTTCCCACGCGGCCGCCTTCGCTGCTGCCCACCCTCGGCATGACGCCGAACGACGCGTTCGATCTGACTCCGGAACTGCAGTCCGCGGCGCAGGCGGCGATGGAGGCGTTCCGGACCGGGCCGCTCTACACGCCGCCCAGTCTGGAAGGGTCTCTCGTGCGGCCAAGCGGCGGCGGCGTGGTCAACTGGGGCGGCGGGGCGTTCGACCCGGAATCGGGACTCCTCTACGTCAAGTCCTCCAACGTGTCGGGCTTGCAGCGCCTCGTGAAGTTCGACCCGGAGACGACGACCAATCCGTTCGCCGACACCACGGACCCCGACTATGTCGGCTACGACGCCGACCTGGGCGGGCGGGCCACGTTCGAGGACGGCATTCCGCTGAACAAGCCGCCGTACGCCTACCTCGTGGCTCTCGACCTGAGTACCGGCGACATCGCGTGGCGGGTTCCCTTCGGCCGGGGCAGCGACCGTCTGCGGGCCCATCCGGCTCTGCGGGGCGTCGACGTCCCGGACCGGTTGGGCACGCCGGGCGCTCCCGGTTCCATCGTCACCAGGGGAGGGCTGGTGTTCGTCGGCGGCGGCGAGGACGCCCTGTATGCCTTCGACAAGCGCACGGGGCGCGAAGTCTGGTCGGCGCCGCTCACGGAGCGCTCGGCGGCAACCCCGATGACCTACCAGACCGCCGGCGGGCGCCAGTTCGTGCTGATCGCGACCGGCTCCGGAGCGAATCAGGAACTCGTGGCGTTCGCGACGCCGGACTAGCAGCCCTTCCGGCGGGTGGGAACTCGCCGGCGCGAGACTTCCGAGTCGCCAGGGCGCACTAGCGGCCGCCGGCGGCGTCTTCCGCCCGCGAGCCCGCCAGCATGTTCGTCAGCCCGTAGTTGCCTTCGTGGCAGGCGTACTCGAAAACCGGGCCCTCGGCGCGCCACATCGGAAGCGATCCGCTCCACGGCCGGGTCCAGACGTTGGGATCCGTAACTGTGAACTCGTAGTCGAGCGTGTCGCCGTCGGCGCGCCGGAAGCGCTCGATGACGTGCAGATCCTCGGTCAGATTCGCGTTGAAGTTCCGGATGAACGCCTGGTTGTTGAAGTGGGTCGTTTCCACGATGAGGGTGTCGCCTTCCCAGCGGCCGCGTGAATCGCCCGCGAACTGCCGGATCGCCGGATCGATGTGCGGGCGGCCGTCGAGGGCGATGAAACGCACGTCATGGATGTGCTCCTGGAGAATCGCCACCCACGATGGCGTCTGCACGATCTGGTAGTGGTTGTTGTAGGCGGTGGGGAAGGACGGTATTCCGCGGTACCAGAGGCAGCGGTCGCCGCCGTCGAGTTGATCGTAGTGGTCGGTCGGCAGGCGACCACCCCGGACGTCCGCCAGGCGCGCCGCTTCCGGCGACGCGAGCCACGCGGCGACGGCCGGCGTCGGCTCGGGCAGCCGTCCGTTCGGCGGATCGGTGACGATGGACGTGCGGCGGGTCGCGACCACGGTCGTGCCCCGTTCCATCCAGAAGTTGTTGTACGAGCCGGGCGCGCCATCGACGCCCCGGTCGACGTTACCGCTCGGATCCGCTTCCGTGCGCAGTGCGGGCCGGCCGGCCAGGTCCGCGTTGCGGTCGGCGTTGGTCTGCTCGATGTCGGCCGCTTCCTCTTCGGTCAGGAACTCGCGATCCGCCAGATGTTCGGGACGCTGGAACGGCGTAAGCGTCGAGTTATTCCAGATCCCCTGCAGATCGGGGTCGCCCCAGGGCGTACGAAGTGACGATTCGGCGGCCGATTGCCCGTTCGCCGCCAGGGGCGTCAGCGCGAGACAGGCGATCAGGACCGAAACCACGGTCCGCTGGCGCTTGGTCATTGCAATCCTCCCGCCTCGGAAAGCCGGGGGAAGCGGACTAGCGGCGCTCGCCCGCGGCTTCCTGGGCTTCGATGTTGCGGTAGATCTCCAGGATGTGCCGGATGTCGTAGTTGCCTTCGTGGCAGGCGTACTCGTACATCGGGCCCTCGGTCGTTACCATCGGGATCTCGACGCTCCACGGCACGTTCCAGGTAGCCGGATCGGTCACCGTCCACTCATAGCGGATCTCGGTGTCGGAGACACGGGTAAAGCGCTCGACGGCGCGCAGTTGATCGCTCGAACCGCGCCATCGGCCCTTGTCGTTGTAATGCGATGTCTCCACCACGAGGGTGTCACCGTCCCAGCGGCCGCGCGAGTCGCCCGGGTACAGCCGGATCTTGTCGGACATCGGCGGCAGTCCGTTGGTCGGGATGATCCGCGGGGGGTTCGTGTTCAACTCCGTGAAGATGACGACATAGTCCTCGGTCTGGAAGATCTGGTGGATGTCGTTGTAGGCGGGCGGCAGCATCGGGGGTCCATTGTGAGGCCAAACGAGGCATCGTTCGGCCAGTGGCCGCAGCTCGTGGCCGTCGAACTGGCCGCGCCCCTCCCGCGCCGCGCGACGCTCGCTCGCACGCTGCTCCGCCTGTGCGTTCGTCGGCGGGATCCGTCCGTTCGGCGGGTCGACGACGAGGGAGGTCCGACGCGTCGAGAGTCCCTTGGGAACCGGTGTCCGGAGCCAGAGTTCGTTGTCGTAGTGGATGTAACCCGTCCTGTCCCGGTTTTCCTGATAGAGCACCTGGTCGCGCTCCTCCGGATCCTCGATGTTGATCGCTCCGCCGGCCAGCGGGTCGACCCCCTCGGCCGTCAACTGGGCCTGGAGCTCCGCCGTTTCCTCCTCGGTGAAGAACGCCTTGTCGGCGAGGTGCTCCGGCCGCTGCAGCGGGGTAAACGTCTGGGTGGTCCAGAATCCCTGCAGGTCGGGGCGTCCGTCCGGCATCCTCGGCGGCTCGTAGGCCGTCGAGGCGTCAGCATCCTGCGCCTGCGTCTGCCCCGTTGCCGGTAAGGCCTGCGCCAGCAGTCCGATCGCCACGATGACGGCGAACGCCACAAGACGTGGGTAAGTCATCTGTTCCTCCCGCCCGGCCGATCCCCGCCATGATCGCCCAGTCGCCACGGTTTTGCAAACATCCTGGCTACGTCTCGGCGGTCTTGTCCGTCGTCTCACGGTGCGTGAAGAAGAGGGCGAAGAGCACCAGGACGACGGCGGCCCACACGGCGGGGATGGGCCAGATCTCGGGCCACGCATGGCCACCGCTGGTTGTCGCGTAAGCGTCGACGATGCGGCCGGAGAGCCAGGTACCGATGAAGCCGCCGACGCCGTAGGTGATCAACGTGATGAATCCCTGCGCCGCCGCGCGCAGATCGGCGGGCGCCTTCCGGTCGACGTAGATCTGTCCGGTGACGAAGAAAAAGTCGTAGCAGATCCCGTGCAGGAGGATCCCGCCGTAGAGCATCCACATGCCGTCCCCCGGATCGCCGTACGCGAAGAGAACGTACCGGGCGGCCCAGGCGAGCATGCCGATCAACAGCAGGTTCTTGACGCCCAGGCGGATCAGGAACCAGGGCATCAGCAGCATGAAGCCGATCTCCGACATCTGGCCGAGGGTCATCTTGCCGGCCGCGTTCTCGACGCCGATCTCGTTCAGGAAGAGGTTCGTGAACGCGTAGTAGAACTGCAGCGGAATGCACACCAGGAACGAGCCGATGACGAACACCGCGAAGGCCCGCTCGCGGAGCAGCCGAAGCGCGTCGAGGCCCAGGACGTCCCGTGCCGTCACGCGGTCCGCCGCCTTCGCGGGTGGCGTGTGCGGCAGGGTGAGGCAGTAGAGGCCCAGGACGACGGAGACCGCGGCGCCGATCTGCATCGGCCGCGCGGTGGCCTCCAGGCCGAGGAAGCCGACGATCAGCCCGGCGACGATCCAGCCGATCGTGCCGAGCACGCGCACACCCGGGAACTCGCGGCCGGGATCGGTCATCTGGCGGAACGAGATCGAGTTCGTCAGGGCCAGCGTCGGCATATAGAGGAGCGAGTAGGCGAGCAGCACGACGTACATGGCGCCGAACGAGGTCTGCAGCGACGCCGCGAAGAGCACGACACCGCCCAGCACGTGCACGATGGCCAGCAGTCGCTCGGTGGCGAAGTACCGGTCCGCCACCATCCCCACGAAGAAGGGGGAGACGATCGCGCCGATCGCCGTCGTGCCGACCACCAGGCCGATCTGTTCGCCGGGGAAGCCGAGGGTCTCTCCCAGGTAGGTGCCGATCGGCACGAACCATGCCCCCCAGACGACGTACTGGAGGAACATCATCACCGAGAGCTTCAGACGTATTGCGGGAGGCATCAGTACGTCCGGTGCGTCAGGCTGCGGCCGTGGGGCGCGGGCGCCTCAATCGATGGGGCGGATCAGGATGTTGCGGAACCGTACGGGATCGCCGTGATCCTGAATCGCGATATGGCCCCGCCGGACGCGGCCGTAGCGCGGGAGCTCGGCGAACTTGCTGGCGGCAACGCGTGTCTCCCAGTCGCCGCTGTCCAGTTCATAGGCGAGCAGCCGCGTGCCGTTCATCCAGTGTTCGACCTGGCCGCGGTTGACGACGAGCCGCGCGCTGTTCCACTCGCCGACGGCCCGGGTGACGTCGGCCGACGGCGGATGCACCGCGTAATTGCTGCCGGCGGAGGTGATCGGATCCGCGCCGTCCCGGTGGCCGGCATTGTGAAGCACCTGGAACTCCGGCCCTGAGTG
This sequence comes from Acidobacteriota bacterium, assembly GCA_009838525.1. Classification (NCBI taxonomy): domain Bacteria; kingdom Pseudomonadati; phylum Acidobacteriota; species Acidobacteriota bacterium. Next base: position 342,509 of record VXRJ01000018.1, read on the forward strand.
CCATACGGGTCCGTCGATCTCTTCAGTAACGCCGAAGAAGATGCCGCTGTTGCCGCCGGTCTCGACCTGCCATTCGAAGCGGAGCTCGAAGTTCTCGAACTGTTCGCGGGTGATGATGTCGCCCGCCTCGCCGACGCGGGCCAGCGCGCCGTCCACCACCTGCCAACCGTCGGACACCGTGTCCTGTTTGTAGCCGCGCCACGCCTCCAGGGAGCGCCCGTCGAACAGCGGAATCCAGGTGTTGCCCTCCGCGAGCGCCTCGCGGCAGTAGTCGAGGCAGCGGCGCAGCTCGGTCACCGTGTCGCCGCCGTCGTGCTCGTACTCGATGTTGGCGGGGATCGCCCATCCCTCGTCGCGCAGCAGGTGAAGCGTCTCGCGGATCGGCGTGTCCCCTTCGCCCCACGGCGTGTTCGGGCCCTGATTGCGCTTTCGGTCCTTGAGGTGAAGCGTCACGATGCGCTGGTGGTTTTCCCGCAGGTACGCGATCGGGTCGTGATTGGCGGCGACGAAGTGGCCGATGTCCAGATTGACCGCAATCGGCGCCGCGCCACCCATCTCGATCGCGCGGGCGAAATCGTCCGGACTCGAGAACTCGTTGGGGTCGACCCGCGAGTGATTGTGCATCGCCACCGGCATGCCGTGCCGGTCCGCGTAGCGCGCAATCCGCGGCACGGCGTTCATGTTGGCGGACGAGGTGATGGCGGGGGCGCCGAGGGCGCGCGCCATTTCGAAGCCGCGGTCAATCTCGGCGTCCGAGAAGTGGTCCTTGAAGCTGAGGTTGTAGGAGTTCAGCTCGATGCCCGCCTCCTGGAACCGCGCGCCGATCTCCTCGAAGTAGTCGAGCGGGACGGTCGTCCGCCAACGGCGCAACTGCTCCCGGTTACCCGCCTGGCGCAACTCGCGCGGCTCGACGTGCACCTCCCACAGCTCGCAGCTCGTGATGCCGAGATCATTCATCGCCGCGATGCCCTCATCGAGGCTCATGTCCCGGAAGCTGTAGCTCTGGAGGCCGATCAGCACGCCGGCGAACGTCGACCCTGCGGCATTGGCGTGCCGCACGCCCGCCGGCAGCCAGCCGGCCGCGGCCGCGCCGAGCGCACCCCCGATTGCCAGGCGGTGCCACTCGCGGCGGGTGATGTGGGGCATCCTGTCGTCCTCCGTCAGACGCGGCAGCTCGCGACTGCCTCGCGCAGCGACGTCATCGGATCGCGCGTCGGAATGAACTCGTGCGCCAGGTAGCCGCGGAAACCGGTTTCCGCGATCGCCCGGGCGATGGCCGGCCATTGCAGCTCCTGCTGCCGGTCCAGCTCGTGGCGGCCCGGCACGCCGGCCGTGTGGTAATGCCCGATGTGCTGATGGTTGTCCCGGATGGTCTGGATGACGTTCCCCTCCATCACCTGCATGTGGTAGACGTCGTACAGCAGCTTGACGCGGGGCGAGGCAACCCGTTTCACCACCTCGACGCCGAACGAAGTCCGGTCGCCCTGGTAGTCGGGATGGTCGACCCGGCTGTTGAGCAACTCCACGACGACGGTCACGTCTTCGCTTTCCGCGATCGGTGCGATGCGCCGCAGCGCCGTCACGCAATGGTCGACCCCTTGGGCGTCGCTCAGGCCGCGCCGGTTGCCGAAGAAGGCGATGACGTTCGGCACGCCGGCGCGCGCCGCCGCCGGCAGGCTCCGCGCCAGATTGCGGACGATCGCCTTGTGATTGGCCGGGTCGTTCAGGCCGTCGGAGATGGTCCCCCCGCCGCCGTAGCCGGTGGAACAGGCGAGCCCGTACTCGCGGGCGATCGCCCATTCCTCCTCGTCCAGCAGGTCGACCGCGGTGAGTCCGCTGGCGCGCACCTGCCCGAAGAAATCGCGGAGCGGAATGTCGCTGAAGCACCAGCGGCAGACCGATTGGCGGAGCGCGCCCGCCGTGGCGTGCGCGGGCAGGGACGGGCCGACCGCGGCCCCGACCGCCGCTACGCCTACCATGCCCATTGCCTCGCGCCTGGTCAGTTCAGCCATCGGACAACCTCCGCCGCCACTATACTCGACACCGGCTGACCACCCAAGCGATGGCGCGCGCAGTCACGTTGTTCACTGGGCAGTGGGCGGACCTGCCGCTGGCGGAGCTCGCTCCGAAGGCGGCGGAGTTCGGCTACGACGGCCTGGAACTCGCCTGCTGGGGCGATCATTTCGACGTCGACCGCGGCGCCGCCGACGACGACTACTGTGCGGAGCGCCGCGCTCTGCTGAAGGCCTCCGGCCTGGATTGCTGGGCGATCTCGCATCACCTGGCGGGCCAGCTCGTCTGCGATCCGAACGACGAAAGGTCGGACGCGTTCGCGCCGCCCGAGCTGGCCGGCGACTCCGAAGGGAAGCGGGCCTGGGCGGTAGAGACGATGAAGAACGCGGCGCGGGCCGCGCGGCGCTTCGGCGTTCCGGTGGTCTGCGGCTTCACCGGCTCACCGATCTGGCACCTGCTCTATTCTTTCCCGCCGGTCGGCGCGGCGACGATCGCGGCCGGTTACGAGCGGTTCGCGGAGTTGTGGCATCCAATCCTCGATGTCTTCGAAGAGAACGGCGTCCGGTTCGCGCTCGAGGTGCACCCGACCGAAATCGCGTTCGATCTCGTCACGGCGCACCGCGCCCTCGACGCGATTGGCGGTCGCGAGGTTTTCGGCTTCAACTTCGACCCGAGCCACCTGGAGTGGCAGGGGGTCGATCCGGTCCGCTTCCTGGAGGAGTTTTCCGACCGTATCTACCACGTCCACATGAAGGACGCGGCCGTCACGCTCGACGGCCGGAGCGGGATCCTCTCGTCGCATCTCGAGTTCGGCGCGCCTGGACGCGGGTGGGACTTCCGCTCGGTCGGCCGGGGCGACGTCGACTTCGAGGGGATCATCCGCGCCCTCAACCGGATTGGCTACACCGGCCCCCTGTCGGTCGAATGGGAGGACTGCGGGATGGACCGGGAGCATGGCGCCCGCGAGTCGTGCGAGTTCGTCCACTCGATCGACTTTCTGCCCTCCGGCCTGGCCTTCGACGCCGCATTCGATCGGCGGAGCAACGATCCGGGCGACGCCGGCGGCCAGGACCGCTGAGCCGATGGGAGCGACTATCGGCCGGACGCTCAAGCTCGGCATGGTGGGTGGCGGCCCCGGCGCCTTCATCGGCGACGTTCACCGTCGCGCTGCCTTGCTCTCCGGCGGGGTGGAGTTCGTCGCCGGGGCGTTCTCGTCCAGCCCGCGGCGCTCGCGCGCCAAGGGGCGCGAGCTGATGCTCGATCCGTCGCGCGTCTACGATTCGGTCGAGCATCTGATCGCGGAGGAAGGCCGGTTGCCAACGGGGAAGCGGGTCGATCTCGTGACCATCGTCACGCCGAACCACCTCCACTTCCCGGTCGCGAAGGCCCTGCTGGCGGCGGGCATCCACGTCGTATGCGACAAGCCGATGACCTTCGACGTCGCCGAGGCGCGGCGGCTCCGGCGGCTCGTCGCGCAGTCCGGACGCGTCTTCGCGCTGACGCACAACTACACCGGCTACCCGATGGTCAAGCTGGCCCGCGACCTGGTGCGCGGCGGCCGCCTGGGGCCTGTCCGAAAGGTCGTGGTCGAGTACCCGCAGGGCTGGCTCGCAACCCCGATCGAACGGAGCGGCCAGAAGCAGGCGGCGTGGCGGACCGACCCAAAGCGAAGCGGCGCGGCCGGTTGCCTCGGCGACATTGGCACGCATGCGGAGAACCTGGCCGAGTACGTGACCGGCCTTCGCATCGCGGCCCTCTCCGCCGACCTCGCCACGTTCGTGCGTGGACGCCGCCTGGACGACGACGCCAGCGTCCTGCTGCGCTTCGCGGGCGGCGCCCGCGGGGTTCTGTTGGCCAGCCAGGTGTCGGTGGGCGAGGCTAACGGCCTGACGCTCCGGGTCTACGGCGAGGAGGGCGGCCTCCGCTGGCGGCAGGAAACTCCCGAGACCCTGGAGGTCACCTCTCTCGATGGCCCGGAGACGATCTGGCGTCGCGGTGACCCGAACGTGGTGGCGGCGAGTCCCGCCGCGGCCCGTGCTACGCGCCTGCCGGCCGGTCATCCGGAGGCGTTTCTCGAGGCGTTCGCGACGATCTACGCCAACGCCTGCGACACCATCCGCGCCCGCATCGCAGGCGAGTCTCCCGACCCTCTCGCCCTCGACTTCCCGACCGTCGAAGACGGCCTCCGCGGCATGATCTTCGTCGAGACCGCGGTGAAGAATGCCGCTTCCACCGAGAAGTGGACGCGTATGCTCCGCCTCCCTCCGACGCGCCGCGCGGCGGCGCGAATCCGCGCGGCTACCGGGAGAAGAGGTAGGTCATCTTGATCGCGAGCTGCCGGTTGCGGATCCAGGGCGAGTAGCGCCGGATGCCGCCGACCGTCGGCTGGTAGTCGAGGCGCAACTCGTCGTAGGCGATGTAGATGTCGCTGCCCGGGCTGTAGATCCAGTTGAACCGGATGCTGTTGCTCAGCTCGCCGGTGGTCGAGACGTACTGCGACAGCGTGCGCAGGGTCACGTTGGGCGAGACGGCCCAGTCGAACGTCAGGGCGGCCAGGTCGGCGATGAACGAGCCCCCCGCCAGATCGACGTTGTTCCGCGTGAAGCGAAGCTCGGTGGCGAGCGACTGCGTGAAGCGGATGCCAAGCGACGCCGTGGTGTCGAGCCGGGTGCCGTCGAAGAAAGTCTGCGGCGTGTAGCCGAGTTGGCCGTAAACGCGCTTCGACGGATCGCTCCGGTACCGGAACATCCATTGCCCGAAGTGGTATGGGCCGACCGGAATTGTGACGTTCTTCGCGGGGTCCTTGATGTCGCGGTGGATCAGGAACGGCTCGTCGAGCTGTTCGAACAAGTCGTTGTAGATGACGGTGAATGAGGAGCCGTCCTCGAAGTAGGTGCCCACCATGTGGTGCATGCGCCGTGTCACCAGCCGGTTGTTCTGATCCGTCGTGTACTCGATGTTCCACATCGGATCGAACTGCCGGATGCCCCAGCGGCCGGGCCGCGGATCCCACTCGCCGTGGAACTTCGACGTGCGGATGCCGACCCGCGGAACGAAACCGACCTCGGCGTTGAAGTTGTCCTGGATGTCCGTGTACTCGCCGTAGATTCGCCAGGACGGGCTCAGCCAGACTGCCGTGAAGTAGCTGGCCATGTCGTTCCCGGTCATGCCCGGCGTCTCGGTCTTGGCGAGAAACGCCGTCATGGACATGTGCGGGTGCGGCGCGAGCGTCGTGTCGAGGGCGAAGGTCCGGTTGTAGTGGCCGCCGCCGACGGATTCCTTGTTGACGACGATGCCCCCGACCTTCGAGCGCGCGAAGATGTCGCGACTGTAGCGGCCGACGAAGAAGTTCTCGCCCAGGCGGCGGGCGTCGCCGGCGCCGTGCGCCTGCGTTGTGATGTTCAGCGCCGCGATGTTGTTCCGGTCCACCTTGCCGGTGAGCCGCGCGCCGCCCACGATGGGGATCGCCTGCCCGGTCCGCGACAGGCCGATCCGCCGCGTGAAGAAGAGGTCGGCGGCGCGGTTGAACCCCTGGGTCCGGACGCTGAACAATCCGGCGTTCTCCAGAAAGAAGTCGCGTTTCTCCGGGAAGAAGAGGGGGAACCGGGTCAGGTTCACCTGCTGCTCGTCCACCTCCACCTGGGCGAAGTCGGTGTTGTACGTGAGATCCAGGTTCAGGCCGGAGCCGAGGCCGTACTTCACGTCCAGCCCGGCGTCCCCGAGGCCGCTGCCCGCGAGGCTGATGTTCGCGGAACTCCGGGCCTGGCTGCCGCTGGCCAGCAGGTACGGGGTCACGCGGAGGTCGAGCCCGCGGTTGACCTGCGTGATCCCGCTCATCGTTCCCGCCAAGCTGACCCGGGTCAGCGTGTACGCCCTCGGAATCGGCGCCCAGAAGACCTGCTCGTTCTTGCGGCGGATGTTCCGCATGAAATTGACGCCCCAGACCTGCCGCTCGACGCGCGGGAAACGCAGGGTCACCATGGGGATGCCGATTTCCGCCACCCAGCCGTCGGGATTGCGCCGGGTGGCGACGTCCCAGACGCCGTCCCAGTTCAGGTTGATGTTCGAGCTGTTGCCGCGGAAGCCACCCTCGCCCTCCTCGGCCACCTGCTGCTCGAGTTTGGCGCCGAGCGGATTGGTGACGAACATGTAGCCGGACCGGCGGTCCCGGAACGTGTCGATGATGATCTGGAAGTTGTCCTCGTCCAGAAGACGAAGCGAGTCGCGCCGCTTTTCGGTCGCCACCAGGCCGTTCGGATCGTCGTCGTACGCCTCCACCCCGATGTAGAGCATCTCCGCGTCATACATCAGGCGGACGATGGTGGATTCGGTCGCCGGGTCGCCTTCGGACGGTTCCTGCTGCACGAAGTCGTCGATCACGGCGGCAAGGAGCCACTCCTCCTCGTCCAGGCGACCGTCGATCGACGGCTTCGCGTCGACGCGGACCGGTTCTACGCGGTAGCGCTCGGCCGGTGGGAGCTCAGCTCCCCCCGCGATGCCCTCCAGGACAAGCGGCGGCTGGCTTCCCGGGTCTTGGGATTCGGTTGGATCCTGTGCGGCCACGCCGGATGGGGCGGCCAGTGCCGCGAGGGCGGCAACCGTGACGAACGTGATGACGCGCAACTATTGCTCCAGTCTCTGCTTGACTAGACGACGGCTACTCGGCTGCCGCTTCACCTGCCGGCCGCTGCCGGCGCGCGAATCGCAGGCCGTACCAGGCGATGGTCGCGGCCAGCATTATCGCGATCAGCCAAGGAATGATCCCGACCAGCAGGGCACTCAGCACCGCGCCCCACGTGAGGGGGTACTGGCTAAGCGTTTCGTAGCGGTCCGCCATCCAGTGCCAGCTCGTGTGGGCCACGAGGACGGAAATGAGGATGGTTCCCATCCGCTCGCTGATGACGAACCGGAAGAGCAGCTCCAGGATGGGCACGGCGAGCGCAATCACCAGTAGTTGACCCAACTCGACGCCGATGTTGAACGAGAGGAGCGACGTCAGCAGGTGCGAGCCGGCGAACTGCAGCGTCTCGCGCAGGGCGAACGAGAAGCCGAAGCCATGGATCAGGCCGAAGCCGAACGCCACGACCCAGCGCCGCCGGATCCGTCCCACCTGGCCCGCGTCCGCGGCGACGATGTTTTCGAACGCCATGTAGAGGATCGAGAGCGCAATGAGGGTCTCGACCGCAGGTGGGAACCAGAGCGTGTCGGGCGCCATGTCGTAGGCGGAGGCGATCAGCGTGACCGAATGCGCGACGGTGAACCCGGTAACGATGGGCACCAGCGCCCGCAGCCGTCGGAATGGCACGACCAGGCAGAGAAGGAACAACAGGTGGTCGGTCCCGTCGAGGATGTGATCGAAACCGGAAACGACGAAGCGCCAGGCGGCCTGGTGCCAGCGGGGATCGAGAGTGACGACGCCCGGATCGCCACGCAGTTCGAACGCCCGCTCCGCCCCCGTCGGGGTGATGAACCGGATGACCGAGATCACCCGAAGGCCGAGACGTTCGACCCCAGGGCGGATTGCGAAGCTGGACTGGTCCGACACCGTGTCGTAGTCGAGCAGGACGTCGAGCATCGCCTGCCGCCAGATGATCTGCGTGGTCGGGGGAAGACGCGGGCCGGACGTCACATGCTCCAGGGCGGAGTCGTACTCGTCGAACGACCGGTCCGAGGGAATCGACAGGCGGATCGCCTCGATCGTCGGCTCCGCAAGGCGGTTGCCGTCCTCGTAGATCTCGATTTCCTGTCCCAGCCAGAGCATGGCGGCGTCCGGAAGGAGCTCCCGGGCCGGTTCGATGTCCAGGTAGCCGGGTCCGTAAAGGGGGAAGTTGACGTCCAGCATCGCCTCGAGCGGGACGCGGATCAGCATCCGGAGGCGATCCCCTTCCGGCTTGACGAAGGCCCGGACCGTCACGTCGGTCGGGATGTCGTGGGCGACCGGGATGGCGGGAGCCGCCAGCATGAAGGCGACAGCCGCGGCCGCAACGATCCAGGGTCCGTGTCTGGTCGGCAAGTTCATATCGCCGTCGTGAGATTGCTTGGTCCGCGGCGTTCGGGAGCCCCTTGCCCCGCCGGGACGATTTGCAAGTATACTGTTGCCGGTTCGAGCGTAGCGAAGTGTGCCTGCCTTGCGCGATGTTGTGTCGGCCGGCACCGGTTTCTGGGAGGACACGATGAGTCGGAAGTACGCATTTGTTCTAGTCGCGCTCGCGGGTGCCGTGGCGGTTGCCTGTGGCGGCGGCGCTGCCGGCGGCGGCGAGGAAGCCGCAGCGGACATGCCGCCGGCCGATCCCAATGCGGCGCAGGCGCCGATGTTCGAGGTGGATCCCACCTGGCCGTACAACCTGCCGAACCACTGGCTGATGGGCGCCACGATCGGCGTCGATGTCGACTCCCAGGATCTCATCTGGGTACTCCATCGCAACACGATGGATCAGTTCGTGCTCAACACTGAGGTCGGCATGATGGCCGATCCCCCGGTGAGCGAGTGCTGCCAGCCCGGCCCGCCCGTCCTGATCTTCAACCAGGAGGGTGAGTTGGTCGACAGCTGGGGAGGCCCCGGCACGGAGACCGGCGACTACGTCTGGCCGGAGTCGAACCACGGCATTACCGTCGACCACATGGACAACGTGTGGATCGGCGGGAACGGCCAGGGTGACGCGCACGTGCTGAAGTTCACGCGGAGCGGCGACTTCCTCATGTCGGTCGGCACCCACAACGCGCGGCTCGTGCGCGAGGAGGATGGCCGCCGGATCTTCGAGCGCGACAGCCACGCGGCCGACAGCTACGGCCGCGTCGCCAAGATCGGGATCGACCCGGATGCGAACGAGGCGTACTTCGCCGACGGTTACTACAACAAGCGTATGGCCGTCGTGGACGCCGACACCGGCGAGCTGAAGCGCTACTGGGGCGCCTACGGGAACGATCCGGACGATGACTACGACTTCGGCGGGCCGTACGAACCGGGCGGCGCGCCGGCGCAGCAGTTCCGCGGCCCGGTCCACTGCGGCGAGATCTCGAATGACGGCCTCGTCTACGTCTGCGACCGCGCGGAGGATCGGATTCAGGTCTTCCAGACGGACGGCACCTTCGTGGACGAGTACTTCGTCGCGACCCACACCCGGTCGCAGGGCTCGACCTGGGACATCGACTTTTCACCCGACCCCGAACAGACCTACCTCTACCTGGCCGACGGGCAGAACATGAAGGTCTACATCATCGAGCGGGAGACCATGGAGGTGCTGACCGCGTTCGGGGACGGCGGCCGCCAGCCGGGGATGTTCTTCGCCGTGCACAGCATCGCGGTCGACTCCGACGGCAACATCTACACGACCGAGACCTACGAGGGATCGCGCGTGCAGAAGTTCGTCTACAAGGGGATCGGTCCGGTTCCGGCGGGAGCCGAGGGCGAGAACAGCCAGGGCGTGCTCTGGCCGACCAACTAGCCCGCGCGCCGCGGAGGGCGCATTGGAAGTTTCGCTAGCGCGAAATCTCTGGGCTGGGCGAGACAGGAAGAGCCGGTCCGGCGCCATGCCGGACCGGCTCTTCGTTTGTACGGGCGACGTGGCTGGACGCGACGAGGCGACGTCGCTTATTGCAGGGCTGACGGCTTGATGCGGAAACCGTCCGCCGTTTCCTCGCGGAACTGCTCGTGGCAGGCGGCGCAGGCGCCCCGGAGATCCTCAAGTCCCGCCGTTGCCGCACTCGGATCCTGCGCCCCCGATGCGCGGGCGATGGCGCGGGCAGCCTCGATGGCGTTCCCGGCTAGCTCAACCGCCTCCGCCTGCCCCTGGGCCTCCCAGAACGACACGACCCTCGCGAACTGCTCCCGCATCTTGTCGGTGTCCTCGCCCAGATCGCCCCAATAGCTCGCGTCGAGGTGGATCGAGGCATCCGACACCAGGTAGCGGAGCTCCTGCATCGCGTCCTCGTAGTCTTCGACGCTCACTGCTTCCTGCGCGCCGGCGAGCCCTCCGCCCGCCGCGAGTCCGAGCAGCGCGCCGAGTAGCGCTGCCTGTCGCAACTTCTGCATGCCATCCTCCTTACGGTCCGGTGTCCGATGGAACGTTCGTCGGAACCGTTCGAATCATACCGGCAGAGAGGAACTCCCGGTTGCCGCTTGTGGCAACATGTCCGTGGGTATAGGCTGTCGATTGTTTGCGGGCGCGCCGTGCGCCACATCCATGGGAGAGCGACAGATGCGACTCAACGGACGATTCGTGGCGGCGGTGGCATTCCTGGCGGTGGCAGGCGCGACGGTTGATGTTGCGGCCCAGGCGCGAGTCACTGGCAAGATAACTGACGAGTGGGGCAACGGCCTGCCGGGCGTCCTGGTTTCGGCGCAGCGCGACGGCGGCGGAACACCGACGACGACCACGACGGAAGACAACGGCGAGTTCTTCATGATCGGTCTGTCGTCGGCCCAGTACGACATCACCTTTACGCGCGATGGCTATCAGGGGATACGGACGCCGGCGTTGATCCGGAGTCGCGACAACCAACCCATCGAACTGGAACTGGAGGCGCTCCCGACCGGCGGTCGTCTGCGCGGCGAGCAGGAGTTTCAGGCCCAGGGCGGATCGCCCTGGATGAAGTTCAACGAGGAAGGCTTCTTCGAGTTCGAGGACGCCGACGGTGAAGAAGGGATGGGCACCTACGGCATCGTCGAGCAGGATGCCCTGCTGGTCGTGCGCGAGTACGACGGCGACGACGACAAGTACTCGATCGTCGTGCCGGTCGTCGTCAGTTTCAGCAGCGATCAGTTCACCAGCTTCACCTGGGACGGGGTGGAGCTGACGAAGCAGTAGATCGGCGCGCCGCAGGTCGGCGCGCCGGCACGCCGTCTACTGAATCGAGATCAACTCGACGTCGAACACCAGCATGCCGGCCGGGTAGCCGGGGCGGCCGCCGTAGGCCAGGTCTTCCGGGATCCAGAACCGGCGCTTCTCTCCCGCCACCATCAACTGCACGCCCTCGGTCCAGCCCGCGATCACGCGGTTGAGGGGAAACGACGCCGGCTGGCCCCGCGCAACCGAGCTGTCGAACATCTCGCCGTTGGTGTGCCAGCCGGTGTAGTGGACCGTCACGGTGGAGGTCGGCCCGGGATGCTGACTGCCGGTGCCCGCCTCAATTACCTTCGAGGCGAGGCCGGACGCGGTGGTCTCGGCGTCGGCCGGCGGCGCGGCGACATCTTCCGGTGCGGGAATGGTTCTCTGCGCCGCAAACGCGGCCACGCCGACGACGAGCAGGGCAACGAGCATGAAGGCGAAGGATGACGATGTCTGCGTGGTGGTCATGATCATGGGCGGATTGTATCCCACCCATCAGCGGATGCGTCCGGCTATGATCGCGTGATGCGTCTTCTTCACATGGTGCGCCGACCCACGGCGCGCCTCGCCGCCGTCGGTTGCCTCATTGTGCTCGGTGCCGCGACACTTCTGGCTCAGGCCCCGGAAGGCGACGACTGGCCGCAGTGGCGCGGGCCACTGGCGACCGGTGTCGCTCCGTCGGGCAATCCACCGCTCCGCTGGAGCGAGACGGAGAACATACGCTGGAAGATCCCCATTCCCGGTGGCGGCTCCGCTTCGCCGATCGTGTGGGGCGACCATGTCTTTGTCCTGACCGCGGTCCCCGCGGGGGAAGGTGAAGGTGGCACCGGCTTCTTCGGCCGGCTTCGCAACCGCATCATGGGAACCACCGGGTCCGATGAGTTGCTGCACTTCGTCATCGTGGCGATCAACCGCCGCGACGGCTCGGTCGCCTGGGAGCGGACGGCGGTTACCCAGCAGCCGCACGAGGGACGTCACAACACGAACAGTTGGGCATCCGCCTCCGCGGTGACGGACGGGGAAGTGGTATGCGCGTTCTTCGGGTCGCGTGGCCTCTACTGCTACGACATGGACGGGACGCCGCTGTGGGACCACGACTTCGGCGATATGCGGATCCGCCTCGGATTCGGCGAGGGGGCGTCGCCCGTGCTGCACGGCGACTCGATCATCGTGCTCTGGGATCATCAGGGACCCTCGTTCGTTACGGCGCTCGACAAGCGGACCGGCGCCGAACGCTGGCGCGTCGACCGGGCTGAAGAGACGACCTGGACGACGCCGCTCGTCGTCGAGCATGACGGTCAGGCCCAGGTGATAACGAGCGCCACCGACCGCATACGGAGTTACTCGGCGGAGACCGGTGCGCTCCTCTGGGAGGGGGAGGGCGTCACGCTGAACGCCATCCCGTCACCCGTGGCGGCCGACGGGGTGGTCTACCTGATGAGTGGCTACCGCGGGAACCGGCTGTATGCCGTCGACCTGTCTCGCGCGCAGGGCGAGATCACCGAGAGCGACGCGATCGTCTGGTCTCTTGAGCGCGATACGCCGTATGTGCCGTCACCCGTCCTGCACGATGGCATTCTCTATTTCACCAAGAGCAATTCGGGGATACTCTCGGCCCACGATGCGGCTACCGGCCGTCCGCTCTACGGCCCGGAGCGACTGCCCGGCATCCGAGAGATCTACGCCTCGCCGGTGGTAGCGAACGGCCGGCTCTACATCACGAGCCGCGACGGAACGACGCTGGTAATCGCGACGGGGCCGGAGATGGAGGTGTTGGCGACCAACACCCTGGACGACGCAATCGACGCCTCCGCCGCCGTCGTGGGAGACGAAATCTACCTGCGGGGCGGGCAGTTCCTCTACTGCATTGCCGCTAGCTGACGGGCTTTGCACGGACCGACGTGCGATGGTTTCGGCGCAGCGTGCATATTAAATGCACATGGCGATGCAGTTAATATGCGGAGGCTTGGCGCGTGCCTCATATTAATAGCACGACGTAAGACTTTAGTATGCGGATCCTGACCCTGACCGCGGGCGCAGGCGGCATGTATTGCGGCAGTTGCATCCGCGACAACACGCTGGCGCAAGCGCTCACGCGGCTGGGTCACGAGCCGATTCTGGTTCCGCTCTACACGCCTCCCCGCACCGACGAACCCAGCGCCAGCAGCGGACGTCGCATCTTCTTCGGCGGCGTCAGCGTGTTCCTGGAGCAGCAGGCCGGTTTCTTCCGGGGGACGCCGTGGCTGGTCGATCGTCTCTGGGATTCACGCTGGCTCCTGCGGCTCGTGTCGAAGTTGGGGATGCCGACGCAGCCGGAGGCGCTCGGCGCGCTCACAGTTTCCATGCTGGAGGGTCGCCACGGCCACCAGCGCAAGGAATTCGACAAGCTGCTTCACTGGCTTCGCACCGAACCGCGTCCCGATGTCGTCGACATTTCGTACTCGCTGCTGATTTCGCTGGCGCCGGAGCTGCGCGCCGCCCTCGACCGTCCCATTTGCTGCACGCTGCAGGGAGAGGACATCTTCCTCGACCACCTGGTCGAGCCTTACCACAGCCGCGCCCTGGCGTTGATCCGGCAGCACGCGCAGGCGGTCGATCGTTTCATCGCGGTGAGCGACTACTACGCTGGCCATATGGCGGAATACCTGCAGATTCCGGGAGCGAAGATCGACGTTGTGCCGTTGGGCATCACCGCCGACAACTATCCGCCGCAGGATCGCGGCGAGAAGGGCGATGCGCCGTTCACTATCGGCTATCTGGGACGCATCGCGCCGGAAAAGGGAGTGCACCTGCTCGCCGATGCCTATCACCGCCTGCGCTCCGATGGTCAGCTGGAGGGCAGCCGCCTCGAGCTGGCCGGCTGGGTCGGCCCCGAGCACCGTGGCTATCTCGACGGCATCCTCGCATCGGTCCGTGAGCGGGGCCTGGGCGACGCCGTGCACTACCGCGGCGTTCTGGAGCTCGAGGACAAGGTAGCGTTTCTTGGCCGCCTCGATCTGTTTGCCGTCCCCGCTACCTACGACGACCCGAAGGGACTGTCGCTGATCGAAGCTATGGCCTGCGGCACGCCGGTCGTCGCGGCCCGCCGCGGCACCTATGTCGAGCTGCTCGAGCGCACGGGCGGCGGCGTATTGATTCCCCCGGACGATATCGACGCCCTGACGGAGACACTCCGGTGTCTCCACGAAGATGGCGATTCGCGCCGCGAGCTTGCCACGCGTGGCGCCGCCGCCACTCGTGAGCACTACACCGCCGAGGTGATGGCCCGCCGCGCCCTTGACGTATATCGGCGGCTCACCGAGCGTCCCGAAGCCGCGACGGCATAGTCCAGTCCGTTCGCGCCGTCCGTCTTAGGTGCGATCCGCCGGGGCGGAGATATAATCGCCCCTTCTCGGTCTATGTTCATGACGCGAGGCTCGGCGTTTCCTGCGGCGGCACTGTCGGCCGCTCTGGCGGTTGGCGGCCTCGTCCTTTCGGCCGCCGAGACGCGGACGATACCTGGGCTGCCATCCCTGGCGGCGGAGGCTCGGGATGCGATCGTCGATCGTGCCGGGGAGTTGCCCCGCCTCCGCAGCCTGCTCATGTCGGTCGACGGCGAGCTGATTGAAGAGCATTACTTCAACGGCACGAGCGAGCGGACCGTTGCCAACCTGAAGTCGGCGTCGAAGTCGATCATCTCGGTCCTGGTGGGGATCGCCATCAACCGGGGCGACATCCGGAGCGTCGGTCAGCCCATTGTCGATTTCTTCCCGGAAGAGCTGGCCGGCGCCGAGGCGCCGAGGCGGTCGATCACGGTAGAGGACCTGCTGACGATGCGAGCCGGCCTCGAGACCACCTCGAACCGGAACTACGGCCGGTGGGTGCAGAGCCGCAACTGGGTGCGGCACGTGCTGACACGGCCGATGGTGGACCAGCCCGGCGGGCGGATGATCTACAGCACCGGGAGCACGCACCTGCTCTCAGCCATCCTGACCCGCGCCACGGGCATGAGCACGCTGGAGTACGGGCGCCGCTACCTCGCGCGGCCCCTCGGCATCACGCTGCCGGCCTGGTTGCGCGACCCGCAGGGCGTCTATTTTGGCGGCAACGAGATGACCATGACGCCGCGCGCGATGATGGCAGTGGGCGACCTCTACCGGCGCGGCGGATCAGTTGACGGGTTCGAGGTAGTGTCGCCCGAGTGGGTGCGGGAGTCGTTCACGCCTCGTACCGCGTCCCGCTACAGCCGGCGTCAGTACGGCTACGGCTGGTGGATGCGCCTGTTGGGCGGACACCCCGCGTACTACGCGTGGGGCTACGGCGGTCAGTTCATATTTGTCGTTCCGGACCTGGACAGCGTGATCGTGGCCACGTCGTCGCCGAATCCCGGAGACGGTCGGCGTACGCACCGGCGGG
The DNA here is from genome assembly GCA_009838525.1 of Acidobacteriota bacterium. Lineage (NCBI taxonomy): Bacteria > Pseudomonadati > Acidobacteriota > Acidobacteriota bacterium. The sequence goes on from VXRJ01000018.1 coordinate 357,745, forward strand.
AGCTGGACAGGCTGCTCGAGCGGCAACTGGTGCCCGCACTCCGGCGGGCCAAGGCAGCGGCGACAGCGAACGGGAACAGCTAGAGCCATGTTCTAGGGACGGGAGTTAACGACATGCCTGACGACAGCACAACGAAGAGGACAACGCTGCTTGTGACGCTGGCGGCGTTGAGCGTGGCGGCGGGTGCGGCCTGCGGCGGGGGCGGAGGGGGCGAACCGGCACCCGCGATGGAGGAGTCGGCCGACGGCGCGCCGGTGACCGAACCCGCCGGCGCGGGCAGCATTCTGCGGGTCGACTCGCGTCTTGACGCGCTGGTGCCGACCGGCGCGCAGATCGAGAAACTGGCGGACGGCTACGTCTTCACCGAGGGGCCGGTTTGGATCCGGAGCGAGTCACGCCTTCTGTTCTCCGATGTCCGGGCCAACGCCATCCATGAGTGGTCGGAAGAGGCAGGCGCCAGCCCCTTCATCGATCCGGTCTTCGAAGGCGATGCGGAGGGGCTCCGGTCGCTCTCGTCGAACGGACTCACGCTCGACGCCGAGGGCCGCGTAGTCATCTGCGAGCATGGCAACCGGCGCATCTCGCGGCTCGAGCCGGACGGCACGCGGACCACGCTGGTGGACAACTTCGAGGGTAGCCGCCTCAACAGTCCGAACGACGCGGCGTACGGCTCGGACGGATCGCTCTACTTCACGGATCCGCCCTACGGGCTGGAGGGTCTGGAGGAGTCGCCACTGCGCGAGCTGGACTTCAACGGCGTTTACCGCCTCCACCCGGACGGCGAACTGGAGCTTCTGGTGCGGGATCAGAGCCGCCCGAACGGCATCGCCCTCTCACCCGATGAATCGGTCCTGTACGTTGCCAACTCCGACGAGAACCAGAAGGTCTGGTTCGCGTACGACCTGGACGAGAACGGCGCGAGCAACGGCCGCATCTTCTACGACGTGAACGATCAGACGGCCGAGGGCGGGGCCGACGGCCTGAAGGTTGACCGCGCGGGTCACCTCTTCGCCACCGGCCCGGGAGGCGTCTGGGTCTTCGCGCCGGACGGCAGCCACCTCGGCACGATCATGCCGGACGAGGTGCCGGCCAACGTCGGCTGGGGCGACGACGGGCGTACGCTCTATATGACGGCGCGGACCGGCCTCTATCGCATCGCCCTCTCCACGCAGGGCGTTCTCCCAGGACCATGAAGAATACAGAAGCTTCGCTCACCGACCGGTGCGCCGGCCTCCAGGCCGGCATTCTCCATTGCGCCGGCATTCTGATTATCACGGCGCTCGCCACGGCATGCGCCGGCCAACCGCCGCCGGTCCCCGCCGCCGGCTCCGGCCCCCCGCCCGCGATGGAGCTCCCAGAGAACACCACCGGCGATCCGGAAGCGATCCGTCCGTTCACGATCGACGTTCCCGACGCCGTGCTCGACGACCTCCAGGCACGTCTCCACCGCACCCGCCTGCCCGATCAGCTACCGGGCACGGGCTGGGACTACGGCACGGAGCGCTCCTATCTGGACGAGTTGCTCGTCTACTGGCGTGATGAATTCGACTGGCGCGTCCAGGAATCGATGCTGAACGAGTTCGATCAGTACCTCACCACGATCGACGGTCTCGACATCCACTTCATTCATCAGCGGTCTCCCCACGAGGACGCCCTCCCGCTCCTCATCACCCACGGCTGGCCCGGCTCGGTCATGGAGTTCCACAAGATCATCGGGCCGCTCACCGATCCGACCGCGTACGGCGGCGATGCGGCCGACGCGTTCCATGTCGTCGCACCGTCGATCCCCGGATACGGCTTTTCCGACAAGCCGGCCGAGCCCGGCTACCACCCGGAGAAGATGGCCGAGCTGTTCGGCAAGCTGATGGGGCGGCTTGGCTACGAGCGGTGGGGCGCGCAGGGCGGCGACTGGGGGAGCAGCATCAGCCGCTGGCAGGCGGTCCACCACCCGGACCGGGTGGTGGGCGTCCACCTGAACATGGTGTCGGCGCCACGCCCCGACGTGGACGACCCGGAGGCGGGCGTGCCGCCGGACGAGCTGGCCCGGACGCGCGAGCGCCAGGAAGCCTTCGCGGACGAGCGGGGCTACAGCAACGTGCAGGGGACGAAACCGCAGTCCCTCGGCTACGGGCTGAACGATTCGCCGGCCGGCCTCGCCGCCTGGATTGTCGAGAAGTTCCACACCTGGTGCGACTGCAACGGTGACGTAGAAAGCCGCTTCACGAAGGACGAGCTGCTGACGAACGTCACCATCTACTGGGTGACGCAGACGATCACGTCGTCGACGCGAATCTACTACGAGTCACGCCGCGCGCCGCGCCGCGGCACCGGCTACATCGAGACGCCGGTCGGCGGCGCCATTTTTCCGAAGGAAATCACCATCCCGCCCCGCGCGTGGGCCGAGGCGGCGTACAACCTGGTGCATTGGACCGAGATGCCCGAGGGGGGACACTTCGCCGCCCTGGAGCAGCCGGACCTGCTGACGGAGGACGTCCGGGCGTTCTACCGGGGGTTGAGGTAAGACAACATGCATTCATGGTACGCCCCTCGGTGCGCCGGCCGATGCGTCGGCCTCCAGGCCGGCATTCGCCGGTATGCCGGCCTTTTGCTCGTCGCCTCCATCGCCGCCGCGTGTGCTTCCGGGCCGCCGCCAACGGGCGAAACACCGTCTGGACCCCCACCCGCCATGGAACTTCCCGCCAACACGACCGGCGACCCCGAGGCCATCCGCCCGTTCACGATCGACGTGCCGGCCGCAGTCCTGGACGACCTCCGACTGCGCCTGGAGCAGACGCGGCTGCCCGATCAACTGCCCGGCACGGGCTGGGACTACGGCACGGAGCGCGCCTATCTGGAGGAGTTGCTCACCTACTGGCGTGATGAATTCGACTGGCGCGCCCAGGAGACGATGCTGAACCAGTTCGATCAGTACCGCACGACGATCGACGGCCTCGACATCCACTTCATCCATCAGCGGTCGCCTCATGAGGATGCACTGCCGCTCGTCATCACGCACGGCTGGCCCGGCTCGATTCTGGAGTTCCACAAGATCATCGGGCCGCTGACCGACCCGACCGCGCACGGCGGCGACGCGGCCGACGCGTTCCACGTGATTGCGCCCTCGATTCCGGGTTACGGCTTCTCCGACAAGCCGACCGAACGGGGCTATCACCCGGAGAAGATGGCGGAGATCATCGGAGAACTCGTGGAACGGCTCGGCTACGAACGCTACGGCGTCCAGGGTGGCGACTGGGGGAGCATCATCAGCCGCTGGCAGGCGGCGCAGCATCCGGATCGGGTCGTGGGCGTTCACATCAACATGGTTACCGCGGGTCCGCCGCCTGGCGCCGACCCGACGGAAGGCGTGCCGCCGGAGGAAATGGCCCGGTTCCAGGCGAGGAACGAGTTCTGGCAGGGTGAGCAGGCCTACCTGAACCTGCAGGGAACCAAGCCGCAGACGCTCGGTTACGGGCTGAACGACTCCCCGGCCGGTCTCGCCGCCTGGATCGTCGAGAAGTTCCACACCTGGTGCGACTGCAACGCGGATGTCGAGAGCCGCTTCACGAAGGACGAGTTGCTGACGAACATCACCATTTACTGGGCGACCCAGACGATGACGTCGTCGACGCGTATCTACTACGAGTCGCGGAGGGCGCCCCGTGGAACCGGCTACATCGAGGTGCCGGTCGGCTGCGCCATCTTCCCTGGGGAGATCTTCCTCCCGCCGCGCGCATGGGTGGAGGCGTCGCACAACGTCACACGCTGGACCGAAATGCCCGAAGGCGGACACTTCGCCGCGCTTGAGCAGCCGGAGCTCCTCACCGACGACATCCGCGCCTTCTTCCAGGACCTCCGGTAGCGTTCAGACCGTTCAACAGGAGCAGGAGCAGGACCGATGACCACGACCTTTCTGCACCGCGCGTTCACCGTCGCCTGGCTTCCCGTCCTCTGTCTTGGCGCCGGTTTCTTGCTGGGCCTGGCCGCCTCCGGCGGCAACAACGGAATCGCCGACGGAGCATTGCACGCCCAGGAGCGCACGCCGATCCGCGTCACGCGCATCTACACCGGAGACGACGGCAAGACGCACGCCGAAGAGTACGACGTGCCGCTCACCTCACAGCGCGGCGCCACCGAGCTCTCCGACCCCGTCGACGTCGCCAGCGTCCAGTTCCGCCGCACGTCGCCCGACTACTTCATCGACTGGCACACCGCGCCCCGCCGCCAGTACGTGATTACCCTTGCAGGCGAAAGCGAGGTGGAGATCGGCGACGGATCAGTCATCCGCCTCCACCCGGGCCACATCCTCCTCGCGGAGGATACGACCGGCCAGGGCCATATCTCCCGGGCCGTCGGCGTGGACGATCGAATCTCGATCTTTCTTCCGCTGGTCGAGCAGTAGATACGGGCGCGCGCCCGTGACCGATTCCCTAGCGTTCGACCGGCGCCACATCTGGCACCCCTACACGTCGATGGTCGATCCACTGCCGGTGTATCAGGCGGTGTCCGCCGAAGGCGTGCGCATCCGGCTCGCGGACGGCCGCGAACTGATCGATGGCATGGCGTCATGGTGGTGCGCCATCCACGGCTACAACCATCCCGCTCTCAACGCCGTCATGCGGCAGCAGCTCGACGACACCGCGCACGTCATGTTTGGCGGCCTCACCCACGAACCGGCGATCGAGCTGGCGCGGCTGCTGATCGAGTTGACTCCGCCCGGCCTGCAGCACGTGTTCTTCTGCGATTCCGGTTCGGTCGCGGTGGAAGTGGCACTCAAGATGGCGCTTCAGCACTGGCACGCGCAGGGGCACCCCGGGAAGCGGCGGTTCGCGACCATTCGGGGCGGCTACCACGGCGACACTCTCGGCGCCATGGGCGTCTGCGATCCCGTAACCGGCATGCACGAACGCTTTCGCGGCATCCTGCCCGATCACCGGTTTGCCGACCGGCCCAGAACCCGTCCGGGAGAGCCGCTTCACCCGGACGACGAGGCGGGTATCCGGCGCATCCTCGAGGAACATCACGCCGAGATTGCCGCGGTCGTGCTCGAGCCGATCGTGCAGGGGGCGGGCGGCATGTGGTTCTATGACGCCGCGTACCTGCGACACGTCAGGACGCTCTGCGACCGGTTCGACGTGCTGCTGATCCTGGACGAGATTGCCACCGGTTTCGGGCGCACCGGCCGGATGTTCGCCTGCGAGCACGCCGGCGTGGCGCCGGACGTCCTCTGCCTCGGGAAGGCGATGACCGGCGGCTACCTCAGTCAGGCCGCGACGCTTGCCACGACGCGTGTTGCCCGGGGGGTCTCCGCGGACGGCGGCGTGCTGATGCACGGGCCCACCTTCATGGCCAACCCGCTTGCTTGCGCGGTCTCGAAGCGGAGCGTCGAACTGCTCCTCGAAGGGCCGTGGGAGGAGCGGGTGGCGTCCATCGAGACCCAATTGGCGGCGGAACTCGGGCGCTACGCGACGCATCCCGCGGTGGCCGACGTGCGCGTGCTCGGGGCGATCGGCGTTGTGCAGACGCGCGCTGCCGTGCCGGTGGCGGCCCTCCAGCGGATCTTCGTGGAAGCGGGCGTCTGGATCCGGCCGTTCAGCGACCTGATCTACCTGATGCCGCCCTACGTGATCGACGCTGACGAACTCACGCAGCTCACGCGGGCCATCGGTATGGGGCTGGACGCAATGGTGGAATGACGTCTGTCGGCGTCAGTCCCGATGTGGGGAAAGCCCGGGTGGCAGCTTCTCGTCGAAGAACGTCAGCACACGATCCCGGTACTCGTCCGGGGCATCTATCGATACCCGGTCGTGGGATGAGCCCGGGAAGATCCAGAGGTCGTAGACGGCAGGTCCCGCCGCGGCGGCGATGCGGTGGGCGTGGTCGACCGGGATAAGCCGGTCCGCCTCGGCATGAATGACGAACAGCGAGTCCGGTGGGAGTCCCGCGACCACATCCACCGGGTTGACGATGGACGCATCCGCGTCGAACACCGTTCGCGTGAAAAAGAGGATGGGCGGATTGAAGAAACCCGGCAGTCCGCTCGCGATGGGCAGTTGCCGGGCCAGAAGGTCGTCGAGCCGGGCGAAGCTGCTGTCAGCCACGATGTTGCGGACGTCGGGTGAACCCGCGGATGCCAACAGGACCGCGGCGGCGCCCATCGAGTGAGCCCAGAACCCCATGCGTTCCGACCGAAACCCGCGGGCCTTGAGGTGGTCGACCGCGCCCAGCAGGTCGCCCTGCTCGGCCCATCCCAGCGTGTAGCGGACGCCGCCGGACTCGCCGTGCGCGCGGAAGTCGAACAGCAGCGCGTTGAAGCCCGCGTCGACGAGGGCCGCGGCATGGGGCACCAGCTCGCCGTCGTCACCGGTGCGGGTCGAGTTGCGCCCGTGCGCGATGACCACCACGCGGTCGCTGCCGTCGGCCGGGGCGAACCAGCCGCGCAAGGGAATGCCATCGCCGCGGCTGTCGAACGCTACGTCTTCGTAGGTCAGGTTCAGGGCCGCGGGTGACGACACCAGGGCGCGGCGGCGCGGTTTCGTCAGCGTCTCGGCGGCGGCCAGGGCGACGGCGAGGTATGCCAGCAGGACGGCGGAGACGATGGACGGGAGGGCGACCGCCAGGACGGGGTGCCGCCGCCAGACGGCCGGACGACCAGCTTCGGGCATCGCGGAAGGCGCCGTCAGCTCCCCGGCAGGGGCTTCGTCGCGCGCACGAAGGCGGACATGAACCGTCCGGCCACGGTGCGCGCGATGCTGTCCGCGTCTTCCGTCCGGTTGGCTACGAGCGCGCGGGTTTCCTCGAGATCGTAGACCCGGGTCGGCTCAATGGCGATGTTGCTGAACCCGGCCGTCGCCAGATAGTCGCGGTACTGCGTTTCTTCAAGGGCTCCCGCCACGCAGCAGATCCAGAGTTCTACGCTCTCGCGGATACGTCCATCGACTGCGCCGCGCACCACGATGTCGGACACGGCCAGCCGCCCGCCGGGCCGAAGGACCCGGAACGCCTCGTCCAGCACGCGCGGCTTGTCGGCGGAGAGGTTGATGACGCAGTTCGAGATGATCACGTCCACAACGGCGTCCGGCAGCGGGATGTTCTCGATCTCGCCCCTGAGGAATTCGACGTTCGTGACGCTGGCGTTCGCCTGGTTCGCCCGCGCCAGTTCGAGCATATCGTCCGTCATGTCCAGGCCGTAGGCCTTGCCCGCCGGCCCGACGCGGCGGGCGGAGAGCAGGACGTCGATCCCGCCGCCGGAGCCGAGATCCAGGACTACCTCGCCGGGGGAGAGTTCGGCAAGGGCGGTCGGGTTGCCGCATCCCCGCGACGCCAGCAGGGCAGCGTGCGGCAGCCCGCCCGTCTCGTCGGCGGAGTAGAGGTTCGCGGTTACGGGGTCGACCAACTCCACCGGTTCGGAACCGCAGCAGGATGTCCCGGCGGATCCACCGTCGCCATCAGCTTCGGCCGCGGCTTGGCGTGCCGCCGCGCCGTACCGGTCACGGACGGCGGTGCGCAGATTCTCGTCCATACAACCCGATTCTACCGGCTCACTATAATCGGGCGCGGTGGCCGCATCTTCGTACGTGCACGGCGCAACCGACGCGCCCCTGCTGGGCGAGACCGTCGGCGAGAACCTTCGCGCCACGGTCGAACGGTTCCCCGAGCGCGATGCTCTTGTCGTTTGCGACCAGGGCTTTCGGGCCAGTTACCGGCAACTCTGGGACCTGACCACGCGCCTCGCGCTCGCGCTCCTCGCCCACGGCATAGCCCGCGGCGACCGCGTCGGGATCTGGGCGCCCAACCGCTACGAGTGGGTCGTCACGCAGTATGCGACCGCCCGTATCGGCGCGATACTCGTCAACGTCAACCCGGCGTACCGGGCTCACGAGCTGGAGTACGCGCTCAAGCAGTCCGGAATCCGCTTCCTCCTGCACGCCCGGCGGTTCCGTTCGGCCGACTACGCGGCGATTGTCGGCAGCGTCCGCGCCGGCTGTCCGGCACTGACCGAAACGGTGGTTCTGGACGACGGGTGGGACGCGCTGCTCGAGGAATCGGCCGCTGTCGACGACGCCACGCTCGCCGAACGCGAGGCGAGCCTACGCTTCGACGACCCGATCAACATCCAGTACACGTCGGGCACGACCGGTGCGCCCAAGGGGGCGACCCTCTCGCACCACAACATCCTGAACAACGGGTACTTCTGCGGCGAGATCCTGGGCTATACGGAAGCTGACCGAATCGCGGTGCCGGTTCCCTTCTACCACTGCTTCGGCATGGTCATCGGTAACCTCGCCTGCACGTCGCACGGGTCGTGCATCGTCGTGCCGTCCGAAGGCTTCGATCCGGCCGCCACCCTCGCCGCGGTCGAGAAAGAACGGTGCACGTCCATCTACGGCGTGCCGACGATGTTCATCGCCCAGTTGAACCACGCCGACTTCGACCGAACGGATTTCTCGTCGCTGCGCACCGGCGTGATGGCCGGCTCGCCCTGCCCGATCGAGGTGATGAAGCAGGTTCGCGAGCGGATGAACGTCCGCGAGATAACCATCTGCTACGGCATGACCGAGACGTCGCCCGTCTCGACCCAGACCCGCGTCGACGACTCGGTCGAGAGGCGCGTCTCCAGCGTGGGCCGCATCCATCCACACGCCGAAATCAAGGTCATTGATCCGGAGACCGGCCGGGTAGTGCCACGGGGAACGTCCGGGGAGCTCTGCACGCGTGGCTATTGCGTCATGCTCGGCTACTGGGATGACCCGAAGGCGACGGCCGTGGCGATAGACGAAGCACGCTGGATGCACACGGGCGATCTCGCGACCATGGACGGCGATGGCTACGTCAGGATCGTCGGGCGCATCAAGGACATGATCATCCGCGGGGGCGAGAACGTCTACCCGCGGGAAGTGGAGGAGTTCCTCTATACGCATCCCGACATCGAGGATGCCCAGGTCATCGGTGTGCCGTCGGCCCGGTACGGCGAAGAAGTGATGGCGTGGGTGAGGCTGAAGGCGGGCGCCGCCGTGACCGGGGAGCAGCTGCGCGCCTTCTGTCACGGCGAGATCGCGACCTACAAGATCCCGCGCTACTGGAAGTTCGTTGAGAGCTTCCCGCTGACCGTCACCGGCAAGGTGCAGAAATACAAGATGCGCGAGATTTCGACCGCCGAGTTGAAGTTGACGGCGGCGGCCGGTATCGAAACCGCCTGACGCGCTCGGCGCCGGCTGCTAGCGGGTTCGTGCGCCTGGCATCGCGACCTGCTCCGGTAGCTCTCCAAACTTCCGTTTGTAGTAACGCGTCCAGACATGAAGCGCCGGGATGCCGACTGCGGCCGGCAGAATCCATGGCAGGAAGGACCATGTGCCCTGCATGAGGGCGCCGTCGAACAGGCGTTGACCGCCGAAGACGAGGAAAGCGGTATGGAAGGCGATTCCCGCTCCTCCCATTGTCTCCATGTGCTTGTACCACCAGGCCATTGGCGTGGGGCGGGGATTCGCGAGGAATCGGCGATCTTCGAAGTAGCCGGCGATGCCGAAGGCTCCCAGCGCCATCGGGATCAGGAACGGGCCGCCGCTGCTACGGACGACGTGGAACAGGCCGAAGACGACTAGCGCCATGCCGGCTGCGACCTGCGCCAGGTTGAGGGCCCGGAGGCGCCACCCTGCGAACTGGTCCGGCTGGCGGCGCGTCCGCGTCGCGCGGAGACCCCACTCGACGCCGGCCAGCAGCAGAAGACCAAGGAAACCGAGAATGGCGACGAACATGATTTCGCTGGCAGGGACCTCTGCCAACGTCAGCGCACCGGGCCGGCCGGCCCAGCTCGACGGATGCAGCAGCGCCCAGAAGGTAGAACCGATCGCAGTCAGCGCCACGACATAGGCGCACCAGACGAACACGCGGCCAGCGCCGACGTGCAGGCGGCCGCCCTTTCGCGCAAGGACCGGGATCCAAAAGGCCGCAAGGCCGACGAACCCGGTCGAGATGTGCAGCCCGCGAAGCAGGTCGTGAATCGTCTCAGCCACCGCCAAGCGCCTCGGTCGGCTCCGCTACATTCTCGGCGGCGACGGGGCGGGGCCGCCGCCGGCGTTCGATTCGCTCCAGCGCTTCGTCGCACCAGTCGATCTTGGCCAGCAGCGAGCGTACGCCCATGCGCACGGCCAGATAAACGTGAAAGTCCTCGGCGCCGAGGGACTCCAGGCGGGAGCCATCCGCCCCCGCGGTATCCGATTCCGCCTGCCGCAAGAGCGCCAAAAACGTGGTCAGCCGGGAGCGCAGTTCCAGGATGAAATCACCGGTCGCTTCCAGGTCGTCCACTTCGTGCATGAAGCACAGTTGGGCGATATAGGCGAATCGTTCGGTGCCCATCTGCGGGCCGGCGGTGAGCCAGCGCATCAGTTCCTCGCGTCCGTCGGTGGTCCGCTGATAAACGCGCCGCGTCGGGCCTTTGGCTGGCGGTTCCAGCCAGCTCCGCAGCAAGCGGCGTTCCTCCAGCTTCTTCAGGGCCCGATAGATCTGGCTCAATTCGGCCGACCAGAAGTGGCGGGCGCCCTCGCTGAAGTCGCGCTTGATGTCGTAGCCGCTCGCCGGCTTGCCGAGCATGCCGAGCAGGATGTGGTCAAGGCTCATTCTGGAGTCCGTACGGAGACAACTATAGCACTAGTCATATAGAAGGCAGTCCCGCATTCGACCCGATGGCCCGGCTGCGGGCAGAATACGCACACGATGTCCACCGACGAGTTGGGCTGGCTACGCCCGGAGGTCGCCGCCCTGATGTTCGATCAGTACGGCACCGTCGTCGACATGCAGGGCGGCCTGACGGAGATGGCCGCGCCTTTCCTGGCGGAGAAGGGGTGGCGCGGCGACCCCCACCGCTTCGTCACCTGGTGGCGGCGGACGCACTTCGAGGACTCGATGATCGACGCCCTGTGCGATGCGGGTCACACCTCCTACCGCCGGATCGGGGAGCGTGCCGTATCGCAGGTGATGCGGCGGGCCGGGATCGACTTCACCGACGACGACGCGCGCCGGCTGGTCGCCTGCATCGAGCGGTTGAAGCCTTTCCCCGACGTACTCGAGGCGCTCTCGCGGCTACGCCGTCACTACCGGCTGGCGATTCTCTCCAATGGCGACCGCGACATGCTGGAGGCAGCGAAGCCGCACGTCGGATTCGGCTTCGACGCAGTGATCTCGGTGGAAGAGGCCGGCTACTTCAAGCCGCACCGGGCGACCTATGCAATGGCGTGCAAGCGGCTCGGTCTCGACCCGGCCCGCGTGCTTTTCGTTGCCAACCACACGTTCGACTGCATCGGGGCCAAGGCGTCCGGGATGCGTACGGCGTTCATCGATCGTCGCCGGCGGCCCTTCGGCGATTCGCCGCACCAGCCCGACCTGATTGTCGAAGACTTCACGGCGCTGGCGAACGCGCTCTGCGACTGAGGCGCGGGATTCGGCGCCTCAGGCCACCAACTCGCCGCGCATCACGGTGACCGCCTGACCCGACAGCAGGACGCGGTCCCCGCGGACCGTGACCCTGACCAGCCCGCCGCGCGCCGATGCCTGCCACGCCGTGAACGCATCCCGGTCGAGCTTGCGCTTCCAGTAGGGTCCCAGGCAGCAGTGGGCGGATCCGGTGACGGGGTCTTCGTCGATACCAGTGCATGGCGCGAAGAACCGCGATACGAAGTCGAACCCCTCGGTTTCGGCGCGGGCGGTGACGATGAGCCCGCGCCCGCCGAGTTCCGCGATCCGTCGCAAATCCGGAGCCAGGCCTCGCACCGTCGCTTCGGTGTCCACTTCGACCAGGTAGTCGAAGCGGTTGCGTCCAACATAAGTTGCCTTGGCTCCGAGGGCATCGGCCAGCCAGGCCGGACCGATCGCCGATTCGTCCGGTTCCGCGGGGAAGTCCATCTCGATCCAGCCGTCGCGTGGGGACGCCGCCAATTGGCCCGAGCGCGTATGGAAGACCAAGGGTGCGTCCGGCGCTGCATGCCCGGATTCCCACAGCACATGGGCGCTTGCCAGCGTGGCGTGGCCGCAAAGGTCGACTTCCACACCGGGCGTGAACCAGCGTAGATCGAAGTCGCCGTCGCTTCGGCGCACGAGGAACGCTGTCTCCGACAGGTTCATCTCGCGCGCCACCCGCTGCATCCAGCCGGCGTCCGCCGGTTCGGGCAGCAGGCAGACCGCGGCCGGGTTGCCTTCGAACGGTTTGGTGGCGAACGCGTCGACCTGTGTGATTGTCAGCGCCATGTTTCGTTCTCGTCTCGCGTGTACCGCAGCGCGGCCACCCCGACCGCGATCAGCATCGCGACCTTCAGGATCTCCAGCAGGACGAAGACCAGGTGCAGGTGACTCTCGCCGACCGGTTCGCCGGCAATCCTCCGCACCGTCCGGTCGTCGAGAAAGGGCATGACGATGAGCCATTGCACGCCAAAGACGAGGATCGGCGCCCCCATCCGTAGCCGGGCATTGGCGGGACGTAACGCCAGGGCCCCGATCAGGGCGGCGCACAGCAGGCTTTCGGCGACGCCCAGCCAGAAGAACTGGGCGCGGCCTACCTCGAGCGTCTGCGCCAGAGTCAGCGAAGCCGCCTGGAACTTGGACGGGGCGGCAATCAGCGACCCGCCGATCGTTACGCCGGCCCAGACCAGGGCGACCACGGGGATGGCGACTGCGTTGCGTGTCACTTGCATGGACTGGCCAGACGCCCAGGAGCCCGTGGTGAAACCCCCGCTGCATTCGAACAGCGACGCATCCCGGCTGAACGGGCAGCGGAGGGTCAGTCTATCGGAAGTGTGCGGTTCGGAGCAGGAGCCCGCAGGGTTGACAGGCTGCGGATGAAATGTGAGACTTAGTCCGACTTAGCTAATTTTTGGAGGCTGGCCAATGAAGGTCAACATGCACGAGGCGAAGTCGCAGCTCTCGCGGCTCGCCAAGGCGGCCTGGGAAGGCGAGGATGTCGTAATCGCCAGGGCCGGCGAGCCGTATCTGCGTCTGGTGCCGTACCGCGAACGGAAGGCTCAACGCAAGCTCGGAGCACTGGAGGGTCGAATCTGGATTGCTCCGGACTTCGATGAAACGCCCCCCGAGGTCATCGAGGCCTTCTGGAACTCGAAGATATTCCCCGACGAAGAGGACTAATCGTGCGCCTGCTACTGGACACGCACGTGTTGCTATGGTCACTGACGGAGCCGCGCAAGCTGAGACGCGAGACACGTGAGGCGCTGGAGGACGAACACAACGATGTATTCGTCAGCGCGGTCAGCGGCTGGGAGATCGCCGTGAAGCGGGCACTCGGAAAACTCCGCGCGCCGGATGACCTGGAAGCGGGCGTCAGGCAGCAGGGTTTCCTGCCGCTGCATCTGACGTTTCTGCACGCGGAACAGGCCGGCGCGCTTCCACCCCATCACGGCGACCCGTTCGACCGGATGCTGGTCGCTCAGGCGCAGGTGGAGGGGCTGGCGATCGTCACGCGTGATGCCCGGATACCGCTCTACGGCATCCGTACGATGAAGGCGTAGTCAGGCAGGCCCGAATTCGCACACGATCGGAAGATGATCGCTCAACCGCTACGGTAGCACTACCGGACCGGACGTCGCGGAAGGCGGTTTCCGCTACGATGGAATCATCATGGGTGCGTTCACCGTCGACTGTGAGCTTCAGGAACTCACCAGAAAGCGACCACCGGTCAACGTCCGGAAGGTGATCGTGGATACGGGCTCCGAGTACACATGGCTGCCGGAAACGGTCTTGGCAGAGGCAGGAATCAGCGTGAGCAAGAAGGGACTGACGTTCGTGATGGCGAACAGCATCACGATTGCGCGTGATGTCGGTTACGCGTACTTGCGCAGCGCCGAGTTCGAGACGGTTGACGAAGTCGTCTTCGCGAAGCCTGGAGATCTGCGCCTGCTTGGCGCGCGCACGATCGAGGGGTTCGCCGCCCTGGTCGATGCACGACAGAAACGCCTCGTCGCATCCGGACCGATACCGGCAGCTGGCCAGGGTCAGGACCAGTAGCCCGACCATTGTTGCCTCCGGCTCCGAGGGCCGCCGCGACCGGTCACGTAATGGTTTTCGGGTATGCGGCAACCGACGCTGTCACGCAGTTGCCTTCTGGCTCCGTGCGAGCGGAACCCCGGTCCAGGCCGGAGGCGCGGACGCCGTTGGCAGCGGGTGCACCGCCGGCTGCGTGGAGCGCGGCTCACCGTAGGCCTCGAGCGTAAGGCCGAAATCCTCCTCGGGCACCGCGCGGTGATGCCGGCGGCACAGCAACACGAGGTTTTCAGGTTTCGTGGCGCCGCCGTGCGCCCAGTGCCTGACGTGGCGCCCGACCAGCCCCCGAGTTCATCGAAGCGTCGGATGCGGACGAGCAGTTTGTAGACGGCGGCGTCGATTGGTTCAACATCCGTTTCGACACGCTGTCGTGACCACCGCGGCCTAGCCGGAAGACGCTCGCCGGATAGCGAAGAACGACCCGACCTGGGAGTCGCGCCTTGCGGCCTCCATTGGCGGGGTGGTTGTGAGGTAATGGCATGCCGCGTCGCCTCAGCGTGACTCCACTGCTCGGTCACCATGTGGTGATGCGGTAGAGGTAGTGTCCACCACGGAAAAAATGGCCTACCCTATAGGGCAGTAGACACTACCGTGGCCGTTCCGCTTCGCCACGGGCAGGGTGGCGCGTCCGGAATGTCCCTACTGTCCTCGCAGCCGTTTCACGCCGCGTCCGATGCCGGCGGAGCAGCCGGCCACGAAGCGCCCGCGTCCAGCATCGTTCCATCCTGGCTGTTGAAGGCAAAGGTGACCGAGGCGGCCCTGCCGGACGGGTACCTGCGGCGTCCACGACTGCTGCAACGCCTCGACGGGCTGCTCGAGCGTCGCCTTACCGTGCTGCGGGCTCCGGCGGGATTCGGCAAGACTACCGTTCTGGCGGACATCGCTTTAGCCGCGCGCGAACAGGAACGGGTGGTCGCATGGGTCTCGCTGGACGATGACGATACGCCGGATGTGTTCGGCGACTACCTTGCCAGTGCCCTCGAGCATGCGGGCTTGGATCTCAGCTCACTCGGCGCGCAGGAGTCGTGGTCGTCGGCGCCAGCCATGCACCGGATCGGAATGCTGGCGCGGGCGGTTGAACGGCACGCGGAGCCTTGCCTGCTGGTGCTTGACGAGGTCGATAGACCGCCGCACTCCACCGTGCGGTTGATCGACCTGCTGTTGAAACGGTTGCCGCCCAATCTGCATGCGGCTGTGGCGTTCCGTGGCGATCCGGGTCTTGAGCTGGCGACGCATCTGCTCGAGGGCGAGGCGATCGTGGTGAATTCGCAGGAGTTTCGATTCACCAAACCGGAGATTGCGCGCTTCTTTGGTGGCGAACTCTCACGGCGCGAGCTGGCGGCGGTGGAGGAGGGGACGGCGGGCTGGCCGGTGGCGCTGCTGGTCCACCGGAACCTGCGGGATCGCGAGGCCGGAGGCCTCGGGGCGGAAGCTACCGTACTGATGCACAACTACATCGGGGTGCGGCTGTTGCGGGATCTGTCGGCGGAGGAGCGCGCCTTCCTCCTCGACCTTGCGGTGTTCGACTGGCTAGAGGCGGACCTTGTGGACGAGGTCCTGGGATCGAGCGAAGCTCGACTGCGGATCATGGGGCTGGCGCCCCTGGACGGCTTGCTGCTACCCGTGGACCGGAACGAAGAGGCGGTTCGACTGCACCCGATGCTCAGAGAGCACTGTCTCAATGTGCTGGCGGTTGACGATCAGGCCCGCAAGGGCAGGTTGCACAAGAAGATCGCACAGGCGCTAATTGGCCGGGGACATCTCACGCCGGCATGGCGCCATGCCCAGGCGACGGGTGATGGCCAGTTGCTGGCTCAACTCATCGAACGCCTCGGGTGCTTCCAGTTGTGGCTGCGGGAGGGTGCCGGGCAACTTGTCTCGGCCGGCCGGTTCCTTACGTCGAAGGTCACGGATCCGTATCCGCGTCTCGAACTCCTCCGCTCCGTTCAACTTCGTCTCTCTTCGAAGCTCGAAGAGGCGCATGAGCTGTTGGAAGCCGTTGCGGTGCGAACCGATGGTTTCACACGCGACCGGGACGGCGGCGACGACGAGGCGTTGGCCGTCGACGGGCTCTTTGCGCAGGCAATACAGTCAGGCTGTGCGCCACCCGCCCCGAGCATCGAGCCCGGGTGCGTCTCGTCGGAATCCGGGATGATGACAGAGAACGATGAACGCGCACGCTCCATCGCGGGCTGCCGGCACATCTGGCTGTGTATCGCCTGCCACGAGCACGCCGACTTCGAAGAGAGTCGGCGGCATGGATTGCAGGCGCGGAAGAACTTGAACGAGTACTCGCACTACGGCGAGGTCATCGTTGATATCTACCAGGGGATGTCTGCGATGGCGCAGGGCCGCGTGGAGGATGCGGTCGAGTCGTACCGTCGGGCGCGGCAGGGAGTCCGGAGCTTCCTTCCTTCGGATTCCTGTCTCAGCGTGAGCATTGACGCGTTGGCGACGGAGCTCGACCTGGAGCGTGATCGTGCGAGAGCGATTCAGAAGCGAACCCTCAAGAGCCTGATGGAGTTGCGGGAAGTCTGGGTCGACATCTACACCGTGGCGTTTGCGGTAAGCGCGGAACTGACCCTTGAGCAACAGGATGAGGAAGCCGTCATTCAGCGTCTGACGGCGATGGTCGGCGACGTAGGCGCGAAGGGAATCGACAACCTGTCGAAGAACCTGTCGGCGCTGCTCGCGAACTACCTGGCGGAAGCCGGGCGCCCGGACGAGGCCGAACGGGTATGGCGGGACCGTGAGCTGCCTTGCGACATGCCTGAACTGCTCGATCTCGACCGGCAGTCGTGGCGCACGGTCGAACTGCTGTCGTGCGCGCGGATTCGGCTGCTCGCCGAGCGCGGCGATTCGGTCGCTGCCGGAGAACTTGCGGACGGTTTGTGCAGGACGGCCTCGGAGCGTGGACTGACTCGCACGCTGATGCGAGGGCTGGCGCTCGCCATGGTTGCGGCATACCGTGCCGGACAGCAGGAACGGGCGCAGGCCCGGCTGGTCGAGTTCCTGCACCTGACCCACAAGGTGGACTTTGTCCGGCCGCTGGTCCGCCATCGGGACATCAGCCGTGCAGTCGCCCGGCAACTGGCGGGCACGGATCTCTCGGAAGATGTCCGGAAGGCGGTCGGTACGGTCCTTGCGCGGCTGGACGAGCCAGCCGGGGCGAACACGGAGATCTTCTCGATGCGGGAGCTGGAGGTGCTCTCGAGAGTGCGGGAGGGCCTGCACAACTCGGAGATCGCCGTTCACCTCGGGGTGACCGATGATGGCGTCCGGTACCACCTGAAGAACATTTACCGCAAGACCGGGGTCAGCAGCCGCGTGCAGGCGGTGCGTTACGCGCAGTCTTTGGGTGTTCTCGCCTAACGCGAGTTGTGATAGCCCGGGGAGGGAGGGTGATCCATGAATGCCGACCGATTGGCAGCGACGGGAGCTGGCGCCTGGAGGATATGGCTGCGAACGGTTCTCGCCGCGGTGGCGGCCACTCTGGCGGTGCGGGCGGCGGCGATCATGACCCTGGACATTCCGGCCGAGTTTCAACCGCTGGCGGTCGCGGGACCGACCGTATTCCTGACCTCCGTCGGCGTCGTGGCCGGGTTGACGGTCGCACTTGCCATCGACAGATGGTCGGCGCGCCCGGTCCAACTGTTTCGCCGGATTGCCATCGCCGCCCTGCTACTTTCGCTGCTTCCCGACTTCTGGTTGCTGACTGACGTGGGCAGCGAGGCCTTTCCGGGCGCCACCGTTCCGGCCGTCGTCACCCTCATGGTGCAGCACGTTGCCGCCGCCGCGGTGGTGATTCTGGTAGCGGGGCGACCGCGTTCCTAAATGGCGAAGGCGGCAGATGCCGCGTCGGCCATCTCGCCGAGTGAGCAGAACACGAAGTTGGTGGACGGCATGGTCGGAACCGGTTCCGTAGCTCCCCAGCTTCCACCCTCCGAGAGCCGCTGCCGGTCGATCCAGGCATTGGCGAGCCCGAAACGGTTCGCCGGTGCGTGATCGTGGTGCAGGCTTTGGGCCGTGTGCAGGATGTCGGTCGGACCCATGCCGAAATCCGCCTTGAGATGGGCCAGCAGGTACTCGAAGTTGGCGTCGGCGGGTTTGTAGGAGCCAATTTCCTCGGCCGTGTAGACGGCATCGAATTCGACACCGAGCTTGCGGCCCGAGGCAGCGATGCCGTCGCGGTGCACGTTGGAGAGGATGACGAGTCGGTAATGCTGCTTGAGAATGCGCAGCGCGTCAGCGGTGTCCGGGAACGCGGGCCAGTGAGGCACGGAGGCGCCGAACGTCTTGTCGAGCATGTTGCTGGTTGGAAGCCCGAAGTGCTCGGCGATGGCGTGGTGCACGCGGGATAGCACGTCCGGA
Source organism: Acidobacteriota bacterium (assembly GCA_009838525.1). Classification (NCBI taxonomy): domain Bacteria; kingdom Pseudomonadati; phylum Acidobacteriota; species Acidobacteriota bacterium. The sequence continues at coordinate 376,156 of VXRJ01000018.1, forward strand.
TAGGTAAGGTCCGGCGCTGCCTGTTGCTGGCGGCCCTCGCTCTCCGCGAAGGCGCGCAGTGCGACCTCGCGAGTCACACCGGAAGCGGCGTTCTGCATAATCAATGGCTGCAGGGCGTCCCAGATTCCCGTTTCCCAGTCGATCAGCGTGCCGTAGCAATCGAACGTGAGGACGCGGAAGTCGCTGAGTTCACGCATCGCAGTGGGCTCGGGTTGCCGGGTAGCGACTCGGGGGCTGTCGGCGAGCTACTGATCCCGAAAGTAGTCGTCGGTGTGGTCCAGCCAGTCCTGCCGCGGCGGGCTGAAGATGTCGACGTCGAGAGTCTCCTCGAGTGCTTCGGCCTTGTGCGGAACGTTCGACGGCAGATGGAGCACCTCGCCCTCGGCGACGTCGAAGACCTCGGACAGGTCGGCGCCGACCCAGAACCGGAGCTTGCCCTTCAGGATGTACGTGAGCTGCTCGTTGTGATGCGAGTGCTCGGGCACGACTGCGCCTTTCTGCAGGTAGACGTGGGCCACCATCGTGCTCTCGCCGCAGACGATCCGACGGTCGATGCGGTTGGTGACCCGTTCCCGGGGCATCTCGTTCCACGTAAACTTCGTGACGGTCGCGGCGTTGGGCATGGCGCCCAGTGTACGCGAGGGGAGGGAGCACGAGCATGAAGCTGACCGCCGACGAGCTCGCCCGGTTCGACGATCAGGGCTATCTCTTCTTCCCGTCACGTTTTTCGAGGGAGGAAGCGGCGATGCTGCGGGCCGCCGCGGACGATGTCTACGCGCTGGACCGCGAGGAGGTGTGGCGCGAGTCGAGCGGCGTGGCCCGCACCGCGTTTGCCGCGCACACCTACAACGAGGCGTTCCGGCGCCTCGGACGCCACCCGCGCCTGGTCGAGCCGGTCATGCAACTCGTCGATGGGCCGGTCTACATGCACCAGTACAAGGTGAATGCCAAGGCGGCGTTCGATGGCGAGGTCTGGCAGTGGCATCAGGACTTCGGCACCTGGCATCGGGACGACGAGATGCCGGAGCCGCGAGCGATGAACATCGCGGTTTTCCTCGACGAGGTGACGGCTGCCAACGGGCCGTTGCTGTTCCTTCCGGGGAGCCACCGGCAGGGAGTGTTCGACGCCGGCCACGATCTGGAGACGACCAGCTATCCTCTCTGGACTCTTGATCGCGCCACGGTGACGCGCCTTGCGGAGCGGGGCGGATGTGCGGCACCGACCGGGCCCCCCGGCAGCGTGATCGTCTTCGCGTCGACCCTGGTCCACGCGAGCCCGCCGAACATCAGCCCGTTGAGCCGCAGCATCGTCTACCTCTCACTTTGTCACGTCGACAACCACATCCGACGGTTCAAGCGGGCGGCGTGGATCGCACATCGCGACTTCGCGCCCATCGTTCCGCTGGCCGACGACTGTCTCGCCGAGCTCGTGCGGGCCGGCGCGACGGCCTGATCGGGGCTCGATGTATCTCCACGACGAGCTTCGTGCGCGCGCCGACTCAGGCCGACCGGTTCGCGTCGCCCTGATCGGCGCCGGCAAGTTCGGCTCGATGTTCCTGAGCCAGGCGCCATCCACACCGGGAGTGGAAGTGTCCGTGATCGCCGACCTGGATCCCGATCGCGCCCGCAACGCCTGCCGCGCCGTCGGCTGGAGCGAGGGATGTCTCGCGGCGACGCGGTTCATGGACCAGGCGGTGGATGCCATCGGCGACGATGGCGTCGATGTCGTGGTCGAGGCGACCGGGGATCCGGCGGCCGGCATCGGGCATGCCCGCGCCGCGTTCGCGGCGCGACGGCACATCGTGATGGTGAACGTGGAAGCGGACGTGCTGGCCGGGCCGCTGCTGGCCACGGAGGCGCGCGCGGCTGGCGTGGTCTATTCGATGGCCTACGGCGATCAGCCGGCCCTCACATGCGAGCTGGTGGAGTGGGCGCGTTCGTCCGGCTTCGACGTCGTGGCGGCGGGGAAGGGAACGAAGTACCTGCCGGCGTACCACGCCTCGACGCCGGATACGGTGTGGGACCATTACGGGCTCACCGTAGCGGAGGCCGTGGCGGCGGGCATGAACAGCCGAATGTTCAACTCGTTCCTGGACGGCACGAAGTCCGCCATCGAGATGGCCGCCATAGCGAACGCGACCGGCCTGACGCCACCGCCGGATGGGCTGCGGTTCCCGCCGTGCGGACAGCACGACCTCGCGCACGTGCTGCGGCCGTCGGAGGAGGGAGGCCAGCTTCACCACAAGGGGCAGGTCGAGGTGGTGTCGTCGATCGAGCGGGACGGCCGGCCGGTCCCCAACGACCTGCGGTGGGGCGTCTACGTCGTGATCGAGGCGCCCAACGACTACACCGCCGCCTGCTTTCGCCAGTACGGGATGAACACCGACGCGACGGGGCGTTATTCGGCGATGTACAAGCCGTTTCACCTCATCGGGCTGGAGCTGAACGTGTCGATTCTCTCGGCGGGCCTGCTCGGCAAGCCGACCGGCGCCACCCGCGAGTTCGTCGCCGATGTGGTCGCCACCGCGAAGCGTGATCTCGCGGTGGGGGAGATTCTCGACGGCGAGGGCGGGTTCACCGTCTACGGCAAACTGCTTCCGGCGCGGACATCCCTCGACCGTGGCGCGCTGCCGATCGGGCTCGCCCACGGCGTGGTGCTGAACCGGCCTGTCCGTGCGGGCGACGTCGTGCGGTGGCAGGATGTCGAGATGGATTCGTGTCTACCATCGGTGCGGGCGCGGCGCGAAATGGAGGCTCTTGGTGTCACGGCCTGATGCCGCGGAGCTGCGAAGCTACGCATCCCGCGATTGGGGCACTCCCGAACGACTGGCGCGCGGGTGCCGGGCCAGACTGCCAGTGGAGCAGAAGATCCGGCTTGCGATCGATCTCTACGAGGCAGCACGGAGGACACGGCCCGACTGGCCGACGGAAGCGACTCGCCGTGACGACCTTGCGACTCATGAACGCGTCCGCGCTCTCCTGGATCGGGCTGCCCATGTCGGCCGTCGCTGAAGTTCTCGATGTTCTCCGCCGGATGCTCGACGAACGCGGGCTGAGGTGGTTCGTCTTCGGCGCCCAGGCCGTAGCGGTGCGCGGCGCCCCACGCGCGACACAGGACATCGACATCACCGTGCAGGTGGAGCGAACGGGAATTCAGGCACTGGTCAGGTCACTGGAGTCCGCCGGGTTGCGCCACCGTCACCCGGATCTGGCGGATGACCTGCTTGCCCGGGGGGCTGTCGTTCCCCTTGTGCATTCGTCGGGTATGGAGGTCGATCTCGTGGTTGCGGGGTCGGGTCTGGAAACGATGGCGCTCGACCGCGCGAGCCGTGTCGCCATCGATGGCGTCGAGGTGCCCGTGGCGCACGCCACGGATCTCGCCGTGATGAAGGTGCTTGCGGGTCGCGGCAAGGACCTCGACGACCTCCGCTCGTTGCTGGCGGGGGGCGAGGTGGATCTGGAGGAGGCAAGGGATCTGCTGGGCCAGTTTGAGGAAGCCCTTGGACGGGGGGATCTGCTCGCGCGCCTGGAGGAGGCGGTCGCAGCGATCGAGTGACGACGGACCCGCACTCTGGCGGTTAGCTACCTCACGGATAGACGTACGCGCCCTGAATGCCGAGGGGCAGGCCGACCAGCCAGTACCCGACCAGGAACAGCGTCCAGGTGACCAGCAGCACGGCGGCGTAGGGCAGCATCAGTGACACCACGGTGCCGATGCCGGTCGACTTGACATAGCGCTGGCCAAACACGACCACGAGGGGGAAGTATGGCATCAGCGGGGTCACGATGTTGGTTACGCTGTCGCCGACGCGGTAGGCGGCCTGCGTCAGCTCGGGGGCAATCCCCAGGTCCATCAGCATCGGGACGAAGATGCTGGAGAGCAGCGCCCACTTGGCCGAGGCCGAGCCAACGAACAGGTTGACCACTGCGGTCAGGAAGATGATGCCGATGATCGTGACCTGCGGAAAGAGGTTCAGGTCGCGCAGGAAGTTCGCCCCCTTGAGAGCGATGAGCAGGCCGATGTTCGAGCTGTTGAAGGCGGCGATGAACTGTGCCGCGAAGAAGACCATGACGAGGTAGTACGCCATGGTCCCCATGGCGTCAGTCATGCCCGCGACGACGTCGCGATGGGTCTTGACGGTTCCGGACGCGTAGCCGTGCACCACGCCCGGAATCACGAACAGGACGAAGATCAGCGGCACCATCATGCCCATCAGAGGCGCGCCGACGCTCGTCAACGATCCGTCCTCCGCGCGCAGGGGCGAACCGCCGGGCAGCATGGCCAGGCCCAACAGACCGAGTCCCGCCAACAGCGCCGCCACGCCGGCACGGAAGCCGCGCCGGTCTTCGGCGGTCAGCTCCTCCATCTTCGGCATGGCGTCGGGATCCCCATCGATGGCCGTCGTCTGCAGGCGGGGTTCTATAACGCGGTCGGTCAAGTACCAGACGATCGCGATCACGAGCAGCGACGACGCGGCGGTGAAGCCCAGATTGCTCAACGGATTGACAAGTCGTTCGGGGTCCAGGATCTGCGCCGCCGACTGCGTGAAGCCCTGAAGCAACGGGTCGATCCCGGACGGGATGAAGTTGGCTGAGAAACCGCCCGAGACGCCGGCGAAGGCCGCCGAAATGCCGGCCAGCGGGTGCCGGCCCGCCGCGTAGAAGATCACGCCGCCGAGCGGAATCACCAGTACGTACCCGGCGTCGGCCGCCGTATGGCTGACGATGGCCGCCAGCGTCAGCATTGGTGTCAGCAGGCTGCGCGATGTCACACCCAGAATCGTCTTGAGGCCGGCGTTGATGAAGCCCGTCTTTTCCGCCACGCCGACACCGAGGAGTGCGACGAGCACGACGCCCAGTGGTGGAAACCCGGTAAACGTCGGCACCATCCGGACCATGAACTGAGTCAACGCGGCGCCGGTCAACTGGTTCTGGATCCGCAGCGGGTCACCCGTCCGGGGATGTGTTTCCGCGAACTCGATCGGCGCCAGGATGGCCGACGCCACCCAGGTCAGGACCAGTAGCAGAAGGAACAGAATCGCGGGGTCCGGCAACCGGTTGCCCACCGCCTCGATGCTGCTCAGGAAGCGGTCCAGGATGCTGGCGCGTCCGTCGTTGTCGGGATGCTGGTTCTCGTCGGTCCGTGAGTCCGTCATGCGGTTCGATCTCCGTTTGCTAACCCGTCACTGTTCGACGACCGCGATGCCTTCGATCTCCAGCAGCGCACCGTTCGCAAACAGCGACTGGATTCCGAGCAGCGTCGCCGCCGGGACCCTATCGTCCGGAAAACCGTGGGCCTTGCGCGCCGCGTCGACGACCGTGAAGTCGCCCCTCGAGTAATCCGGCATGTAGATGACGGTCTTCAGCAGGTCCTCCGGCGCCGCCCCGGCCGCTTCCAGGCGCCGTCGCAGGTTGCCGTACACCTGGTCGGCCTGGTCCTCCAGGGAATCGCCCGGTCGTCCCACCTGGCCGGAGATCTGGACGACCTTCGGACCCGTGCCGCGCGCCGTGACCACCTGCGTGAAGCCGGTGGCGGGATCGATGAACTCCCGGTCCACGGCGTTGCCGTCCGCGCCGACCACCGCGATGCCGTCGATCTCGACCTGGTACTGCTCGGCCGCGAGGGCCGGGATGCCGAGCAGCGTGCTCGCCGGCATGTCGTCGAGGTCCAGCGCCTGCTCGCGGCCCGCGCGATACGCCGGCAGGTCCGTCTCCGGATCGAAATCGACGATGTAGGTGGTGGCCTTGACCAGATCCGCGAGCGACGCGCCCGCGGCGTCAAGCCGCTGGGCAACCCGCCGCCACACCGCCGCGGTCTGCTCGGCGACGCCGTCGCCGGGACCGACCTGGCCGGCCACGTAGACTGTCTTTACGCCGTGCGCCGTCACCGCCACAGCCCCGCTGAAGCCGTTCGACGGCGAGAAGCGCTCGATGTCCAGGTCGACGCCCGACTCGGCCACCACCGCGATCGCTTCGATCTCCACGCGCAGAGAGTCGACGGCGAGCTCGCGGACGCCGATCATCGTGCTCGCCGGCCACTGGTTCTCGTCCGGGAAGGTGGCCAGCCGTACCTCGGCGATTGTCGGATACTGCGCCGGTTCGAAGTCCTTGATGAAGATCCGGATCTTGACGACGTCGCCCGACGTCGCGCCCGCCTGCTCCAGGCGCCGCACGACCCCCGCGAAAGCCGATTCCACGTGTTCTCGTAGCGTGTCGCCCTGCCCGACCTGGCCGGAGACGAAGATCGTCTTCACCCCGGCGTTGGTTGTGGTGACCACCTGCGTGAATCCGCCGGCGGGGTCGATGTACTCGACCTGCGCCGCGGCGCTGAGCGGTATGGCGCACGCGAGGAGGCCGACGAGGATGGAGAGCGGAAGTCTATGCGCCACAGTGTTCCTCCCCGGGCCGCGGCGGCGCGTGCCGGAAGCTTGCACCGTAGAAGTCTCGCGCCAGCGAAACTCCCAACGCGCCCGCGAGGGCGCGCTTTCGCACCAAGGCCCAGAGGATGATAGCGCGCATGGAAGCACTCATCGTTCAACGGGGAACTCGTGCGGGCGGGAAGACGATTTCAGTGGGTGGCCTTTCTCCCGTCGAGCCACTCCAGGAACTCTCGCGGCGACACCAGTCGCACGCCTTCGTAGGCGCCCAGTACGAGTAGATCGTCATCCCCTGTCACGATTCGCTCGGCCCCCGCCGCAACCGCCGTAGCCAGTACGACGTCGTCATCCTCGTCGCGGCAGACTCGTGTCGGCAAGGGCATCGGATCGGCCAGCCTGACCTGAGCTCGAAAGGTGTTCAGAAAAGCAGCGGTGGCGCTGGTCATACCGAACTTGCGGCAGAGCGTCGATTCGAGCTCCTGCAGCAACGCTGGCGATGACACCAGGAGGCGCCTTCGGACCGCGCGCCGGAAACACTCGTGGCAGAGTCCGTTCGTGAGCAGTGCGGCGACGATGACATTCGTGTCGAAGACGACGCTCACGACACGATTCTGTAGACGTCTTCGTCCGTATAGATGCCCTGAGACCGGGCTTGCGGCAAAAGGTCGGCGCGGGCTGCCTCGAATGCCCCCAGGAGATCCTCCGCTTCGAGGGCCCGCCGGACGTACTGACTTACCGTGAGTTTCTCGGCCTGTGCGCGCGCCTCGAGCTTTCGCCGAGTGCCTCTGGGTACGCGGATCGTGAGGACTTCCTGCATCTGTATTACTGTGTCATACCCGAGAGGGGCGGTCAACCTGGCCTTCCGAGTTCGCTCATCGTCAAGCCTGCGTCGATTTGGCCGGCCGCTAGAATCCCTCGGAGGTGAGTTTCAGAGGCGTGGTCGGGACTGCACTGTCGCTCTTGACGTTCGCGGTGGTCGCGTGGCTCCTGCTCGTGGGCCTGCTCATGCTGCAGGAGCGCCGTCTCATCTTCTTCCCGACGACGGTGCTGACCGCCTTGCCGGCCGACTTCGGGCTCCACGCGCAGGAGTTGTCCATCACTGCCGCCGACGGAGTGCGGCTTCATGGCTGGTGGATCCAGGGGCCCGGAGACCGGGTGCTCATCTGGTACCACGGCAACGCCGGGAACATCGGCCACCGGCTGGACAACGCCCGGTGGTTCGTGGACCAGCTCGGCGTCGATGTCGTGCTCGTGGACTACCGCGGTTACGGCCGCAGCGAGGGGGCGCCGGACGAGGAAGGCATCTATCGCGATGGCCTGGCCATCTACGACGCGGTGGTGGCCCGGTCCGTGCGGGCGGAAGATATCGTCCTGTTCGGCCGGTCGCTGGGCGGGGCCGTGGCGATCGAAGTTGCGCTTCATCGGCCGGTCGGGGCGATCGTGCTTGAATCGCCGTTCCGCTCCGTGCCGGCGCTGGCTCGCGAGCACTACTGGTTCGTCCCGAGCTTCCTGGTCCGCACCCGGATGGACAACGAATCGAAGATCGGGAGCGTCGACGTCCCGACTCTCGTCCTCCACGGCGACCGGGACCGAGTGGTGCCAGTCGCCCACGGCCGGAGGCTGTTCGAGCTGGCGGCGCGCAGCGCGCAGTTCCACCTCATCGAGGGCGCGGGGCACAACGACACGTACCTGGTTGGCGGCAGGCCCTACCGCGACGCCTGGACGGCATTTCTGCGGAGAACCGCGAGCGCGGTGGGCTGACGGTTCCGGTCAGAACCGGAACAGCCGGGTGAGCTTCACGACGAACGCGCGGTTTTCGAGCCAAGGGAAGCCCCGCGTAAGGAACGTGTCTCGCTGATCGTTGTACACGATGAACAACTCGCTCCCGGGCTGATACTCCCAGCGGAGCCGTACGTTCGTGCTCAGCACGTTGTTGGTCGAGTTGTACTGCAGCAGCGCGCTGGCGAACATACGGGGTGTGAAGGTGTAGGTGAGCCGGTTCGTGGCGATCCGGGCCGTGAAGCTCCCCTGGGGCAGCGTGATCCGATTGAGCGAAACGCTCGGCTCGACAGCAAACTGCCGCGTGACCTCGATGCGTCCGCGCGAATAGCCGACAGCGGTGATGTCGCCGTCGAAGAACTCGCCGTGCTGCAGCGAAAGGCTGCCGGCTAGGCGACGCTGTGGTCCCATGCGGTAGGACACCTGGAAATCCCGGAAACGATAGCCGCCGACCGGGATCGTCACGTCGTCGGTAATGTCGAAGGGTTCGACCAGGAACTCGTAGTCCTGCTGGACGTCGGCGCTCAGGGTGTCGCTGTTCTCGAAGTCGGTCCGGAACTGGCCCCGCAGAATCCGTGTCTCGACCTGTCCCGCGCCGTTCTCGATGTAGTCCAGGCCCGCTCCCCAGGTGAACTGGCGAACCGCCTCGATCCCCTGCGGCCGCGGGCTGAATTGCGCGTAAACGTTGGTGCGCCGGAAGTCGGTTCGGCGCATGAAGCCGACCTCGGGGTTGAAGTTCCGGCCCACGAGCAGATGATCGACAAGCAGGCCATAGAGGTCGCCCTCGTAGGAGAACGCGGCCTGGTAGCTGTCCGTGTCGCCTATGAGGCCGGGTGTGTTCGTGCGGGCGTAGTAGCCGTAGAAGTTCACGTTGTCGTAGAACGAGAACGCCCCGTCGATCCCGTACGCCTGGTTCGCCCCTTCGCCCTCCAGGGAGACGGATCGGTTCGTGAAAATGGCGCCGACGCGGCTACGGCGAAGAATGTCGCGCTTGATCCGGAGCACGCTGAAGTTCGTTGCAAGGGCGTCGGTTACCTGGGAGTCGTCGGTCTGGATGTTGATGGCGCCGACGCTGAAATCGCCCACCTTGCCGGTGAGACGCCCGCCGCCCAGAATCGGCACGGTCAGCCCCTGGTCGAGGCCGATCCGTCGGCTGAAGAAAACCGTCGGCGCGTCGCCGGCTCCGAAGAACCCGGGAGCACCGGTCAGATTCCCGCGCGACGAGCCGAACCCGCCGAAGCCGGTCCCCCTTCCGAAGTCGAAGATCCCCTGGCTCTCCAGAAAAAACTCACGCTTCTCCGGGAAGAAGAGGCTGAACCGCGTCAGGTTGATCTGCTGCTCGTCCACCTCGACCTGGGCGAAATCCGTATTCAGCGTGAAGTCGGCCGTGAGGTTCTCCGTGAGGCCGTACTTGACGTCCATCCCGCCGCTCCCGTCGCCGTCGTTCGAGATCGCGGGCATGACGGTCCGGTCGGTGGCGAGCGAGCCTATCGCGTAGGGTTTGATCTCGAACGTACGGTTGCCGTCCGGAACCTCCAGACCAACCAGCGTTCCCGCCGCCGACACCCGAAACTGCCCCGGCCCGGCCGAAATCGGCACCGGCGTGAGGTACGCCTCTTCATAGTGCGCCCGGATGTCCCGGCCTACCTGGATGCCCCACAGCTGTGCTCTCCCGCGGGGGAAGCGGAGCGACTTGAACGGGATTTCCATTTCGACGGTCCAGCCACCGTCGAAACGGCCAGTGCGCACATCCCACACGGGATTCCAGTCGGGATTCGGGTTTCCCTCGTCGGTGATCTGGCGATCGCTGAAGCCTCCGATGGGATTGACCCTGAAGGCAAAGCCGTTCCTGCGGTCATAGAACGTGTCGAAGACGACGATGAACCCGTCGTTGTTGATGAGTTGGAAGGAGTCCCGCTGCATCTCGTTGGCGATCCACTCCGACTCGGGAACGGACTCGTACACGCGCGCTCCCACGTAGATCGACTGGTCGTCGAAGAGGATCCAGGTGTCCGTCGCCTCCGAGGCCGGGGCTCCTTCGTCCGGCGCCTGCTGAATGAAGTCGCCGAACGGCTCGACCCTGGCGTAGATCGGTTCGTCCAGCACGCCGTCGAGTCTCAGTGGGGCATCGATCCGTATGGCGCGGACGGTTGCCCGGCCGTTGGCGTCGCGGGTGATCGTGGCCGGAGGCACCGGCGCAGGCGGACCATCGATTTCGCTGGCGGGCGGCGCTGCCAGCTCCGAGCTCTGGGGTTCCTGCGCCGCCGCAAGCCGTGCGGTCATCGCCAGCGGAAGAGCTGCCAGCACGAGTACGGCCACAAGCCGCACCGGGTGTGCCATCAGCAGCGGGATCCTGTCGTCCGGACGCACGGGCTACTCGAGAGAGGCGGGCAGGAACTCAGCGCGCCGCGGCGACAGCGTCGATGAACAGGTCCAACACCTCGGTCACGACGCCGTTGTCGGCGCGCGTCAGATTGATCAATCCCACCACAACCACGCGCGCGTCGGGTTCCATCACCATCAACGACGTTCCGCCGACCGACCCACCGGAGTGGGAAAGCAGGCGCCGCCCGTCCTCGCGGGTCCGGATGAACCAGCCGAATCCGTAACCCACCCCCTCGCCCTCGCGGGTCCGCTGTTCGGTGAACAGAAGCTTGTGCGACGCCTCGGAGAGAAACTCGTCGTCCAGATGCGCGTTGGCGAACCGGAGCACGTCCTCGGTTGTCGAAAGAAACCCGCCCCCGGCCCACTTGTAGCTGTTGTTGACAAACGGCGCGTTGACCACGTGGCCCTCCGCGTCGCGCACGTAGTAGCTGGTTCGCCCGGGGATGATGGGAGTCACGAAGTCGGCGACGGTGTCGCGCATGCCGAGCGGCCGGAACACCGACTCGCGCATGGTGTCGAGAAACGGCTGTTCCGCGGCGCCTTCGACAACGGCGCTGATCAGGTTGAAGCCGTGGCTCGTATAGGTGTACTTGGACCCCGGCTCGTGCAGCAGCGGATCGTCGGCGAAGATGGCCAGACCGTCCAGCACCGTCGGGTACGGGTCGCGGATGAAGTTCTCGTCTCCCTCGTAGTGACGGATTCCGCCCAGGTGCCCGCCGAGTTGCCGGGTGGTGATCGGATGGGCCTTCTCCGGGAAGGAGGGAACATACCGCTGGATCGGCGCGTCGACGTCGAGGCGGCCTTCTTCGAACAGCTTCGCCGCGGCGGCCGCGGTCATCGACTTGGAAATGCTGCCGACGCGGAACTTCACCGATGGCAGCATCGGGACCCGATGCTCCAGGTTGGCGTAGCCGAAGCCCTCTGACCAGACGGTCTCGCCATCCACCGACACGGCGATCGCAATGCCCGGGTAGTCCCGCTTGGCGATGTCCGCCTGGACCAGGGTGCGCGCCTCCTCGACCGCTTCGGCGTAGCGAAGCGGGGCGGGCGCCGTCGCCGGCGCGCTGTCCGACTGGGCTGAGGCAATGGGCGTAACCGTGCTAGCGAGCGGCAGGGCGAGCAGCAGTACGACGCCAAGGTGTAGGCCGGCCGTCGGCAGGGGCGGTGGCATCGTCATACGTCGGGCGCGGTCCTTCATACTTCCTATTCCTCGTTAGTGGCGTCGCGTGCGGAACCCGGAGTAGTCCATGATGGCCGCAGATGCCGCCGTGCGCAAGAGTACACCTTGCCCTGAGGGTTGCCGGGTAGGATCGCAACGATGGCGGCCACCGTGACGGGAGCCGGCGGGCGCGGGTCGGCGGAGAACCCTGCCCACGGACGGCGCTGCCGCACGGCGCGTCTGGATCTGGTGCCGGTCGGAATGTCCGACGCCGCTTCCTTGCTGCGGGTCTTCACCGATTCCGACGTGCGGCGGTATCTGCTCGACGGCGACACGGTGTCCACTGACTGGGTGGCGGAGGAGATCCGGGCAAGCACGCGACGGTTCGAGGCCGGTGCCGGGGGACTCTGGGTCGTGCGGAGACGCGATCAGGCGCCGATCATCGGTTTCGCCGGTTTCCGCGAGTTCTTCGACCCCCCGGAGCCGCAGCTCCTGTACGGACTGCTTCCGCAGTACTGGGGAGAGGGCCTGGCGACGGAGGCGGCGACTGCCGCCTGCGAGTTTGCGTTTCATACGCTGGGGTGGAGCGAGATCCGCGCAGCTATCGATGTGCCGAATACTGCCTCCCGCTCCGTCTTGGTGCGGCTCGGCTTTGTGCCGGACCGGACGACGGACGACGGCACCGCGTTCTACGTGCTCGGGCGGGATGCAGCACGGCTCCAGGTTGTTGGAGGGTTCGCCACCGGCACCTGACCGCAGAGTGCTATTCTTCTGCGCGCGCATGGACAGCCGCACGGTCGGCTTCATCGGTCTCGGCCACATGGGCGCCGGAATGGCCCGCAACCTGCTGAAGGCAGGGGTTCCACTCGTGGTGTGGGATCTGGCGCCCGAAGCGGTGCGGCCCCTGACGCAGGCGGGCGCTGATGCAGCCCCTGACCCGGCTCGGCTGGCCGAGCGGGCCGGACTGCTGTTCCTCTGCGTACCGACCGACAAGGAGACCGCCGAGGTCCTTTTTGGCGATGGGGGAGTGGTTCACGGCGGAGGAACCCCGGCTGTCGTTGACACCACGACGATGAATCACCGCGCGGCCCGGCGCCTCGCGCACCAGGCCCGTGACGCCGGCCTGGCCTACGCGGATTGCCCGGTTTCCGGGATGCCCCTGCGCGCCGAACGGGGCACGCTCACCATGATGTTCGGCGGCAGCCCCGCGCTTTTCTCCCTGGCCAGGCCGTATCTCGACGCCATGGGGGAGTTCATCGTCCATTGCGGCGACGTCGGCATGGGGCAGCTCATGAAGGCGGTCAACAACATCGTGTACGACGTCAATATCGCTGCCTTCTGCGAGGTGCTGCCGTTCGCGGTGAAGGCGGGGCTGCAGCCGGAACAGGTCGCGGAGGTGCTCACCACGGGCAATGCCCGCAGCTTCGCCAGCCAGTACTTCGTGCCGAAGATCCTGGAACGGCGGTTCGACGGCGACTTCTCGCTGGAGGCGGCCTACAAGGACGTCGTGAACATCCAGGAGGCGGCTGCGGAGGTCGATGCGTCGCTGCCTCTGGTCGAGGCGATGGTGTCCGCCTACCGCACGGCGATCGAGATGGGTCTCGGGGACGAGCCCAAGAGCGCGATGGTCAAGGTCTACGAGGCTCGGATGAACCAGGAGGTCCACGGCGCTCCAGGTGCTTCAGGGCCTCGCGACGGCTGAGCCTGGACAGGCCGGCGTGCGTGTCGACGAACGCTGCCACCCAGTCCGGATCGGTCTTCGAGTATTCGCGCAGCGCCCACCCGATGCCCTTGCGCAGGAAGAACTCCTGCTCGCCGATCGACGGCTCGATCACGTCCGTCAGGAGCTGCTTGTCGGTCGCCCGCCTGCTGCGGAGTTGCGCGAGGATGGCCGAGCGACGTTTCCAGCTGTTGTCGCATACCGCCCAGTCGCGCAGCAGCGCCGCCGTGGGCTCGGGGTGCGCGGCAAGAAGGACTCCCAGGGCGCGTCCGGCGATCGCGTCGACATAGTCCCACCAGGCGCCGGTGACGACGAGTTCCTCCATCATGGGAACCCGCTCCGGCGCGATCCAGTCGGAATAGCGAGGGTAGTTGAGGAGCTCGATCGCCGCGTAGCGCTCCTCACGATAGGTTGCGCCGCGCCACAGGGTGAGGATTGTCGTTTCCCAGGCCCCGGCGTTCGGCAGCGGGAGCATTCGGAACACCGCCCCGGCAATCCGTCGGCAGCGCGGGACGGTCACACCGAGGTAGGGCATGTCCGACTTCATGTAGCGTTGCTGCTGCGGTGCCCGGATCGGATCGGCGGCCCTGCGCAGCCGGGCGGTGATGGTGCTTCGAACTTCCGCTGGGGTGTGCATGCAGTCGAGCCACGTGAAGTATGACAGCATGCCCCATGCCTTCCTTCGCGGATCGCCTGGTTGCCTGGTGGGACGCGCACGGCCGCAAGGACATGCCCTGGCAACGGGAGCGCACGCCGTACCGCACCTGGGTATCGGAGATCATGCTGCAGCAGACGCAGGTGCGCACGGTCCTGCCGTACTTCGACCGCTTCGTGGCGCGCTTTCCGAACATCGAAACCCTGGCGCGCGCGAACCTTGATGAAGTGCTGCACCTTTGGAGCGGCCTGGGCTACTACGCGCGAGGGCGTAACCTCCATCGCGCGGCTCGCACGATTGTCGAGGACCATAGTGGGGTCATACCGAATACCGTGACGGCACTCGAGCGGCTGCCCGGGATCGGCCGTTCCACGGCGGCGGCGATCGTCGCGCAGGGCTACGGGCGGCGGGCGGCGATCCTGGACGCCAACGTCAAGCGCGTGCTGGCGCGCCGCCACCGCGTCGCGGGCGCCATGTCGTCGTCGTCCACCCTCAATGCGCTCTGGCGGTTGGCGGAGGAGCACACACCCGCCGAGCGCGCAGCGGACTACACCCAGGCCATCATGGACCTCGGTGCGACGGTCTGTCGCCGCAGTCGGCCACTCTGCGCGGACTGTCCCGTCCGCACTGACTGTCAGGCCCATATAGCGGGCGAGGTCGACCGCTATCCCGAACGGGCGCCGCGCCGGCGCCGCCGCCTGGAGCGGAGCCGGTTCTTCGTCGTCCTCGATCCCAACGGCGCCTGCCTTGTGGAGCAGCGGCCGCCGCACGGCATCTGGGGCGGCTTGTGGTCGCCGCCGGAACGGGATGCCGCCCAGTCGGTCGGCGCGTTTCTGGATCAGGCCGGCATCGATCCGGATCTCATCGACGGGGTCCGGCCGGCCGAAGTAATCCGCCACGGCTTCACGCACTTCGACCTTGACATAGAGCCGGTGTACGTGCGGCTCAAGGCGAGGCCGGCCGCGGTCCGGGAAGCCGGCATTCGCTGGATCGACGCGGCGGATCACCGGCTCGGACTCTCTGCCGTCGCGGCAACGCTGGTCAAGGAAGCAGCGCCGTTTCCCGCGTCGGAGCCCGACCAGTAGCCGCACGTGGCGCTGACGGCCTGCACGCGCCCCGCGTGGACGGCGATGCAGCTCGACCCGATGCGGATTCTCCGCACCGAGTGAGGTCCGTTCCCCCTCTCCGGTGCTCTCGCCAACGATTGGCGGGCAGCCGTCACCAGAGACCGAGCAGGCGCCACCACAGGCTCCCGGCGCCCAGCCAGATGGCGATGTTCACCACGCTGATGAGCGCCCCGAGCTTCCACCAGGTGCCGATGTCGACGTTGCCGGAGCCGAAGAGTATGGGTGCGGGCGCGGTGCCGTAGTGCGTCATCGAGGCGAACAGGTTGCTGAAGAAGGCGAGGACGAGGGCGGCGAGAACCGGCGGCGTGCCGACCACGATGGCGAGGGCCAGGAACGGCGCGTACATGGCGCTGACGTGGGCCGTGTTCGACGCGAAGAAGTAGTGCACGTAGAAGTAGATCAGGCTGAGGCTGAGAAAGGCCGGGAGCCAGTGTCGTTCACCCAGCACGCCCGAGACACGCTCGGTGAACCAGTCGAGGAGCCCCAGCTCGCCGAGCTGACTCGCCATCATGACGAGCACGGCAAACCAGATCAGCGTGTTCCACCCGTTCCGTTCGTTGAGGATGTCGTCCCATGCGAGGGCGCCGGTGGCGAGCATGGCGGCCACTCCGGCCAGCGCCGTCGCGGTGGCGTTGACGCCGAGCACGCCGCCGAAGATCCAGAGGGTCAGCAGAAGGAAGAAGACGGCCAGCAGCACCCACTCGTCGCGTGACATCGCGCCCATTTCGCGGAGCCGCTCCCGCGCCAGTTCCGGCGCCTCCGGCGTGCGCGTGATCTCCGGCGGATAGAGGCGGTAGATGAGCAGGGGCACTACGAGCAGGCTGAGCACGCCGGGCACGAATCCCGCCATGGCCCAAAGCGCCCAGGAGATCTCGACCCCCTGCTGCGCCGCAAGCTCCGCCGCCAACGGGTTGGCGGCCATCGCGGTGAGAAACATCGCGCTGGTGATGACCACGCCCTGGTAGGCGGTGAACGTCAGGAAGCCGGCGATCCGGCGCTGCGTGCCGAGGGCCGCGTCGCTTCCGAGGGAAACGCAGAGGGACTTGACAATGGGGAAGATGACGGCGCCGGCGCGGGCCGTGTTGCTGGGAATGGCCGGCGCCAGGAACAGGTCCGTCGCGACGAAACCGTAGGCGAGCCCGAGACTCCGTTTTCCGAGCAGGCGCATGAAGTGGTACGCGATGCGCGTGCCGAGGCCGGTCTTGACGAAGGCGGTCGCTATGAAGAACGCCGCCACGACCAGCCAGACGACGGTGTTGCCGAAACCGGCGGTCGCCTCGCCAATCGTCAGCGTTCCGGAGAGCACGGCGAACGACACCGACACGAAGGCGAGCGCGCCCATGGGCATCGGCCGCATGACAATCCCGACCATCGTCGCGACGAAGATGGCAAGGAGTTGCCAGGCCCGCGGCTGCACGCCTTCCGGTACCGGGATGAGCCAGAGAAGAGCACCGACGAGAGCCACGAGCGCGAGGCGGGTGGCGTCGACGCGTGGAGCTCGACCGATAGACGTCAACGCCGCGCCACCCATCCGCAACTGCGACCTGGAGCCAAGGGAATGCCAGTGTAGTGCAGGTCGCGGTGTTATCCTGTCGCGATCGCGATCCGGGAGGGGGGCGTCATGAGCAGGGCAAGGTACGCAGCGCTCGGGTTGGTAGCACTGATTGCCGTGGGTTGCGGCGCGCCGGCGCCGGAACCAGCTCCCGAGCCGGAACCTGAGGCGGACGCCGCTCCGGACCCGCCGCAGTTCGCCGTCACCGGGGAGCACCCGTGCGACCCGGTCGGAGAGGTTCGGTTCATCTGCGACATGGTCAGTCCCGAGGACATTGCCGTGATTCCCGGGGCGGAGTGGGCGATTGCGTCAGGCGCTCGGGAGGGGGGCCGCATCCACCTGCTGAACGTGGCCGACAAGACGTCGACCCTGCTGTACCCGACACCGTCCAGCGAGCACCGGCTGGATGCCGAACGGTATCCGAACTGCCCCGGCCCGCTCGATCTCGCCGAAGCCGAAACGTCCCGGCCCCACGGGCTCTACCTTGATCCGGGGTCCGGCAGCATTCACACCCTGCTGGTGGTTCATCACGGCCCGCGGGAGTCCATCGAGTTCTTTGAGGTAGATGCCGGGGGTGAGCAGCCGACCCTGACCTGGACCGGGTGCGCGGTGGCTCCCGAGGGCGCGAATCTCAACTCGGTCGTCGCCCTGCCCGGAGGCGGGTTCGCCACGACGAATGCCGGAATCGGTGTTTGGGAGTGGCATGCCGACAGTGGCTGGGAGGTTATTCCGGGGAGCGAGGACACCGCCGCGAACGGCATCGAGGTGTCGGCGGACGGGGAAGTGCTCTACATCGCGGGATGGGCGGAGGAGAAGCTGACGCGCTTGTCGCGCGGCCGGACACCGATGGAAAAGGAAGTCATCCAGCTCGGATTCCGGCCCGACAATTTGCGCATGGCGCTCGACGGCTCCGTGATCTTCGCCGCGGGTCACACCGACAGGGACGGGAATTCGATCACCGATCCCCGCGAGCCGACGCTTGAGACGAGCAACGTGGCCGCCATCGATCCGGAGACGCTGGAATTCGAGCGCATCCTCGTGCAACCGGCGATGGCAGGGTTCATAGCATCGACCACCGCCATTCAGATCGGCGATGAAATGTGGCTGGGGTCGTACCGCGGGGACCGGCTCGCCTACCTTCCGGCCCCGGAGTAGCCGTTCGGATCGGACAAGGCGCCAGTTACAGGGAGCGCAGGAAATCGAGCACGAGCCGGTTGACCTCGGCTGACTTCTCCTGCTGCACCCAGTGGCCGGCGCCGTCGAGCAAGTGCAGTCCGCGAAGGTCGGTGCAGGCCTGCGTCTCCATCCGTTCGAGGGCCCCCGGCCGCTGGTGGATGCCCCAGTCGTGCGCCCCGGCGATGAAGAGCGAGGGCTGGTCGATGGTCCGTCCGGCGAACACCTGGAGGTCGGCGTTGATGCCGCCTCCGAAAATGGACGATACGGAACTCACGCTGCGATACCACTGCAGCCCGCCCTGGAACCCCGTTCTCTCGTACTCCGCGCTGTAGACCCGCAGCTCGTCGTCCGGCAGCCACTCGCAGGCGGCAATCTCTGCCGGCGACGGCATGTGTTCGGCGACCGTCTCCGCCATCCCCCGGCCGAGGTTCAGGACGTAGTAGCGGGGGAGGCGGGCCAGCGCGGCGGCAGACCATTCCCCTAGCGGCTCCGGTTGATTGCCGCTCCAGTCGGCGCTCTTCATGTGGTAGTAGGCGCGCAGAAAGTCGTGCACGCCCTGCGGCGCTCGCCACAGGTCATCGTTCGCCTCGCGCGTGGCGTAGAACCGGCGATAGTGCCAGCGGGGCGGATCAAGAGCCGCCAGGTCGGCGTCGATATCGGTTGCGGGGGCGTCAGCCGCCTCGCGGCCGGGTGACCCGTCGGCGGTGCCGAACGGCAGCCTCGCCGTCCCACCGAACGGCGCGCTCATCAGGACGACGGATCGGAACACGTCCGGACGCGCGATGGCGCACCACGATGCCACCAGGGAGCCGAAGTCGTGGCCGGCGAGATGAATCTCGCGATAGCCAAATGCCGACACCAGCGAGAGCATGTCGCGCACCTCGTTCAGCATCCGGAACGGTCGCAGGTCGTCGTCATAGCGAACATCGGTACTGGCGGTGCGCCCGTAGCCGCGCAGGTCCGGCGCGAGGACGTGATAGCCGGCGTGGGCGAGGGCCGGAATCAGCCGCCGCCAGCTATAGGCAAGCTCGGGGAATCCATGCAGCAGCAGGACGCCCGCCCGCGCGGTCGCGCGCCCGCCCGCTTCCAGAACATGCATGCGGATACCGTTAACGTTGCTGACGAACCGGGATCGCACGCCAGGCGGTAGCACGTCGTCAGCATACGGGCTGGCCGCATCGCGCTGGGTGGTGACGCCGGCGGCGGCGTGGGCGCGGGAAGCTCCCGCGGCGCCTACGATTCCGGCTGCGGCGCCCCGCAGAAGCTGCCTCCGCGTGAGCGGCGGGGAGGGCATGGGATCACGCCCGGGCGCGCTCGCGTTCCACCAGTTGTCTCCGGAGGATCTTGCCGGAGGGGACCTTGGGAATAGCCTCGACGAACTCCACCCGGCGGACCTTCTTGTGGGGCGCCACATGCCGGGCAACGTGGGACATGATGTCGTCCGCCGTCGCCTGCGAGCCCGGACGGAGGACGACGAACGCCTTGGGAACCTCGCCCGCCTCCTCGTCGGGACTCGGGATGACCGCGGCGTCGGCGACGGCCGGGTGGGACTGAACCGCCGCCTCCAGTTCCGCCGGGGCGATCGGGAAGCCCTTGTACTTGATCAGTTCCTTCAGGCGGTCGACGACGTACAGGTAGCCGTCGGCATCCGCCTTGCCGATGTCACCCGTATGGAGCCAGCCGTCGGCGTCAATCATGCTGCGGGTCGCCTCCTCGTTGTGGAGGTAGCCCTTCATCACCTGCGGGCCGCGCACCCAGACTTCGCCCAGCTCTCCCGCGGCGGCGTCCTCTCCGGTCTCGATGTCGACAATCCGCCATTCGGTGTTCGGAAGCGACGTCCCCACCGACGTGATGCGCAGCTCGCGGCTCATCGGGTTGGTGTGGGTCACCGGGCTCGACTCGGTCAGGCCATAGCCTTGGCGGACCAGCATGTTGTTGCGGGTCGCCGCGCCCTTCGCGACCGACTCGGGCAGCGGCGCGGCGCCCGACATCACATCGCGCAACGAGGAGATGTCGAACTGATCGACCGCCGGGTGTTTCGCCAGCGCGAGGACGATGGGCGGCACCAGGTAGCCGGTCGTCACCTTGTACTGCTGGATGAGGCCGAGGAACTGTTCCAGATCGAAGCGCGGCATCGTGACGATCGTGGCCCCGGCGCGCAGCGCGGCGTTCATGATCACCGTCATGCCGTAGATGTGGTAGAACGGCAGGATTCCGATCAGGACGCTGTCCGAGTCGATCCCCTCCACGGCATCGATCTGCGACAGGTTGGCCACCAGGTTGAAATGCGTGAGCATGACGCCCTTCGGCATGCCGGTGGTGCCGCTGGAGTACGGCAACGCAACCAGATCCTCGCGGGGATCGAACTCTATTGCCGGCGGATCGCCTCCGCCCAACAGCGTCGCGAACGGCGTCGCCGCCTCCGCCTCGCCGAAGACGAATATCTCCTCGACGTCAGTTCCCCTGGCGCCCTCGCTGGCCGACGTGAGGAACTGCGGAATCGTGAGCAGGAACTTGGCGCCCGAGTCGGACAGTTGGCGGTGCACTTCCTCAGCGGTGTAGAGCGGGTTCATCGTCGTCACCGCGCCCCCCGCCATGGCCACGCCGTGAAAGGCGACCGCGTACTCCGGCAGATTCGGGCTGAAGATGGCGAAGACGTCGCCCTTCGAGAACCCGCGCGCAGCCAGACCGCCTGCGACGGCACGCACGGCGCCGCGCAACTGGGCGTAGGTAAGCGCGCGTCCCGACGGACCGTCGATCAGCGCCGGCTTGTCGGGCCACTGATCGACCCGCTCCAGCAGCATGTCGTGCAGCGGCCGGAGAGGAATCTCGATGGTGGGGAAGGGGCTCGTGTAGATCATGGCTCGACTCCCGTCCGGATCAGCCGGTGGTCACGGTTGGCGCGGACGCGCCACGGCGGGTGAGATGCGTGCCGCCGTCGACCGGGATGACCGCTCCGTTCGTATAGGCGCCGGCGGCTGAGGCGAGGTAGATCGCAATCCCCGCCATGTCTTCCAGCCGGCCGATCCGGCCCAGTGGACACGCGTCGACGATGTTCCGACCGTAGGCTTCCAGAATGCCCGCGGTCATCTTGCTTTCGAAGAAGCCCGGGGCGACCGCGTTCACGGTGATTCGGCGAGGACCCAGCTCGACCGCGAGCGTCTTCGTCAGATGATGCACCGCCGCCTTGCTCGCGGAGTAGGCGAACGTGCCCGCTTCGAGCAGTTGCGGCACATGAATGCCGTCGATGGAGCCGACGACGATGACCCGGGCGGGGTCGTTGTCCGTCGCCGCCTGCTCCAGCAGAGGTGTCAGGTCGCGGGTCAAAAGAAACGGCGCCTTCACGTTGAGATCCAGCAACTTGTCGAACGCCGACTCGGGATACTCGGCGTACGGCGCGCCCCACGCGGCGCCGGCGTTGTTGATCAGGATGTGGAGACGATCCTCACGTGCACGGAACGCTTCGAGCAGGGCGGCGCGGCCGTCGGCGGTGGCCACGTTCGCCGGGAGCGCTTCGCACCGGCCGAGGGGAGACAACGCCGCTGCCGTACGCTCGCACGGGCCGGACTTTCGCGCCGTGAGATAGACCGACGCGCCAGCGCGAAGCAGGCCTTCCGCCATCATCCGGCCGATCCCTCGGGACCCACCGGTCACCAGCGCTACTTTGCCGTCGAGAGAGAAGAGCGAGGAGAGAGCCAACTCCGACATCGGGAAGGCTGATTCTAGCAGCCCACGGGCCGCGGTCAGCCCATGGACGACTCGTGCGGACCCCGGTCGGCCGGCGGTGCGTCCCGCCGGAGCGGCGTATCATGGGTCCGTGTCAAGAAGCGCAATCGTTGTGGCAGGCGCCCTTCTGACTTTCCTGACGCTGGCCGGCACGGTGGCCGGGCAGGGCCGGGTTACGCCGATCGGACCCGACGACGACGCGTGGACGGAGGATGTCCGTGCCGGCATAGAGACCTGGGGCGTCCATCCGGACGAGGCAACCCTGTTGCTCCGGAAGCTGGCACAGCATCCGCCGGCGCTCCACGGTCTCGGACCACTCGCTCGCTACCTGCGTCAGCGCTCGACGGTGCCCGTAGTGGATGGGCTCCTGATCGGGCTGCGGCTGGCGTGGCTCTGCCAATCGGAGGCTCTGTGGGCGGAACTGGCGGCCGAGGCGCGAACCTACGGCCTGGGAGACGCCGACCTGCGCCGTGTCGCGGAAGGGACGGACGCCGGATGGGGGGTCTGGGACGGCGCCATGCTTCGCGTGGCGGATCAGATCTACCGCTACGCCATGCTTCAGGATGACACCTGGGCGGTGCTGGCCGATCGGTACAACACGCAGCAGATGATCGACGTGATCTTTACTGCCGCGGAGTACATCCTGCTGTCGATGCTTGCCAACAGTCTCGGGGTGGAACCGGACGAACGGTTCGGCGACCGGCTCCCCACTGGCGTGCGCCGCGCCATGGAGCCGGCGGGGCCGCCTCCGTCGCCGCTTGCCGAGCCTCGCTTCGACCCGATGCCGCGTAGCGAGTGGAGCGAAGAGGTGCGTGAGCTGCTCGACCCGCGAAGCGAAGGTGGTCCGGTCCTCAACTTGTATGCGACGCTGGCGCGGCATCCGGTTTTCTACCGGCCGCGCGCCGTGCAGTCGGCCTACATCCGGCTCGGCGCGACACTGACGCCGCGCGCCCGCGAGATCCTGATTCTCCGGATCGGTTGGCTCTGCGGCTCCGAGTACGAGTGGTCGCAGCACGTCCGTGTGGCGCGCCGCATCGGTATGAGCGACGACGAGATCCGGCGCATTGCGGTGGGGGCCGATGCGCCAGGCTGGGATCCACTGGAGGCGGCGCTGATCCGCGCGACGGATGAGCTGCACCGCGACGACACCATCAGTAACCGCACCTGGCAGGAGTTGTCCGATGACTACGGCATTCCCGAGTTGATCGATGTCGTGATCACGGTGGCGGGCTACCGGATGGTCTCCATTGCGCTCAACTCGCTTGGCATCCAGCTTGAGCCGGACCGGCCGCGTTTTCCTGACGTGGCGCGCTAGCGGATCCGGCCCACGCGCGATGTCGTCGGGGCAGCCCCGTGGCGTCTTGGAGCTGCCGTTTACGCCTTCGGATATATCTGCCGGGTTTCGACGACATCGTAGTGATCGAATACTCCGTTCGTCACGTACGGATCGCGCCCGAAGGTCTCCTTTGCCGCTTCGAGATCTTCCGCTTCAAGGATGATCAGGCTGCCCACTACTTCCGTATTCTCGTTCAGGAGCGGTCCGCCATACCGGACGCGCCGGGCTGCTTCAAGACCGTCCATATGTTGGATGTGCGCGGGGCGTATCTCCCGGCGCCGTTCCAGATCAGGAAGGTCACGGGCAATCAGGGCAAAGAGCGGCATGGTTTGATTCCTCCGGTTGGCCTTATCTTATTGGAACGTGACTTCCTCGACCCCGCCGCCATCGCCACCGGGCGCGCCGCCTGCCCAACCCCTCGAGGCTCCGGAGCCCGCCAGCCGCGCAACAGTCTGGTCCTGGTGTCTCTACGACTGGGCCAACTCCGCGTTCACGACCCTGGTCGTCACTTTCATCTATTCCGCCTACTTCACTGCCGCGTTCGCGGACGACCCGGGCCGGGGCACTGCCCTGTGGTCGCGGGCCATCATGGTGAGCGCCATCGCCATCGCGCTGCTGGCGCCGATTGCGGGCGCGCTGGCCGACCGGGGCGGCCGGAGGAAGTACCTCATTCTCTGTTCGCTCGTCTGCGTCGTCACTACCGCGGCGCTCACGTTCGTGACGCCCGGAATGGCGAACAGCGTTCTGATTGCCCTCGGCGTCTTCGTCCTCGCCAATGTCGCTTTCGAGCTGGGGCTGGTCTTCTACAACGCCTTCCTGCCTTCGATCGCGCCGGCTGACCGCATCGGGCGGATCTCCGGTTACGGGTGGGGCCTCGGATACGGGGGGGGCCTGATGGCCTTGGTTGCGGCGCTCGTCGTCTTTGTCCCGGAGACGCCACTCTTCGGCATTTCGACCGAGCAGGGCTTCAACCTGCGCGCCACGAACCTCCTCGTCGCCGGTTGGTTTCTGCTGTTCAGCATTCCGGCGTTCGTCTTCCTGAAGGACGACTGGACCCCGGGTGGCGTCAGCATCGTCCGGGCCTTCAGCGATCTGGCCGTCACCGCGCGCCACATGCGGCGGTATCGGCAGGTCGTGATGTTCCTGCTGGCGCGTCTCTTCTACAACGACGGCCTGGTGACGATCTTCGCGTTCGGGGGAATCTACGCGGTCGGGACGTTTGGGTTCACGTTCACCGAGCTCGTGACCTTCGGGATCGTGATCAACGTCGGAGCCGGCCTGGGCGCCCTCGCCTTCGGCTTTCTCGACGACTGGATCGGCGGTCGCGCGACGATCGCGCTCAGCGTGCTCGCGCTGGCGATTGCGACCATCGTGGCTGCCGTCGCCCCCAACCAGACGTGGTTCTGGGTGGCCGCGGTGCTCGTCGGCGTCTTTGCCGGCCCGAACCAGTCCGCCAGCAGGTCGCTCATGGCGCGCTTCGTGCCGTCCAGGCACGAGTCGGAGTTCTTCGGATTCTTCGCGTTCTCAGGCAAGGTGACGTCGTTTCTCGGGCCGGCGCTCCTCGGGGTGCTGAGCGACCTTTACAGCCAACGGGTTGGGGTAGCCAGCCTGCTCGTGTTCTTCGTGGTGGGTGGTCTGCTGCTTTGGCGAGTCGACGAGCGCCAAGCCATCGCGGATGCGCGCTCGGCCTAGCAGCCCCGCGCCGGGAGTCATTCGCGTCGAAGCGCGGAGGCGGTGTCCAGGTGCGCCGCTCGCCGCGCCGGCACGTCGCAGGCCAAGCCGCCAGTCAGCAGCAGGCCAATCAGGCTCACCCCCAGCGTCGTGATGTCGTGCGGGGCGATCCCGTACAGCTGGCTTGCCAGCAATCTCATTAGTGGAACGGTGGCAGCCAGACCGAGCAGCGCGCCGGCGGCCATGAGCCGCATCCCCTGGGTCAGTACCATCCAGCGTATGGAAGTCTCACGGGCGCCGAGCGCCACCCGGATGGCCAGTTCGCGCGTCCGTCGCGCAATCGCCAGCATCAGGACGCCGTACAGCCGTAGCGTACGTCGTCCACGACGCCGATCACGGTCCGATCCCTTCCACTCCGAGGAAACGTGAGCACGCGTCCGACCGCCGGGCGACCCGGCCAGAGACGTTCCGCCAACGAGCGATTGACCACGGCGACGGGCGTGGATTCGGCATGATCTTCCGAAGTGAACTCCCGGCCCTCCAGCACGGCAATGCCGAGCGTGCCGAAGTAGTCCGCGGAGACCACGTTCCCGGAAACCTCCGTTGAGGTTTCCGGGGTCTCCACCGCGACGGACAGTTGAAAGATGCTGAGCGGGCTATGCCACCCGAGTGCCGCCGACGTGACCAGTCCGCTGTTCCGCAGCTCGGCGAGGAGTCGCCGATAAAAGACATGCCCCTCGGCTTCCGAATAGTCGGCGGTATGCAGTTGTGCGGTCAGGACGTTCTCCGGGGCGAATCCGGACGGCGTCGAGGCGACGCCGTGGGCGCTGCGCAGCAGAAGCGCCGCGGCGACGACCAGGACACAGGACACCGTTACCTGCCCGGCCACCAGCGCAGACTGGCGACGGCCACGGCCCGTCACTCTGGCGTCCGGTGCTCCTGGGAATGAGGGTAGCCGAACCGCCGTCATCAGCAGCAAGCCAAGGCAGACGAGCACGCATGTCGCGCCGGCGACGGCCAGCATCCAGAGCAGGACGCCAGGTTGCAGGGCCCCTGACGGTCCCAGCGGCGCAAGTTGCGGCAACGCCGAGACGGCCAGCCCCACCCACCGCAACAACATCAAGGCCGCGAGCACGCTGGCGCCCACGAGTATCAGCAGCTCGGCGGCGAGCGGACGAATGAGGGCGAAGCGCGATGCCCCCAGGGCGCGCCGCACTGCCAGATCATGCGCCTGTTCGGCGCCGCGCGTCAGCAGCAACAGGACCAGGTTGGAGCAGGTGGCAAGGAGAAAAACCCCCGCGATCAGCGCGAGGAAGGTGAGGAACCGGGCAGCCTCCCGGTGATACCCGGGCCCGAGGCGAGCGTGATTGATCGACCGGGCGACGAACCGCCAGTTCTCGGTTCGTGCGGCGGCCACGTCGGCCGGCAAACGCTCCTTGGCAAGCGCTGCCAGCACCGAGGCGTCACTGCGCGACGTGGACGGGCGCAACCGGCCGGCCGTGTACAGCCAGCGCGCTGCCGGGCCGAGGAGCATGGCGGCACTGTCGGGCAGGAGTTGGGGCAAAGCTGACAGGGGGACCCAGAAGTCCGGCTCGTGAGCCGGACCCGAGAGCGGATTCGCGGCAATGCCGACGACGGTGAATGCACGTGGCCCCAGGCGAACGGTGCGGCCGACGAGGTCGGGATCCCGGCCGAATCGCGTCGTCCAGGCGCGTTGAGACATCACGGCCACGGCCGCGGCGCCTGGGTCGTGGTCGGGCGGGGCCAGCGGGCGGCCGTACACCGGGGCCACGCTCAACAGGGAGAAGAAGTTGTCGGACACCAGCGCGACGTTCGCCCGCGTCGGCGCGCCACCGGCGACGAGCGTGAAATCGAACTGCCCAAAGGTCGCGAGGAAGAACGCCTCCGTTCCCACGTCGCGCAACTGCACGTACTCGGGGTGGCTGAGGGGCGAGAAGCGGCCGTCGTCGACCTGGATCTGCAGGGTGAAAAGCCGCTCCGATTGGGTCGGGTCCAGCGGGCGCCAGAAATGCCGATCAAATGTCGCCAGCACGACGGCGGGGATGCCGAAGGCGAGCGCCAGCGTCAACACCATGGTCGCGGAGAAGGCACGGTGGCGGACCAGCGAACCCAGTGCGCGGCGGAAACCACCCGGCGTACTCATCGACAATGGCGGCCTGCATGATTGCCGAACCGCGGATGTTCGGCAACTTCAGTCACTGCCGGACCCGACGGATTCAAATCTGCCGATAAGTGGTGGTAGAGTAGCGCCGATACCGAATCGGAGGAATCCGATGGAGGTTGTCATGAGAAGAAGAACGATTCGGCGGATCGTGGCTGCAGGTGTTGCGATGGCTGTCGCGGTGTTGCTTCTGGCGGGCCTTCCGTCGGGGATCGACGCCCAGGAAGCGGAAGTCTGGCCGTGGATGCGCGTCGACATCGTGCAGGTACTTCCCCGTGAGTTGGATGAGTACATAGAAATCCAGCTGGAGGAGGTTAACCCGGGCCTCCGGCGCGCGGGGGTTCCGTGGCGCTCGGCGTGGAGCACGGCCGAATTCGGCAACACCTACGAGCGGCATTTCGTGACACCGATCGGCAGCATGGGCGAGTACGACACCGGGGGACCACTCGCGCGCGCCATGGATCCGGATCGCCTGGCGCGGATCCGTGATCGCGTGCGCCGGACTCTGGCCAGCCGGCAGAGTTACGCTATCCAGTACCATCCCGAACTGAGTGTCGAGTCGGACGATGTGAGCGGACTGTCGCTTGCGCGCGTCACGACGGTGCAGGTGGCGCCGGGGCGGGTCAGCGACTGGAGGAGTTTCCTCCTGGACAATGTGCCGCAGTTCGAGGCCGCCAACGTCGTCTTCGGTGTCTATGAGCGCTACTTTGGCCCCGGCCCATCCACTTGGCAGATCGTCGAGAACCACGCCAGTTTCGCTGAACTGGACGAGCCGGGAATCCTTGCCCGCACGTTCGGTGAGCGCGTGGACGAAGTGGCGTCGCAGTTGTCGGGCATGCTCCTTTCCGTGGAGCGGACCGTCCTGCGGTATGACCCGGAATTGAGCTTCTCCGCGGCGGCGGGCGGCTCGCAGTAGAAGGAGTCGCGGTCGCGGCATGTATCTCTGGTTCGTCGTCTTTCACATCGCTGCGGCGATGTTCCTCGTGGGAGCCTCCTACGCCGCGCTCGCGGCGCCGCTACCGGAACACCGGCGCCCCCTCCTCATGCGGTCGGGCATCATGGCCCTGATCGTCTTCGTCAGCGGCTTCGGCATCCACGGCATGCAGCGCATGCCATGGGAAGGATGGGTGATCGTGAAGATCGCCTGCTGGGTCGTACTGGCGATGATCGTGCCGCTTGCGTTTCGCCGGCCCGGGAACGTCGCGGCGCTGCGCTGGATCACGGCCGGAGCCGTCGCGGTGGCCGTGATCATGGCGATCATCCGGCCGTTCTGACGTCCGGGAAGCACCCGCGACCCGCAGCGCCAGTCAGCCGGCGAGATAGGGAATCGTCTGCGGCCCCTCCGGCAGCACGCAGAGCCGCGCGTCCGGTCCGGCCCTTTCGAGTTGCTCGCGCGCCGTCGCCTCCACGTTGTTGGTCGGCGTGAGGTGCGCCGCGCGGACATCGTTGGCGGACAGACCGTCGGCCTTCAGGAAGACCCGGGCGCGTTGCTGTATCTGCGCCTGGATCTGCACTTCCCACTGATCGTGCCGGTTGTGGCCCGGGGCGCAGATCATCTCGAGTAGCGCCTCGGGAGAGTCACGCGCCTCGAGGATCGACTTGTACTCCCCGTGCGACGGCAGCCCGTCAGCGCACTCGGCGGCGCAGACGATCGCACCGCCCGTCCTGACCACCTGGGCGGCGGCCGACATCCCCTTGACGCTTTGGTAGAGGTTCTGATCGAGCGGGTAGCCGCTGTTGGTCGTGACGACGACGTCGAACGGTGCGTCGAACCCCTGCATGGCGCTCCGGCGCACGCGTTCCGCCATTGCCTTGTGGACGGCAAAGATCTCGCCGGCCGCGACGCTCGTAATCTGCCGGTCGCGGTTGATCGCAACATCGACGCTGAAGTGGACGCCAACCTTGGCGGCGATCCGTCGGATCGCGTCATGAATGGGGTTTCCGACGGTGACCCCCCATCGTGCGTTCGGGCTGGCGATCATCTCCGCGTCGTGCAAACGCATCGTCGTCCGGAAGCCGGCCAACCCGGGGGCAACCAGCTTCGGTCCGCCGCTGAAGCCCGCGAAGAAATGCGGTTCGACGAAGCCGGTGGTGATTCGGATGTCCGCATCGACCCAGTGGCGATTGAGCCAGACCGGCACCCGGGGAGGCACTTCCCCCAGATGAACCAACATGTCCTCGTCGAAGGCGCTGTGGTTGACGATGGGGTAGCGGTCGACGATCGGCGCGCCCAGCATCTCAACCAGTTCGTCGCGCGTGTTCGCGCGGTGCGTGCCGGCCGCGATGAGGATGACGATCTGCTCGTCGGGCACGTGTGACAGTTCATCGAGCAGCACCGGCAGCAGCCGCTCGCTCGGCATCGGGCGCGTGATGTCGCAGACCGAGATCGCGACCGTCTGGTCGGACTTGACGAGGGAGTCGAGCGGTGGCTTGCCGGTCGGCATTCGGAGTGCGCGGCGGATGGCGCCTGCCTCGTCCGGCAGCCCGTCCACGTAGGACGGTTCGATGACCGTCGTTCGGTCGCCAGGAAGATCGACCGGCATCCGCCCGCGGCCGTAGGCGAGTTCGACCCTCACGGCGGCATCATACCGCGCGTTGGGATCGGGTGTGGCCACGCTTGATCGGGACTCGTAGCCTCAAAGGTCCTACACATGCATAGCAATAGTGATGTATCATTCATTCATTCATGAAGCGCTTGCAGATCATGATCGACGAGGAACTGGACGAGGCGCTGGAGCGTCAAGCCCGCGAGGAGGGTTCCTCGAAGGCCGCGCTCATCCGTCGTTTCGTGCGGAGCAACGTCAGCTCTTTGCCGGCTTTGGAGGATGATCCTCTGGGTCGCTGGATTGGCGGAGATAGCTTCGATCCCGAGCCGGTGGACGAGGTCGTCTATCGGTGATCTTCGTCGATACCTCGTTCTGGGTCGCCTTGCGCAACACGCGTGATGGCCATCACGACACGGCAAGGCAACTTGCCGCCCTCTATGCTGACGGCAACCTCGTGACGTCAAACCAGGTTCGGGGCGAGACCTGGACCTTTCTGCGTCGCAAGGCGGGGCATCGTGCTGCGGTGACGTTCCTGGACATGCTCGATGCAAGTTCCAGGGTACAGATCGCCTGGATTGACAAGGAGACCGAGGAAACTGCCATCCGATGGTTGCGCCGTCACGACGAGCGTGAATTCTCGATCGTAGACGCCACTAGCTTCGCGTTCATGAGAGCCAACCGCATCGGTAGGGTGCTCGCCTTCGATGGTGACTTCCAAGCCGCAGGTTTCGTCGAACTTCGACCGTAGCGATTGAGCTGGTGTGCTCGCCGTCGGGCGCCGTTCGGTCAACGGGCAAGGACGCGACGGGCGCCGCTTGCCGCCTCGGCAGCGCGAGCCGCGATTTGTTCATCCGTTAGCGTGCTGAGCGGGTGAGTGATGGCCACCGGCTCGAGGCGCTCGGCCCCGAGCGCGGTTCGCTGCACGTCAGCTTCGTGAAGAAAGGCGTCGGTGACCACGACAGCGGTGGGAACGCCCCGTCTCTCCAACCCGACCGCGTCGTGCAGACTGCACGACGTGCAGGACCCTCAATCGCCTATCGCGGTGATGACCGCATCGGTCTCCCGCGCTATCCGGTCAAGCAACTCCGGATCCGCGGTGCGCGAGAAGCTCTCCTTCGCGTAGCGTCTGATCTCCGCGAAGTTGGTGTCTTCCTGCAGCCGCGTGACCGTCTCGCGGAGCAACTGCGAAGCGTTCCACTTCGTGTTGTCGAGGACGCCCAGGCGGATGCCGGCGAGCGACTCGAGGCGCGGCGCAAGCGCCTGGGGCTCTGCCGTCACCGTCCCGCGCGGGTCGTAGACGATACGGCCGTCCGGGCGGCGTCTTTCAGTCGCCATCAGTCGGTAGGGAACTGCCGAGGCGACGCGCTCAAGTCGCGGCACTCACTTCGTTCCGTTCGCCTTCGCCTCATCACCGGCCATGGACTGCCTGATAGTGCTCGATTTCAAGCTCACGCTGCTTCCGCCCGCCCATTATCTCAGCACCTCGTTCTCCGATCTGCACAATGCGCCGATCGACGTCATTGAGCAGTGTCTCGAACGCCCGTTGCCATTCTGCCCACATTTCGCTCATGGGTCCGGACCAGGAATAGGAACGTCCCAGGGCGGCATAGACGATGTCGTCGACTGAATAGCCCTTTCCGAGAGCAAGCAGGGCCCTTCCGCGCCAGGTCTTGCACGGTTTGCC
Source organism: Acidobacteriota bacterium (assembly GCA_009838525.1). Classification (NCBI taxonomy): domain Bacteria; kingdom Pseudomonadati; phylum Acidobacteriota; species Acidobacteriota bacterium. Next base: position 407,231 of record VXRJ01000018.1, read on the forward strand.
GGCAAGCGGAGCGAGGTGGCATTCGGCAAGCTCGCGCCTATCGAGCAATTCTCGATACAGATCAACGTCGGTGGCCACAAGCTCCTTCACCAACTTCTCGGCACGACAGCCCGAACGCAGTTCTGCCAGTACCCTGGCCCGCTGCGGAGCATCCAATACAGGCACGAGCTTGACTGCGATTCCCTCCAGCCTCCACGAGCCGTTGCCATCGTCACGCCGACCGAACTTCGAGACCAGCCACTCTTCCGCCAAACGCGTGTTCCTTGACAGAATCTCGCCTAGCCAGTACTCGTCGTGCTGAGAGATCTGGCCCTCATCTGCTGGCGCTCGGAGAATCGCCTGTCGCCAACTGTCATAAAGTTTACGGCCGCGTTCAAGCCCACCATCCGCAAAACGGTGTTTCTTGTACTCCTCCATGTTCACAATGCGCAGGCACATGCAACACACGGCCGCTTCAGCCACAACCTCGGCGCCGCAATACGAGCATGTTTTCTTCGGCTCGTCGCCTGCACGTCGAATGGCGTGCCCGCACCAATGTCCGATGGCTGCCGCGACGGCGAGCCGAGCATCCGCGGAACAGAACATCTGAAGGAGCGTCGCCCGGGGTACTTCCTTCCTAAGGCACCACGTGTCGACACTCCTCGCGTAGTCTCCCGCCGCACCCAGAGCAATCGAAAGAAGCTCCGGTGGTGGTTCGGGGTGCGTGGTCGTAGCGTAGAGTCCGAGCCCACGAAGGCTGTCATCATCGAGGCAGCGACGAAGGATTGCCTCCCACCGTGGCTGGGCCGCATTGGCCGCCCGAAGGACGAATGGTCCGACCAGGTCGGCAGGCAGCCCACCTTCCATAAATCTCTCGGCCACCGCTGCGGGGTCGCGAACACGTTTGGCGAGTCGCGCGCACAGATACGGCGACCAGCGAGGGTAGCTGATGCTCGCAAGATCCGCCTCTGACTCGATCCACGCAAGCCTCCTTGTCATTTCCTCAACGGGTCTGCGCTCCCAAGGCTCCAGAATGCTGTCTGGTGGACCGTCCGTCATCATCTTCATCTCGTCATCGACTTCAAGGTTCTGATGCAGCGCCTCGAACTCGGGATCGAGAGTCACGTCGATGTTCAACCCGGCTAGCTCCGCGGTTCCCTTCAGTTCGTGTTGAAGACCGGGATGCTCGCTGGAGATGTCGGCGAGATCCTGGATCAACCGCTGCGCGAAAGTCAGCACGTCGTTTCGTACGTTGTCCGGGATGCCTAGGAGATGATCGAACGGGTAGTGCACCCAGGCAGAAACGAGGCTCAGCAAGTCGTGCCATGGGGTCTCAGAGTCGTCCAAGTCACGCAGGACACTGAGCATCGATTCCCACAATGCCGTCAAGTCTTCAACATGACGGTGACCGAGAGTTCCGAAGTGGAGACGGATTCTTCGCCCACGACCTGGATCGGTCGTCGCGAATTCAGACTTGGGGTTGAGCGCGATGCACATTGCACGAAGCGCGGTTCTTGCATCTCCACCATCGCGGCGCCAAAGATCTGCTACGCGGGACAACGCGGATCTCCGATAGGACCAGTCTTCTCGGGTCGGAGACAGCCGAGTCGCCCATTTCGCCAGAACGTCCAGCGGGTCTCTTGACAAAAGGTCTTCGGGACGCGAGCCGTCCATTCTGCTCACTTGGTCGAGCAGCAACGGGATCGCCGTCTCCGGTGCCTGTTCGAGAACATCTTCGGCGACTTCCAGAAGCCGGTGCGGGCGGCGGTCAATCACGTCTCGCGCTTCCGCCGGCCCAAGGGATGCGTATTCGGCCCAGAGCCGCGACGATTCGTCCACCGGCAGCCGCGCATCCGCTCGCTCCAGTCGCTCTGCGAGGTCGGGAATCGAGGCGCCCCGCGAACGAGCACCAATCAACGTATCCAAAGCGTCCGCCTCGTTGCTGACGATCTCCAGAAACTGATCGAGCGGCAAAGGGGCAACACTTCCGAAGAACACGCGTTGCACTAGTACCCACCGCATCGGCGATGGGTCCACGGACACGCCGACGCGCGTCTTCCTGACCGGTGTGCCATCATCCCCGGTTTCGAGGATTGACGTTCGCGATTCCTGAACGATCCCGGCTGCCGCCAATTGCGTAAGGTCGTTGCTCAACTCTATGAGCGACGTCCCAAGTGCTTCTGCAACGGTCTGCGCTGGGGCGCCGGCATTGCCACCGAGTGCGAACGGCGCCAGGAGTTTCTGTGTACGGAAACCTACCAAGCGGTCTAGCTGCGAGACCAATTGATCGACCAGTTCGTCCCCGCTTACGACTCGCCGGATATCGCCCGCGAGACAGAGATGCGCTAGCGTTGCTGCAAGCCCGGGTCGTCCCGCCGCCTGTTGACGAATCACGCGGAGCAGGTCGTCCGGTCCGCCAATCCCCACCGATTTGATGATCTCAATCATCGTGTCGGCATCGATCAACTCGAGATTCAGGACCTCGGAGTCCGGAACCTGCAACGCGTGCTGGACGGCAACGGCCTCGCCGGGCCAGCTCGTCGCGATGATGCGGACATCAGAACCCACTTCCTGCCGGATCTGGATGAATCGCACAATCGCGTCGGGATCGACGTGCGCGTCGTCAATGATCACGGCCGGTGGCTTAAGGGTCCGGAGGTCGTTCGCGATTTGCTCTCGGTCATCATCAACCTTGAACAGTGCCTGGCCCTGCAAGACCAAGGCACGCAGCAGGAACGTCTTGCCCGATCCCGGTGCGCCCACCAGAAGGCGGTCACCTGGTTGCTCCTGAAGCCAGCGCGTTTCGCGCTCGCGTCCGAGGATCCGATCGCCAAGGACCGGCCGTCGAGTGATAGGGAAAGGACTCAATGCGCGCGGCCGCCCCGTTAGTCGGAGTAGGCGTTTACACCAAACAGGTTCCGCATAGAGGCGTTGAGCAAACCAGTCCTGCTCGTAGATCTGCAAGAGCTTCACGCCGATCTCGCCCGCCGTCGCGCGCAGCTTCTGGCGCATGTGCGACGTCACCCGTCTGGAGGTCGCGAATAGCGCGCGATCCAACGTTGCCTGCTTGCGTTGTGCCCGCTTCAGATTCTCACGGAGATTCCCGGTCAGGTTCCTCGCGGTCGTGACAACGAGCGGGAAGGGCTCTTCGCTGGCGCCATCCGCAACTGCACCGTCAAACCCGTCGTCTCCACCGCCGGCGACCGGCACAACGCGCGGCCAGTCGCGTCTGAGGAGGTCCACGGCACACGTTTCGAAGACACTCGGGTCCAATGCTCCATTCAGTGCGTCGACGATTGCTCCGTGGTGTGGATCGAGCACGACACCAAGCGGACGCGAGACCGCCCTGCCCGATGAGCCTGACCGTGCAGCAGCATCCAAACGCTCGGCCGCCCAGCCGGGGATGCCGAGCTCGCCTCGCTCCCAGCGAGCGAGCGTGTTCGGCACAACGCCGACGGCTTCTGCGAGTGCCGCCTGCGTGAAGCCAAGGCGAGAGCGCAACGACTTCAGTTCTGCATTTGTCATATCCTTGGTATCCCTAAAAAGCTATACTATGCGTATATCATATATCCCGTACGTGCCGACAAGGAGCGACCGGCCAGGCCCTGCAGGACTCGCCTCCGGGGAGCCATACACAGACGGGTACAGTCGAGCATGCGCGGGCGGCACCGACCGCCGTGAAGGCGACCGGGTGGTACAGTACAGGCCACGAACGAGCGAATGGCGCGCACGTGCCGCTTCCCATGAGTCCCCCGGCGATCCCGTCCGAAGGCCAGATCCTGACCGGCCCGCTTTTCAACGAGCCGATGCGCGTGGAAACCGCTTCGGAGACGGGATTAGGCAGTTGGACGCTCGGTCTGGTCGGTACGCAGACGGAGCGATTTCGGAGGGTCTCGCTCGGGACCGCCGACCTGGCCGGCCTTACAGTTCTTGACAGTGGCTTCCGATACGACGGCGACGGAGCGCTGCTCCGATTGGGACTTCAGGCCCACGCGCTCGGCCTCGCCTGGGAGTTCGATCCGTACTTCGGGCTGTCGATCTCGCGCGTCGATCCGCTGCCGCACCAGTTGGAGGCGGTTTACGACCACTTGCTGAAGCTGGCACGCGTGCGATTCCTTCTGGCTGACGATGCTGGGGCAGGCAAGACGATCATGGCCGGTCTGCTGCTCCGCGAGTTGCAGTTGCGGGGCCTCGCCGAACGCATCCTGATCGTCGCCCCGTCGAACCTCGCGTTCCAATGGCAGCGAGAACTTAAGGAGAAATTCGACGAGACGTTCCTAGTGATGAAGGGCAGCGACCTGCGCGCCCAGTTCGGCGTGAACCAGTGGATGCAACAGGCGAAGGTGGTGACCTCACTTGATTTGGCCAAGCGTGAGGATATCTTGCCCGGATTGCGCCAGACGCACTGGGATCTGGTCATCGTCGACGAGGCGCACCGGATGTCGGCCCGCGACGAGTCCCACAAGAGTCAGCGTTACCGGCTGGGTGAGTTGCTGCGGGATTCGTCGGACCACATGCTGCTGCTGACCGCCACGCCGCACAAGGGGGACCCCGACAATTTCTCGCTGTTCCTCCAGCTCCTCGACCGCGACGCCTACGCCGACGTGCGCTCGATCCGAGAGGCGATGGATGATGGCCGGGCTCCGTTCTACCTGCGGCGCACGAAGGAGGCGATGGTCTACTTCCCCGAGCGCGACGGTGACGGGAGGTGGACGGCCCGGAAGATCTTCACCAAGCGCATCCCCCGCACGGTGGACTTCGCCATCGACGGCCCCGAGTTCGAGCTGTACAGCGAGGTGTCGCGGTTCGTGAAGCGCCAGAGCGCCAGGGCTGCGGCTGCGGGCGACACGCCACGCGCGCGCGCCGTTGGCTTCCTGATGGCGCTCTACCAGCGGCGTCTGGCCTCCAGCGCCAGGGCCATGGGCCGGAGCCTCGCGAACCGGGCCGTCCGCTTGGAACGCGGGCTCGCCCAGGCGCAGGATCTCGCCCGCGCTGCGCCCCCGGACCTGCCGACCTCCGACGAGTTGGAGGAGATGGAGGAACACGACCGCGAACGGCTGGAGCGGCTGCTGGACGCGGTCACGCTGGCGAGCAACGCCGAGATGGTGAGCGAGGAGATCGCCGAGTTGCAGGCGCTGGCCGCCCGGGCGCGGGCGGTCGAGCAGGCTGGCGACGAGGCGAAGCTCTCCAAGCTCGAAGACTTGCTGCGGGACGAGGGCTTCGTCGATCGGCCGGAACAAAGGCTCGTGCTCTTCACCGAGTTCAAGGACACGCTCGACTACCTCGTCGAGACGCTCGAAGCGTGGGGCTTCAGGGTCACGAGCATCCACGGCGGCATGAAACCCGGCAGCCGCGACGAGCCGGGAACGAGGCTTCACGCCGAGCAGCAGTTCCGCGACGGCGCGGTCCAGGTGCTCGTCGCCACCGAGGCGGCCGGCGAGGGGATCAACCTCCAGGTCTGCAACGTCCTGTTCAACTACGACATCCCGTGGAACCCAAACCGTCTCGAACAGCGGATGGGGCGTATTCACCGCTACGGTCAGGAGAAGGACTGCCTGATCTTTAACTTCGTCGCCACGAACACTATTGAAGGGCACGTGCTACAGCGGCTGCTCGACAAGCTTCAGGAGATCCGCGACGCACTGGATGACGATGCTGTATTCAATGTCGTCGGTGAGGTGCTGCCGTCCGCCCATGTCGAGCGCGTATTGCGCGACTACTACGCCGGCCGGCTCGGCAGCGAGGATCTGGAGGAGCGCCTGCTCCGAGATGTCGACGAGGGACGGTTCCGCAACATCTGCCGGAACGCCCTGGAGGGATTGGCGTCGAAGAAGCTGAATCTGGAGATGCTGGTCGAGCGCCGCGCTCGCGCCCGCGAGCGCCGGGTAGTGCCCGAGACCATCGCCCGCTTTTTGCGGGAAGCGGCGCCGCTCGTCCCTCTGAAGCTCGACTTCATAGGTGGTCTGCCGCACACCTTCGAGCCGGGCCGCACCCCGTCCTCGTTGCGCCGCCACGAGCGCCAGCCCGACTGGCGCCTCCCCGAGCTGGCCGCCCGTTATCCGCGGTGCAGCACTGATCGCGACGCGGCGCAGGAGCACGCTCTCGAATGGGTCACGCCGGGCCATCCGCTATTCGAAGCGGTCCGCCGTCATACCCGCGAGCGGGCGAGCGATCCGCTCGCCACGGGGGCGACGTACCACTCGCTCGCGCACGATGCGCCAACGCGCATCGACTTCTATCGCGCCCGTGTGGTCGACGGACTCGGCCATGTCGTTCACGAGAAGCTCTTCGCTCTGGAATCGGGCGGCGACGGCGACCCGCGAGCGTGTGAGCCGGGCGTTCTCGGCAACCTGACGCCGGCTCCCACGCCGGACGTACTGCCGGAAGCCGCGAGGCGGCCGGAGCCGACGGCATGGCTCCAGGAGCACATCCTGACGCCGTTTCTCGAAGACACACGCGCCGATCGACTCGCGGAGGTTGAGCGTGTCGCGAAGCACGTCGAGTTGTCGCTCACCGAACTGTTGTCGGGGACGGACGAGGAGATCGGACGCGCTGCGGGCGACGTGGAGGCGGGGCGCCAGGGCGCGGAAGGCCGGCTGGCAATGGCCGAGGCACGGCATGGCGAGTTGCAGGTCCGCCGCGACCGTCGCCGCGAGGAGTTGGGGCGGCAGCGGGCGCTCACGCTCCAGGCGGTTGAACGTAGTACCAGCGTGCTGGTGCTGCCGCACCCCGATCGCGCTGCAGCCGAGGTGAAGCGCCACCAGCCCGATCCGGCGACCGAGGCGACGGCGATGCGCGTGGTCATCGCGCACGAGGAGTCTCGTGCACGCCGCGTGGAGGACGTGAGCGCCAAGAACGTCGGCTACGACGTGACAAGCCTCGACCCGGCGTCCGGCGATCTGCGGCTGATCGAAGTCAAGGGACTCGCCGCGCCCACGGGCACGATTCTCCTGACGCCGAACGAGCGCCGTATGGCTGAGGACCGCCCCGACTGCTACTGGCTGTACGTCGTCACCGATTGTGCCCGGACGCCGGTGCTGAATGAACCGATCCCCGATCCGGCCCGGTTGCCATGGCACGAGGTGTCGAAGGTGCAGCACTACTATTTGAACACCGAAGCCATGCTGCGGGGCGAGTAGCTCGACTGCCAAGCTGCTACGACATGAGTGTCCAGGATTCAGTGGGTCGGGTCCGGTCGAACGGGCAACTGAGCCCCCGCTGTCCGCGGTCGTTCGCCGCATGATCAATTCAACGGAGTCGCTTGCATTCTCGATGCACGCCAATCCCGGCATTTATGCCGTCTTGGCCGGCTCCGGCTTGTCACGGGCGGCCAAGATCCCCACCGGTTGGGAAATCACGCTGGACTTGGTGCGCAAGCTGGCAGCCGTCCGCCACGAGACGTGCGAACCAGATCCGGAACAGTGGTACCGAAGCACTTTTGACAAAGAGGCGGACTACTCCGACTTGCTGGACAAACTGTGTAGGACGTCGGCAGAACGACAGCAGTTGTTGAGGGGCTACATCGAACCGAGCGCGGACGACCGTGAGGAGGGTGCCAAACAGCCGACTGCAGCGCACCGAGCTATCGCCGCCCTCGCCGCGAAGGGCTTCATTCGGGTGATCCTCACGACCAACTTCGACCGCCTGATCGAGACAGCATTGGACGACACGGGCGTGACGCCGACAGTGCTAACCACGCCGGATCAGTTGCAGGGCGCTCTGCCGCTAATTCACACGCGCTGCTGCGTTGTCAAGTTGCACGGCGACTACCTCGACACACGTATCAGGAACACTCAAGCGGAGCTCGATTCGTATTCCGTGGAGTTCGACCACCTGTTGGCTCGCGTCTTCGACGAATTCGGTCTTGTCGTCTGCGGCTGGTCGGCGGCTTGGGACGGAGCCCTGCGCCAAGCGCTCTACCGTGCACCATCGCGCCGCTTCTCCACGTATTGGACCGTTCGTGGGGAGATCGAAGACGAGGCACGGCGCTTGATCGAACACCGCTCGGCCGAGGCGATTACGATCGAGGATGCTGACGAGTTCTTCGGCACCGTTCAGCAACACGTCGAGTCCCTTCGGGAGTTCACACGACCGCACCCGCTGTCCACCGAAGCGGCTGTGGCGAGCTTGAAGCGCTACTTGTCGGAATCACGGCATCGGATTCGGTTGTCGGATCTAGTCGACGGCGTTGTTGAGCAAGTCATCTCAGCGACTTCTGGAGAAGGTTTCGCAGCGGACCGTCCGGTACCGAACGGCACAACGGTTACGACGCGCGTCCGCCGCTACGACGCCGCTGCGGCGACTTTGCTGGCATTGGCGCCGGTCGGCGGCTTCTGGGCGGAGGACGACCATATCTTGTTTTGGCAACGAGCATTGAGCCGGCTTGGTGCTATGCGAGCGAGCGCCGGTCAGGTGTTCACAATCTGGGAAGCCTTGAAGCGATATCCAGCAACTCTGTTGTTATGCGCGCTGGGAATCGGGGCGGTGGAGGCGAATCGGTTGGAGTTCCTAGGGCGTCTCTTGAAGGTCACTCTTCCTGATGAACATCGCGAAGACAAGACAGCCGTACAGCTGTTTCCCCCATCTCTACTTGCCGATGGAAACGTACAGGAGATGCGGCTACTCAAGGGGATGGAGGGTCATCGCGTGCCGATGAGCGACTGGTTGCACGACGCGCTACGAACGCCCGTTGCGAGAATCATCCCTGACGACGGTCGGTACACGTTCGTCTTCGACAAACTCGAAATCCTTCTGGCGCTCGGTTACCTCCACGTGGAACCAGAGCGCGAATGGGCTCCGGTCGGCGCGTTTTGCTACCGAGACGAAAACAGAAACCGCATCCTGCAGGAGATCGAAGGATCATTGTCTAGGACGCGAGACAATTCTGAGTTCGTCAGGTGTGGCATCTTTGGCGAAACCGCAGACATGTGCAACCGCCGACTGGCGGCATTGCAGACAACCATTCGCCAATCTCGCATGAGGGGTTAGCAGTCTGCCGGATTGAAAGAAGAGATGTGATTCCTAAAACGTGCAAGCGCCTCGCTGAAGTGGACTTTCCCGTCGCGGTCGTTTCGAAGCACGCGGCGCGGGAGAAGTCGATCCGCCACGGTCATCCCTCGACGTTGCACCTGTGGTGGGCGCGACGCCCGCTGGCGTCAAGTCGCGCCGTGTTGCTGGCGCTGTTGCTGCCGGATCCGTGCGATCGGCACTGTCCAGAGGACTTTCTTCGAGTCGCTGCCGACGAGCTCCGGGGGCTCGCCGAACATCTCGTCAAGACCAAGGCCGGATCTGAATTGCTGATCGCGGATTTGAAGTCAAACTTGAAGAGCAAGAGGCCGGGAATAAGGGAAGAGGCGGAACGAGAGGCTGAACGTAGAGCGAGAGTTTGGAACGACCTGTCGTCGGAGAAGGAGCCTTGGCCGCTGATACGGGTTCGCCGCGCGCTGCTGCATCTTCTGGCCCAGGGGGCGGCGTGGGAGTGGTCTGTTGCCGACCCGTTCCTTAACGTGTCACGCAAACTCGTTAAGGCAGCGCACGGGGAGCACGCTCCACTTGTCGTCGATCCGTTCGCGGGCGGGGGTTCAATCCCGCTGGAGGCGTTGCGGATGGGGTGTGAAGCGTTCGCCAGCGACCTGAATCCGGTGGCGTGCCTAATCCTCAAAGCTATGCTGGAGGACATCCCCCGCCGCGGTTCTGCCTTGGCCGATGAGCTTCGGAGAGTTGGGGGCGAGATCAAAGCGGTCGCCGAGAAGGAACTGTCTGATCTCTACCCGCCGGATCCGGACGGCGCAACGCCCATCGCATACCTGTGGGCGCGGACTGTGCGGTGCGAGGCGCCGAACTGCGGGGCGGAGATCCCGTTGATACGCTCAATGTGGCTGTGCAAGAAGTTGCGGCGCAAGCGGGCGCTGCGTCTCAGCGTGCAGCGCGACGAGGTCGAGTCGCCGCGGGTCGAGTTCGAGATCTTCGAGCCCAGCGCGGACAAGGATGTGCGGGCCGGGACCGTGGCACGTGCGAAGGCTGCCTGCGTCTGTTGCGGGTCGGTGCTTCCGCCGGAGCGCGTGCGGGCGCAGCTCGCGGCTCAACGTGGCGGCGCGGACGTCATCTTCGACGAGCAGGGATGTCGCTCAGGCGGAGCGTTTCTCTTAGCTGTGGTCACGCTCAAGCCGGGCGAGAAAGGCCGACACTACCGACTGCCGACCGTGCGGGACTACGCGGCTGTGCGCCGGGCTCGGGACCGCGTCGCCAGGATTATCGACGACTGGGAGCGGCGAGGTCGGAAAGGGCCGTGCCCCGTTCCGGATGAGCCGATATCGCTGAACGAAGTGCGGCGCATCAGTGTGCCGATCTATGGCATGCACACGTGGGGCGACCTGTTCACATTGCGGCAGAAGGCGGCGCTAGTGGAGCTATGTCGACTGGTTCGTCGACACGATTCGTCAGCACCATCCGCGCTATTACTGGCGTTGAGCGTCAGTCGCTTTGCGGATATCGCCAACTCCCTTTGTCAATGGGAGAACACAAAGCACCAGGTTCGGCATCTCTTTACTAGGCAGTCAGTTCCGATGCTCTGGGACTTTGCAGAAGCCAGTTTTGTCGGCGGACAGGCCGGAGACCACGCTACGACGTTGCGGACGATGGCTCGTGTGGTCGAGCGGTTTTCGGAGAGTCGTGAGCCAACGCAAGTCCATGGTGCGGATGCAGCTGCCCACCCGCTTCCAGATCAGGCCGCCAACGTCTGGTTTACCGACCCGCCATACTACGATGCGGTGCCGTACGCACACCTCGCGGACTTCTTTTTTGTTTGGCTCAGGCGCATAATTCCTGACGATCCCCTGCTTCGCAACTCGTTCGAGTCGAGCAGCTGCACGACACCCAAAGTGCGCGAAATCGTCGTTGATCGGCCGCATCGCATGAGTACATCCGAGAAAGACGCGGAATCGTACGAACAGGGAATGGCGCGAGCTTTCGCCGAAGGGCGGCGGGTGCTTCGGGATGACGGCATCGGATCTGTGGTCTTCGCTCACAAGACCACCGAGGGCTGGGAAGCGCTCCTCTCGGGCATGATTAAGGGAGGCTGGACGCTCACCGGTTCGTGGCCAATCGCCACGGAGATGGATACCCGGCCCAATGCACGAGAAACCGCTTCTCTGGCCACCAGCGTCCACCTAATCTGTCGTCCCCGCCCAGACAACGCCTTGGTAGGCGATTGGGCCGTCGTCTTGCACGAACTTCCCCGGCGCGTCGGCGAATGGATGGAACGTCTGCAGGGTGAAGGGATTCGTGGCGCCGATCTCGTCTTCGCCTGCATCGGCCCGGCGCTGGAGATCTTCAGCCGGTACGAGAGAGTTGAGACGGCTGACGGACATGAGATCGGACTTCCCAAGTATCTGGAGAAGGTCTGGGAGGTAGTCGGCCGCACCGCGCTGGAGAACGTCCTCGGAGCGGCGGAGGCGCAAGCCCGGAACGGGCTGGCGGGCGCCCTGGAAGAAGATGCGCGGCTGACTGCACTCTTCCTGTGGACACTCCAGGCGACCAACGGCGAGACGGGCCGAGACGTTGGCGGCAGACCGGTCGATGTGGCGGACGACGAGGGAGTGGTAAGCGGCGGGTCCACGAGCTACTCCCTTGTCTTCGACGTGGTGCGCCGCTTCGCACAGCCTCTGGGTATCGACCTGCCGAGGTGGGAGAACCACACTATTGAAACCGAGAAGGGCATGGTTCGTCTGATTCCGGTCGCCGAGCGTGCCGAGAGACTCTTCGGCGAGCGAGGGGCAGCTGCTGTCGCCGCATGGCTGGAACAGGAGGTCAATAGCGGTGCGGATGTACTTCAGGGCGTCCTCTTTCCGGACTATGAGGAAGCACCGACCATTGGACGGGTGCACAAGAGTGGGGTCGGAGAAACCGCTGAAGTCTCTGCTGTGAAACCCGGCGCCACGACCCTCGACCGCGTCCATACCGGTATGCTCCTCCAGGCCGGTGGGCAGACTAGCGCGTTGCGGGCACTGGTGAAGGCCGAGCGCGAGCGCGGCCCGGATTTTCTGCGCCTGTCGAATGCACTGTCCGCACTCTATCCGGCGGGTAGCGAGGAAAAGCGGCTGCTTGATGCGATGCTCTTGACACTCCCGAAGTAAGTGATCAGGCAGTGAGACGAAGAGATCTCCAGCGGGATTTCAAGAACAGGAACTTGATTGACGGTCCACGCGGAAAGGTCTGCTCGACGCACTTGGGTGGACAGACGACGACAGGCAACGACGCATGCTGGGGAACAGGCGTCTCTGCCGGAGGTAGTACGTAGATCATGACACTTGAGCCCTGGTACAAGGTGGTGCTTCCGCGCCGGGAGGTGCGCGAAGGACGCTCGTTCAATCCCGACGAGTTCGCTATCGCCCTGGAACAGGTAGTCGCCGGTACGGCGCCGTCGGACTATCGCGATCCTGAGGCGTTTTTCGACCGCACTTGCTTCACCCGGGCATTGCGCGACCACACGGGCATGGTTCTGCGACGTTTAGCTGGAGAGACCGCAAACACGGCACCGGTGATGACGCTGGTGACGCAGTTCGGCGGCGGCAAGACCCATACGCTAACGGCGCTCTATCACCTGGTCACGGCGAGCGACCTGCTAGAAGACCGGGAGGAGGTGAGGTCGTTGTTGCACGAGGCGGAGCTCTCGGCCGTGCCGGCCGCTCGGGTAGCGGTGTTCGTCGGCAACGCATGGGATCCGAGCGAGGGACGCGAGGCTCCTTGGATCGATGTCGCCCGCCAGCTCGCTGGTGATCGAGGCGTCGAGCTACTCGGGGCGCAGGCGGCAACGACGCCGCCAGGGACCGAAGCCCTTGGGCGGGTGTTCGCGGCAGCAGGCGCTCCGGTGTTGGTGCTCTTCGACGAGGTGCTCAATTTCGTCAATCGCTATCGTCCGATGGCCGACGCTTTCCATGCGTTCATCCAGAACCTGACAGTGGCCATGACCGGCAGGACTCAAGGGGCGGCCGTCATCAGCTTGCCGCGCAGCGAAGTCGAGATGTCCGACTTCGATCTGGCGTGGCAGGACAAGATCACCAAGGTCGTCCGCCGCGTCGCCAAGGATCTGTTGGCGAACGACGAGACGGAGGTGAGCGAAGTGGTCCGGCGGCGCCTGTTCGACGATATTGGTCGGGACGGCCTTCGAACAAGAGTCTCGAAGGCGTACGCGGATTGGTGCTTCGAACGCCGGGAGCGGCTTCCGCCGGAATGGACGCTGGTGGACAGCGCCGCTACCGAGGCTAAGGCGAGAGAGCATCTGCGGGCGCGCTTTGAAGCCTGCTATCCCTTTCATCCGGCCACACTGTCGGTCTTTCAGCGGAAGTGGCGGGCGCTGCCCCAGTTCCAGCAGACGCGCGGGACATTGGCGATGCTGGCTCAGTGGATCTCGTGGGCGCATCGTGACGGCTTCACCGGTGCACGCACCGAGCCGCTGATCACCCTCGGCTCTGCGCCGTTGGAGGTTCCCGACTTCATCGGCGTCGTTCTCGGCCAGCTCGGCGAATCGCGCTTGTCGACAGCCATTGAGGTCGACATCGCAGGCGCTCAAGCCCACGCACGGGCACTGGACGGCGATACAAAGGCTGCTCTCCGCGACGTTCACCGCCGGGTTGGGACCTCGATGCTGTTCGAGTCCTCCGGCGGGCAGGTCGACAAGGTGGCGCATCTGCCGGAATTGCGCTTTGCGCTGGGCGAGCCGGCGGTCGACACGACCTCAGTCGACGCTGCGGCGCTGGCGCTGGAGGAACGGGCCTACTTCCTGCGTCGCGTGGGAACGGACGGTTTTCGAATCAGCTACCGGCCGACGATCAAGAAGGTAGTCAACGACCGGCGCGCCTCGCTCGACGAGGATGACGAGATCCGGCCGTCTGTCCGTAGCTTGGTCAGGGACGACTTCGACAGAGGCGCGAGCATTCCGCGAGTGCATTTCCCGGCCGACTCGGCGTCGATTCCGGACACGCCCAAGCTGACGTTGGTGGTGGTGGGTCCTGAAGTGGAATGGACGGGCACCGCCGGAGACGTGCGTGAGCGGATCGCAGAATGGACACGAACCCGCGGCGCATCGCCCCGGCGGTATCCGGGAGCGCTCGTTTGGGCCGTCCGGAAGCCCGGCCGCGGATTGCAGGACAAGGTGGAGCAGTGGCTTGCGTGGAAGCGTGTCGCTAGAGAGGTCTCCGCGGGGGCGCTTGGGAGTGAGCTTGATACGGCGGACCGAGCCGAGATCGGAGGAAAGGTACGCGAGGCCGTCGAGGCCGCCCGAGAGGAGGTGTGGGGTGACTATCGCTTCATCGTCTTCGCCGACGCCTCGACGGCGGACGGACTGGAGGTCATCGACCTCGGAGCCGGTCACTCCAGCAGCGCGGAGAGTCTCTGCAGTCGCGTCATTGGGGCGCTCAAGTCGAGCGCTCGTCTCAACGAATCGGTCGGTGCAGGATACATAGAACGTAACTGGCCACCAGCGTTCAAGGATGGTGGGACGTGGCCGCTGGACAGCCTGCGCCAGAGCTTTCTCGATGGCTCGCTGACACGCCTCGTGGACCCTGACGCCGTGCTGCGCAGGAAGGTCGTCGAGTGGGTGGCCAACGGAGACTTCGGGCTCGGCTCCGGCCTGCACACCGACCGGCCCGAACGGGTGTGGTTCCGGCAGGCGGTTGCCTCGGAAGAAGTGTCCTTCGATTCGGGTGTTTGCCTGTTGACCAAGGGTCGAGCTGGAGTATTGAAGGCTCCGCCAGCACCCAAGGGGGAAACACCGGTCGAACCGGCCCCCGGCAAGCAAGATCCGTCCGGCGCCACTGCGGATTCGGAGCCTGCACCGGGAACGTCGCCCGAACCACAGCCGCCTGAACCGCCCGAGCCAAGGGTCGCGACGCTTCGTTTGCATGGCTACATTCCGGCGGAGATCTGGAACCGCGTCGGCACCCGGTTGATCCCGAAGCTCAGGGCTAGCTCCAGTGATGGCCTGAGAGTAAACGTGGCGTTCGAGTTGACCACGAGCGAACGGGGAGCTGATGCGCTGCTGACCGAAGTGCGTCAGATTCTCGACGATCTGCGCCTCACCGAGCAGGTGCGCATAGATGCAGGGTAGCCGAACAACGGTACCCGGTTCCCGCCATCAAGCCTAGGCGGTACTCCTGTGCGAAGAAGCCACCGACGCGGTTAGGGCGTCCCGGCGTTGCGTGCGTGGATTGCTACGAAGCTCGCTCTCGAAGTCCTGGCGTTAACGGCAGTGCGGTCTGGCGAAGTCCCGCTCGCGACTGTGGGGATGAAGTCGATGCGAGGGTTTGGGACCTTAACGTCGGAATCGATCTGGGTGTTCCCGAGTCGTCGCGGGAAGGCACTCTCGGACATGACGCTCTCGAGGTTGGTCAAGGAACTGGGTATCGGTGCCGCACGGCTCGCGGTCGATCTGTTGCGACTGTGCGGCGGAGCTAATTGGACATCCGTGCGAGGTGGTCGAAGCCGCTCTCGTGCATGTCGTGGCGAGTAGGGTTGAGGCAGCCTACGCCCGATCGGGCCTGTTCGAGTGACAACGGCCGCTGATGGACGACGCATGGCGGGTCGCTCTGAGCCACCGTCGGACCCGGCCGGCGATGAAGAGTATCTAGTCACTGCCTTCTACGGAGAAGGTAACGTGCAGCCGCAGTTGCGGTGTGCAACCGGAATCGGGCTTCTTCTTCGTTTGTAAGTCCGGCGTGGGGGCCGTTGTCCTGTGCACCGGCCCAGAGCCCTCTGAGGAGCCGGCTCTCCGCTTCGTCCAACGATCCCACTCTTCGGAGATGCACCACCGCGGCATCGGCCCCTACGTTGGTCTGCGCGCCGGCCGATACTCCCAAGGCTTGGAAAAGCGCCTCCAAGAAGGAACGAAGCTGTCCATTGGCGGCCTCAAAATTGCCATCAACGAAATTGTCGACCGCCTGCCGGTAGTGAGTTGCCGCCACTCTTAGCTCGGGGCGGTCGAGGTCGCTCTCGAGGGCACTCACCTCCGGAGCGGGTTGCGCTGGAAGGGGCATCGAGGGAACTAAGCGGTCCAACCCCCATTCGAAGCCATCGGCGGCCAGCGAGGCCAGCAAAGCGGTGTGCCGCTCGCGCGCGTACTCGCTGTCCAGCACGCGGTTCGAAAGGTCGACGAGTGCTTCGTCCGTCGCGATCTCCGCGTGACCTGCTTCGATGGCCCTAACAAGTTCACGGCTCCGCGTGAGCTTGTTAGGGCCATCGCCGGGGTCACTAGCGTCTACAGAGAACTCGAAGTAGAGGTTCGAGATGTAAGCATGGCTGAACTGGTCGGCGACTGCTTCCGCTAGTCGTGTCAGTGTTCTGCGAGTCAACGGCAACTCAAGATCTCCAGTACAGCGGCGTGAATCTTCTCGCGAGACCGCGAATCAGTCAACTCGCGCGTGCCACACCGCTGCGTGACGAGGCCCGCACAGTCGACACGCCATCATGACCAAGTCACGAACCGACCTGCATCCCGGGGTCGATCACATGGTTCCCGCAGACCGCTCAGGCGCGAACTACAACGCCGACAGACATTGAGCACGGGGCAACGGAGTCGATCACGGGGCAGAAAGATGATACGGCGCGAGGGATCCGGACGGAAATTGCCTTTACAGACTGTGACTGGCTGTAGGTCCCATATCACAGGAGGGCACAGGGTCCCGTCACTCCTGCTGCCCCGGGTCGCTCCCCTCGGGATCTTCCTTCTTGGAAGGAGATCACGCCTGCGGCCTCAGTCCCACGGTCGACTTGCGGCCGTCGATTGGCCGGCGGGTCAGCAGCGCGGCCCGGCGACCGCACCTGCCCCTCCGACGCCTACAGTCCGGCGGGCTTGATCGTCCCCTGCTGAACCGACACAATGAGCCGCTGCCTGTCGAGCCCAACCCGAACACACCGGGCGGCAAGACTGACGCCGCCCTAGGGTCATTAGAGTTCCTCCGGCGACAGACCGGCGTCGAGGGACGAATCATCCGAGGATAGGAATGAGTACGTTCGACAGCACGAAGGCTTCGCTGAGCGATCTTCTTCAGCAGATCAAGGAGGGTCGGATCCAGTTGCCGGACTTCCAGCGGGGCTGGATCTGGGACGACGACCATATTCACAGCCTACTCGTGAGCATCGCTCGTTCCTTCCCGATCGGCGCCGTGATGCTCCTTGAGGCCGGAGGCGAAGTCCGCTTTCAGACACGACCGGTGGAGGGTTTGGAGGCGAGAGTTCCGGAAGATCGCGTGCCCGAGAAGCTGATTCTCGACGGGCAGCAGCGCCTCACGACGTTAGTCCAAGCTCTCTCGCTTGACGAGCCGGTGCGTACGCAGACCGCGAAACGCAAGAAGATCAAGCGCTACTACTATTTTGACATTCAGCAGGCGCTGGCCGCACCGAACTCCTTGGACGACGCCGTTGTGGCCGTGGACGAGAATCGACAGGTGCGAAGCGATTTCGGCCGGCGAGTGGATCTCGACCTGTCAACGATCGAGTTGGAGTGCCAGCGCTTGCACTTCCCGTGCAATCAGATCATGGTTTCGGATGACTGGGAGGCCACTCTGTACCGCGTGGCACCTGAACGGTTCGCTACCTACATGGAGTTTCGCGGCCAGGTTCTCGCCGCTTTTCGTACCTACCAGATCCCTGTCATCGAGCTACAGAAGGAAACCTCCAAAGAGGCGGTCTGTTTGGTCTTCGAGAAGGTGAACACCGGCGGTGTACGTCTTTCGGTGTTCGAGTTAATCACGGCCACCTACGCGGCGGACGGCTACAACCTCCGCGACGATTGGTTCGGGTCAGGGGCGCGCAACGTCGAATCCCGCAAGGAGCGCATTGGTCGGGACGCACTCCTTGAAGGGATCGAGGCCACAGAGTTCCTCCAAGGAGTCAGCCTGCTGCGTACACACGAACTCCGACGGGCGGACCTCGCCAGCGGCAAGATTGGAAAGCAGGTACGACCGGTCAGCGCCAAGCGCGCCGACATCCTCCAACTGCCACTCGGCGCTTGGAAACGGTGGGCGGATGAGCTGGAGGCGGGGTTTCGCAACGTCGCGCGCTTCCTGCGTAAGCAGTACTTCTACAGCCAGCGGGAGCTGCCCTATCGCACGCAACTGGTCCCGCTGGCAGCGGTGCTCACTCGCCTGGGTGACCGTTGGCTCGAGCCTCGAATCTACGACAAGTTGACGCGCTGGTTCTGGTGCGGCGTACTCGGTGAGCTGTACGGCGGTGCCGTCGAGACTCGCATGGCCAACGACTATGAGGAGCTTCTTGGCTGGTTCGAAGACGACGATGCCGTGCCGCGAACAGTGCGCGAGGCTAGCTTCCAGCCGGATCGCTTCGACACTCTGCGCTCGCGGCTGAGCGCGGCGTACAAGGGCATTAACGTGCTCGTCCTTCGCGAAGGTTCTAGGGACTGGTACTGGAAGGCTGCGATTCGGGAGCTAGATGCCGACGAGATCGCTCTCGACATCCACCACATTTTCCCGCGGGACTGGTGCGAAGGGCAGAGGCCGAAAAAAATCGAGAGGAATCGCTACGACAGCATTCTCAACAAGACTCCCATCTCCTACAAGGCGAACCGCAAGATAGGCGGCGAAGCCCCGTCCCGTTACCTGCCGAAGCTCCAGAGCGAGAAACACGTCCGTCTGAACGACGGTGAGATGGACGAGTTGTTGGCCAGCCACGCGCTCGCGCCAGATCTGCTGCGGCGGGACGCGTTCGATGAATTCGTCGATGACCGTCGTAGGCGACTCAGCCGACTTGTCGAGATGGCAATGGGAAAGCCGGTTGTTCACGTGTCCGACACGGCGGCCTACGACTAGCGTCGTCGTTGCGCGCCAAGAGACGTGTTCCGTTGGCGTTGTTCCGCGACGAGCAGCGGTTGCTCGCCGAGAAGCCGGTCCAGATCCATGCCTTGATCTTGGACAAAGTCCGGTGCGGAACAAACCGGGTGCTTCCGAAAGTACAGAATCCACGAGGCCTGGCGGATCGCCCGTTGTAGTTCCGGATGCGGATGCTGCTCCTCCGTCAACATGCCTGCCCAGAACGGCATGTAGCAGAGGTTCCAGCCAGCGGTGAATGCATCGGGATCCCAGGGGTGCCCCCAAATGTGCCGCACGGTGTAGCCGGAACCACGCTCGAGCGAGCGTCCCGTGTACCGAGCCCACGCTTGTTGCGCGTATGTGTTGTCACCCAAGGTCACGGGTCGGCCGTCTCCCGCCCAAGACGATCGTTTGCCTCTGGAGAGGCCGGGGTAGTGCTCCTTGCTCGTTCGGACGCGATCCGGATACCAGACTGGTCGTTCATAGACGCGGTCGGGATGGACGAAGTATGAACGCTCGAAAGCTGCACGAACTATGGAAGTTCCACCCTCTCGGAAGTACTCATCCAAGGCGCGAATTGGCGATTTGATGCTGCCGTCATGAACCTGTAGGCGGAGCATGTCGTCAGTTAGGCGCTGTTTGCTTTACTTGCCGCTGACCGACGGGTGAAGAGGCGATCGGCCGGGCCGCCGGATGTCACAGCGAGCAGGTGCCGTCCTCGCACTCGCCGCTCACCGGTGGACGACCATCAATCGAACGTAACACAGGTGACGTCATGTGTCCCCAACCGGGAAGAAAGGCCGAGAACCGACCGGAGTCGCCGCCGGCGACGAAGAGATGGATGTTGTCGGGTGAGGGGACGACCGGGGTCCGCGCTCCCGGTTCACGCGGATACTCGGCCGGCAGGTTGCGGTTGTAGATCTTCCCGTAGCGGTCATTGAACGTCAGCGCTTCCCACAGGTTGCGGGCCGCGTGCCAGAGGTAGTCCCGCACGTCGTTCTTCGTCCAGCTCCGGGCGGCGATTGTCGCGGCATGCTCCGGGCCGATGACGACGGCGCACGATCCACTGCTGA
This sequence comes from Acidobacteriota bacterium, assembly GCA_009838525.1. Classification (NCBI taxonomy): domain Bacteria; kingdom Pseudomonadati; phylum Acidobacteriota; species Acidobacteriota bacterium. The sequence goes on from VXRJ01000018.1 coordinate 427,104, forward strand.
CGGCGTTGTTGTGGGCGATGGTGCTCATCGCCGACGCGACGCTGTCGAGGATGCCCTCAGGGTCGTTGGCCACGTGATTGGTGACGCTGTGGGGACCTTCCGCGGCGATGCAGAAGACGGTGCTGTCCTCGGCACGGTAGCCATGCTCGACGTGGTACGGCGTCCAGGGGCTCGCCTCCTCGTTCTCGGCGATACAGAACGTGTACTTCCCGGGATGGCCCAGCGTGCTCTTGTCGAGGTCGCCCGGCCATGCGCCGCCGACATTGAGCAGCACGAGGCGGATGGCGCGGCCGATGGTCGCGTTGGCTCGGCATCCGGAGCCGAAGACGTTGGCGCCGGGGTTGAGTCCGATCTCATGACGGACCGGCCCGTTTACCACCGCCAGCGGCGCCGCCATATGGGTCGTCGCCTGCACGCCGTGCAGATTGAAAGCGCCGCTGGTGAGGGCGAGAAGCGCGGCCCGGACCACCGGCGCGTAGTCGGGACGGCAGCCGGCGAGCACCAGATTGATCGCGAGCACCTCGCGGGTCAGGTTCCCCCAGCGGGGCGGAATGCGCGCTTCCAGGCGATCCGGATCGCCGCCCAGCGCGCCGACCATCGCTTCGACGGTGGCGGGGGTCGGAGGGACGACGGGCAGGCCGTCGGTCCAGCCCTGCTCGAAGTACCACTCGACGAGGTCGGCGCCGGCGTCAACCGGCGCGGGGGACTCTTCGTCCTCGGCACCGCGGCCGGACCCGCCGGGCGTGGTCATGACCCCTGCCGGTCCAGATCGGCAAATGTCCGGCCTTCGCGGGCGAGCCGTTCCAGAAGCGGCGCAGGCTTCAGCCACTCGCCGTGTTCGTCGTGCAGGCGCTGCATCGTCTCGTGGATCGTGCCGAGGCCCACGAGGTCGGCCCAGAACATTGGGCCGCCACGGTACCTCGGAAAGCCGTAGCCGAGCATCCAGATCACGTCGATGTCACTGGCGCGCAGGACCAGGCCCTCGTCGAGGATCTTCGCTCCCTCGTTGACCAGCGGATAGAAGCACCGCGGCACGATCTCGTTGTCGTGCACTCTGCGCCGCTCGATTCCGAGATCCGCCGAGACCTGTGCGATCACTTCGTCGATCGCCGGATCCGGAATCGGGGTCCGGTGCCCGGGGTCGTAGCGGTACCAGCCGGCATGGGTCTTCTGGCCAAACCGGCCCGCCTCGCAGATCCGATCGGCGATTGGGGAGTACCGCAGGTGCGCGGGCCGGTCGGCCGCCTGTCGTTGCCGGATTCGCCAGCTCACGTCGAGACCCGCGAGATCCGCCATCTCGTACGGCCCCATGGGCAGGCCGAACTCACGGACGGCTCGGTCCACCTGCTGCGGCGAGGCCCCCTCTTCGAGGAGAAAGTCGGCCTGGCGGCGATAGGCGTACAGCATCCGGTTGCCGACGAAGCTGTCGCAGTTGCCGACCAGCACCGCCACCTTGCCGATCCGCTTGGCGAGCGCCATCGAGGTCGCAATGGTCTCGGGCGAGGTTGCGGCGCCGCGGACCGTTTCGACCAGGCGCATCACATGGGCGGGGCTGAAGAAGTGCGTCCCGATCACCTGCTCCGGGCGCGACGTGACGCCGGCGATGGCATCGACGTCCAGGGACGACGTGTTGGTGGCGAGGACGGCGTTTGGCTTCGCGGTGGCGTCAATAGTCCGGAACACCTCCTGCTTGAGCGGCATTTCCTCGAAGACCGCTTCAATCACGATGTCGGCTCCGGCCATCGCGTCCATGTCGAGTGTAGGCGTAATGCGTGCGACGCGCTCCTGCATCCCGGCCTCGGTCATCCGCCCGCGGCGCACGGTCCGTGAGTAGTTCCTGCGGACGGTTTCCATCCCGCGGTCGAGGGCTTCCGGCGACGACTCGATCACCGTCACCGGGATGCCGGCGTTGGCCAGGCTCATGGCGATGCCGCCCCCCATGGTCCCGCAGCCGATGACGGCCGCGCCGTCGATGGCGCGCACCGGTGTTTGCTTCGGAACGTCCGGGATGCGCGCGACCTCGCGCTCGGCGAAGAAGGCGTGGCGCTGGGCCTTCGACTGATCGGAGTCGCGCAAACGGGAGAACACTGCCCGTTCGTGCTTTAGTGCATCGGGGTAGGGGAAGTGGAGCGCCGTCTCTACGCAGTCGACCGCGGCGTACGGCGCCTCAAAGCCGCGCGTCCGATGGTCCATCCGGTCACGGTAGTGCTTAAAGAAATCCGGCTGGTCGCGCACCGCGTCCAGATGCTCCTCGAGGGTGGAGGCGCGGCGCAGCGGCAGGCTGTCGTTGGCGAGCTGCCGGGCGCGGCCGACGGCGGCGGCTACGAGGTCGCCGTCGATACGTTCGTCGACGAAGCCGTACTCCACCGCACGCTCGACAGGATGGAGTTTTCCACCCACGATTATGTCGAGTGCCGCCTGGACGCCGATCAGCCGCGGCAACCGTTGCGTTCCCCCCGCGCCCGGGATGATGCCCAGCGTGACTTCGGTCAGGCCCAGGCGCGTACCGGGCGCCGCGAGCCGCACGTGGCAGGCCAGCGCCAGCTCCAGGCCACCGCCGGCGGCGACGGAGTGGATGGCGGCAACGACCGGTTTCGGCGAAGCCTCGATCTGATCGAGGACGGCGGGAAGGTTCGGGGCATTCGGCGGCGGGGGATCGTTGAACTCCCGTATGTCGGCGCCGCCGCAGAACATCCGTCCGGCACCCGCAATGACGATGGCGCGGACCGTGTCGTCGGCCAACATGGTGGCGATGCGCTCGCCGAGCAGCCCCCGCATGGCCCAGCTGAGACCATTGACGGGCGGGTTGTCGAGACGGAGGATGGCGACGTCGCCGTGATGTTCGACGTTGATGGTCCCGGGCATGACTAGCTGCGTTCCCTGTCGCGCGGCGCTATCCGGCAGCGCGGCCGCTCGTGCCGTGCGGACAGACGATGCCCGGATCCGGTGTCACGTTGTGACGGCGCCGAGGATCGCGTCGAAGGCCGCGCGCGCCTTCGCACGCATCTCGTCGTCGGTCGCGTCCTGAATGGGGTGCGGCACGTAGACTGCCCGCGCCGCAATGTCCGGCATTCCGAGCGCGTTCGACTGCAGTTCGGCGGCCGAGACGAACTCGGACGAGGCCACCATCACGGTCGGAATTCCCCGCGCCTCGTAGTCGACCAGGTCGTGCACACTGCACGACGTGCATGAGCCTCAATCGGCCAGCGCCTGGATGACCGTCCTGCACTTCTCGGCTACTTCCTCCCGCAGGTTTGCCGGCGCCGGTCGGGTGAACGTGGGCTTTCGGAGTCGAATCACCTCCATTCCGGGGGTTTGTTTCCGGAGCAGAGTTTCCAGCTCGTCACAGAAGACGTCGCCACGAGGTTTGGATATGTCAACAATTCCCACCGGCCCGGCAAGCGCAGGCGGGCGTCCCGCCAACCGCCGCGCCAAGGGTTCCCGCTCGTCCGTCGGGTCGAGAATGACAATGGACTCGTCCATCCGGATGTCCTCGCGTTTTAGCAGCTTGCGCCGTAGAAGTTTCGCGCCCGCGAAACTCCCAACGCGCCCGCAAGGGCGCGCGGCCACTGTAGCACACCGTCCACGGGGTCGGTCATTCCAGGCCGGCATCCCGGAACAGTGCGTCGACATCAACCGCGGCTGCGATTCCATCCGCCAGTTCGTCGAGCGCGCTCTCTATCACATGGTCCCAGACGAGCGGTGATCCGGTTCCGGTGCGTGCCCGCTCCAGCCACGCGCTGCGGAACCGGTCGTTACTGAAGAGTCCGTGCAAGTAGGTTCCCTCGATCCGCCCTGTGGCATCGGTCGCGCCGTCCGGACCGCTTGCCAGTTGCGCGAACGGCCGCGCATCGGCGTCAGGTCCCTTTGTGGTCCCCATGTGGATTTCGTAACCCGTGATCGGAGTGCTTCCGTGCACGCAGGTGCCGAACGCGGGTCGAACCGTCTTCTCCGTCGACATCACGGTCTCGACGTCCAGCAGGCCGAGACCAGCCGCGTCGCCGGAACCACCGTCGCTTCCGGCGGGATCCCGCACTGCTCGGCCGAGCATCTGGTAGCCCCCGCAGAGTCCGAGCACCCGTCCGCCGGTGCGTCCATGCGAGATGATGTCGTGGTCCCACCCCTGCGTCCGGAGGAAGGCAAGTTCCGCCAGCGTCGACTTCGTGCCGGGCAGCAGCACGACATCGGCGTCGCGCGGAATCGGCTCACCCGGAGGGATGAACGCGAAGTCGACGCCGGGCTCCGCCCGGAGGGGATCGATGTCGTCGAAGTTCGCAATGCGCGATAACGTGGGAGCCACGATACGAAGTGAACGCTTCCGCTCACCAGTGACCGGCGCGGCGGCGCTCTCCAGCGAGGCGGCATCTTCGCGCGGCAGTCGCTGCGCGGCTTCAAGCCAGGGAATGACACCGCGGCAGGGCCATCCGGTTCGCCCCTCGATCTCCCGCACCCCGTCATTGAAGAGCGTCGGATCACCTCGAAAGCGGTTGATCAGAAAACTGGTCACCAGCGCGGTGTCGGCCGGGTTCAGAACCGCTCGCGTGCCGGCGACCGCCGCGATGACGCCTCCCCGGTGGATGTCTGCCAGCAGGCAGACCGGAGCCTCCACGGCGCGCGCGAAACCCATGTTCGCGATGTCCCCGGCACGCAGGTTCGTCTCCGCCGCGCTGCCAGCGCCTTCCACCAGAATCAGGTCGGCGTCAGCCCTCAGCCGTTCGAAACTCTCGAGGACCGGCGCAAGCAGCGGGCCTCGATCCGTCCGGTAGGCAGCCGCATCCTGCATTCCGACCGCGCGCCCGTGCACGACGAGCTGCGCTCCGCGATCCGATTGCGGCTTGAGGAGGATCGGGTTCATGTCGACGGTCGCCTGGCGTCCGGCGGCCCGGGCCTGCAGCGCCTGCGCGCGCCCGATCTCGCCGCCATCCAAGCAGACAGCGGCGTTGTTGGACATGTTCTGCGGCTTGAAGGGTGCGACGGAGAGGCCCCGTCGCCGGGCCAGGCGACAGAGCCCGGCCACAACCGTCGACTTGCCGGCATCCGATCCGGTCCCCTGAATCATCAGGATCCCGGATGTCATTTGCCCTCCATCCGCACGCACCAAGGAGAGCATAGAATCACGAGATTCGAAACCCGCACCGGCGATCCTGGGGTCCACATGACCAGACTTGAACGAATCGTCGTCATTCCCGCGATCCTGATCGGCGCGGCCGCCGGCGCGTGCGCAACGCCACCGCCAGCGGAAGAGCCGCCGCCACCGCCGCCGGAGGCCGCGACGGCGGCCTCGTCGCTCAAACTCTACGTCTTCGACTGCGGCCGCATCCGGATCGACACCCTGGAGCGCTTCAGCATCGAGGACGACGAGACGGACGTGCGTCAACTGGTCGTGCCCTGCTATGTCGTGGAGCATCCCGACGGCCGGATGCTATGGGATGGCGGGCTTCCCTCGTCCATTGCCGAGGCGGACGGCTGGGAGGGTACGACCAGGCTGGATCAGACGCTGGCCAGTCAGTTGGCCGAGCTCGATCTCGGCTTCGATCTCCGCTCGCTCGACTACGTTGCGTTCTCACACATGCACTACGACCACGTCGGAGTGGCCAACGAGATCGAGGGCGCCATGTGGCTGGTGCAGGGTCCGGAGTACGAGGCGATGTTCGGCGAGTCGCTCGACGTGCCGGCGGCGCAGCCGGAACTCTACGAGAACCTGCGCGACGCCGAGCGCATCATCCTGGACGGCGATCATGACGTCTTTGGCGATGGCCGGGTGCGGATCCTCTCCGCGCCGGGGCACACGCCGGGTCATCAGGTGTTGTTCCTCGATCTGGTCGAGACCGGTCCGCTGGTGCTGTCGGGGGATCTCTACCACTTCCGCCTGAGCCGCGCGGACCGCCGCGTGCCCACCTTCAACGTCGACCGCGACATGACGTTGGCGTCGATGGAGCGGATCGAGGCCTTTGTCGAGGACGTGGGGGCGACTTTCTGGATCGAACACGATCTGGCGCTTTTCGAGGAGCTCGACACGGCGCCCGCCTACTACGAATAGCGCGGCGGCGCCGGGGTGTCGTTCTATTCGCGGATCGCTACCGTGACCGCCCTGGACCCGAGGCCGCCGCTGGCCCAGCCCCCCACGGCGGCGGAGAACTTGCCGGCCGTGCCGCCGGCCACCGCGATCAGGATGTGGTCGGGGGACAGGAACTTGGGGAGAGGATTGTCGAGAGCCTCCGGAAGTGGCCGGCCGTCTTCGTCGAGCCAGTCCTTCGGGATGTTCCTCGGGATCATCCCCTTCTGGCATTCGTCGGTCGGGAGCAGTTCGCGGAGCGGCCTCGACGTGACTTCCTGGATGCGCTCTCGAAGTTGCTGCTTGGAGTAGCCGTCTCTCTCGAACGTCGTGACATGTTCCGGCGAGACGACGAGCAGCGCCTGGTCCATGCGGTGCAGCTTCAGGTGCGCGATCGCCTCCATCGACATTCCCATGCTGGTAGCGAGGGATCGCGCATTACGCGAGAGCTGATCGCGAATGGCGCGCGGTGCCTCGGCCGCGAATACCGTCACGGTACTCTGGTCGCGGTCGAAGCCACGCTCGACGTGCAGCGGTTCCCAGCAACTGCGCTCTTCGTTCTCCGCGATGCAGGCGGTGAATTTCCCGGGCTGGCCGAGGGTCGACATGTCCACTTCGCCGGGGCGGCCGCCGCCGACGTTGCGGACGACCAACTGCAAGGCACGGCCGATGGTGGCGTTCGCGCGCGAGCCCTGGCCGAAGACGTTGCGGCCGGAGTTCAGGCCGATGCGGTGCCGGATCGGACCGTTGACAATGATCATCGGACCGACGAAATAGGTCGTGGCCAGAACCCCGTGGAGGTTGAACGCGTCGGTGCAGGCCGCCTCGACCGCGGCGATCACGACCGGCAGGTAGTCGGGGCGGCAGCCCGCCATGACGGCGTTGACGGCAATCTTCTCGACGGTCGCCGGAACGAGGTTCGGGGGCACGTCCGCCACGATGTCGCCGGGCCCTCGCGTGGTTCCTTCCAGCATCCGTGCGACACGTTCCTCGGTCGGCGGCACTACCGGAAGCCCGTCCGTCAACCCTTGTTCATCGAGGAATTCGAACACGTCAAGGCCGGACGGGACGCGGACTCGGCGTGCCGCCAGCGCCTTCCCGCCCCGCCTGGCCGCCAGCCGCCGCGCGACGTCCGGATCGTGGACGCGAGAGCCGCAACCGGGGCGCATCGCCGGGAGCGGCGCGGCATCCGGTGGCTCGATCGCGGGCGGATCGATGTCGCATCGCTCGGCCGCCCGCGCCGCCAGGTCGGTGAATTCGGCCTTGGACCAGCCCTCGCTGCTTGCCAGCACCGCCCCGTCTGCACCGGCCAGCACGAGTGCCGGCACCGCGTCAAAGCCGTAGGCTTCGGACACTGCAAGGTCCGAGTCGAGGGCACAGGGAAATGTCAGACCGTGACGCTCGGCGAAGTTTCTGGTGAGCCGCGGGTCATCCTGCGAGACGCCGATCAGGCGTAGCCCCGCGGTCGACAGTCCACGCTGGACGCGCTCGACCACCGGGGCCGTCAGATCGCAGGTTGCGCAGTCGTGTTTGAAGAAGAACAACAGTGTCGCGGGCGCCGCGTCCGGGTTGGAGGCGGAAAACACATGCGTCGCGCCGGCAGCGTCGTTCAGCGTGAACGGAGGTGCGGTCGCGCCGGCGCCTGGCAGGTCGGACATTCCGGGAATAGTACAATGCCGGATTCATGCGCCTTACGGCGGGCCGTCCCATCGTCGCGCCTCTTGTCTGGTTCCTCGGCGCCCTGCTTCTCACCGCCGCCGGTCCGGCAACTGCCCGCGCTGCGCAGTCGACCGCGTCCGCCGAAGCAACGGAGCAGATCAGACGGAACGGCGCGGACATCCTCCGGGTCTTTCTCGACTGCGGTCCCTGTGACGACGACTACCTCCGCCGAGAGATCACGTTCGTCAACTACGTCCGCGATCTCCCCGACGCGCACGTGCATGTGCTGGTTACGCGCGAGTTCACCGGCGGCGGTGGCCGGGCCTGGACGATGGACTTCTACGGCCTGGATCAGTTCGAAGGACTGGACGATCAGATCGTCTTCTTCACGACCCAGGACGATACCGATGACAGCGAGCGGCAGACCCTGGCGCAGATGTTGAGCCTGGGCCTCGTTCGCTATGCGGCGCAAACGCCACTCGCGCAGCAATTGCAGGTTTCCGCCGCGCCGAGCGGGGGGCCGCTCGGTGCGCGCCGGGGAGTGGTGACGGCGCAACCGGAAGACGACCCGTGGGACTTCTGGGTCTTTCGCGCGCGGGTGGACGGGCGCTGGGATGCGGAGGAGCGCCAGTCGAGGCGGTCGATCAGCAGCTCGTTCTCGGCCAACCGCGACACGGAAGAATGGCGGATGCGCTTCGGTGTCTTCTCGAACTACCGCACCGACCGATTCACGCTGACGGATTCCACGTTCACGAACGTCCAGAGCAACACGTCGCTCGACGTGCGTTTCATCAAGAGCCTGGGCGATCACATGGGTGTCGGCGTCGGCGGGTCGGCCGTCAACAGTACGTTCCGTAACCAGGAGTTGTCGCTGCGCGCCGCCCCGGCCTTTCAGTACAACTTCTTCCCGTACTCCGAATCGACGCGCCGGCAGTTCACCGTGCTGTACACCGCCGGCTACAACGCGCTCAACTACATCGAGCCGACCATCTTCGACGTGATGGACGAGCGCCGTCTGAACCACGCCGTGCAGACGTCGTACGAGGTGAACGAACCATGGGGCGAGAGCGAACTGACGCTCGAGTTCTCACAGTTTCTCGACGCGCCGGATCAGCGTCGGGTCGTGGCGTTCGGATCGCTGGATATCCGGCTCTTCCGCGGCTTCTTTCTGACCTTGCGGGCTGACAGCTCGCTCATCCGTGATCAGATCTACCTGCCGCGCGAGGCGGCGTCCGATCAGGAGATCCTGGTGCGCCAGCGGCAGCTTGCCACCGACTACGAGTGGCAGTTCCGGGTCGGCTTCAGCTACTCGTTCGGGTCGATCTTCAATAACGTCGTGAACTCGCGGTTCGGGGGATCGAGCGGAGGTTTCACGCGGACGTTCTGACGAAATCCCGGGCGGCCGGGAAGCCGGTCTGGAGACCGGCGCACCGGGCGGCGCGGCTGGAGGTGAGTGATGTGGTTCCGACGCTATCTGTTGACGGTCGTACTGGGTATCGGGCTGGCCGGATGCCAGGGGGCAGGTGCGCCTGTCGCAGAGGAATCCGCATCGCCTTCGCTCGCACACTCGCGCGTCACCCGGCTCGACGTCACGAGCCGTGAGGCGGCATTCGGCGGACGGTCGTTCGGCGAGGTTGGCGCCTACGAGATTCTGCTCGGCACGGCCACGGCCGTAGCTGATCCGAATGCCCCGCAGAACGCCGGGATCGTGGATCTCCAGAATGCCCCGCGCAATGCGGACGGCCTGGTCGAGTACACCTTTGAAGTCGACATCCTCAAGCCGGTCGACATCACAAGGGGTAACGGTGTCCTGGTGTACGAGATCAACAACCGCGGCCGCAACATCGTCCTCGGCTACTTTCACGAGGCGGGGCCGGGCTACGCGGCCGACAACGCCGGTAGCGCGTTCCTGATGGACCAGGGCTACACGTATGTATCGAGCGGCTGGTTGCACGGCGCGCCGGGCGCCGGCAGTCCGCGTCCAGTGCTGGCGACTTTTCCGCTCGCCACGGACAACGGCCAGACGATCACCGGCACGTCGATGGAGGAGTGGCAGGACCCGGACGGCGCCGCGTTCGGGCGGTTAACGTATCCGGCAGTGACCCTCGAAAAGACCGCCGCGACACTCACGCATCGCCAGCTCCAGGACGATCCGCGCCAAACGGTTCCGGCCGACCAGTGGCACTACGTCGACGACAGGACGGTCGCGGTCACGCCCCCTGCGGGAACCGACGCGGGGACCATCTACGAGTTCGTCTACGAGGCTCGGGATCCGATCGTGCACGGCCTGGGGTTCGGCGCCATGCGCGACTGGGTCTCGTTCGCGCGCTACAGCCCCACCGACGATCAGGGCGCTCCCAACCCGCTCTTTGTGGACGGCATGCCGGTGCTCGACCACGTGGTGGCGGTCGGGTCGTCGCAGAGCGGCCGGATGGCCAGGGACTTCGTCTACCAGGGTTTCAACGAGGATTCCGAGGGCCGGCGCGTCTTCGACGGCATGACGCCGTATGTCGCCGGCGCCCGCCGGATGTTCGTCAACGCCCGTTTCGCGCAGCCGGGTCGCTATACGCGCCAGCACGAAGACCACAACTACCCGATGGACGAGTTCCCGTTCACATTCGCGACGACGACGGATCCGCTGACGGGCAGGACCGATGGGCTGCTGGCCGCCTGCACGGCCTCGAGCACTTGCCCGAACATCATCCAGGTGGACGCCGACTCCGAGTTCTACGGCGCCCATGCCTCGCTCATCGTCACCGACACGAGCGGCCAGGCGCTGGAGTTGCCGCCCAGCGTGCGCTACTGGATGCTGGCGACCGCCCATCTGCAGGGCGACGCCGGATGCCGCGACCCGGCGAACCCGATACGGCCGTGGCCGTACTACCGCGCGGCGTTCGACGCGACCGTACAGTGGGTGCGGGACGGGGTCGAGCCACCGGCGACGCGCGCGCCGTCGGTGGCCGACGGGACGGCGGTGACCGTTGAAGAGCAGGGCGAGCAGTATCCAACCATCCCGGACCGGCCGTACAACTCTGCGATCAGCGAACTCGGCGTGCGTGATTTCTCCGTCTGGCCACCGCAGGAGAGCGAAGAGAAGTACCCGCTGTTCATGCCGAGCCTCGACGAAGACGGCAATCTGACGGCTGGCGTCATCGTGCCGGAAGTGGCGGCGCCGCTTTCGACGATGGGCAAGGCGGTGCGCGCCGCGGGTTTCGCGGAAGGAGACTTGTGCGGCGTGAACGGCTCCACGATCGCCTTCCCGCGCACCGAGGAGGAGCGTATGGAACTCGGCGATTCGCGACTCTCCCTGGAGGAGCGCTATCCCGGTGGCGAGGCGGAGTACGTGAGGCGCTACAGTGAAGCGGCGGACGCGCTCGTCGCCGAGCGCTATCTGCTGCCCGCCGACGCGGAGACGCTCAAGGAGTCCGCCGCCGCGGCGTGGAGGGCGGCCTGGCGCTCCACGGATCCCACTGACCAATAGGGGAAACTGGCGCGCGGCGGCCTTCGAGACGGGCGCACGCGGCCGTGCTCCGTTAGCCGGACTTCCGGGAGTTCTTCAGTTCGACGGGCTTGCCATGCGGCGTATGCCGGTAGGCGTCCGCCCATGCTTCCTTGCGGTCGAGCAGTGCGGCCACGTCCGTCAGGCTCTTTCGGGTGGCGAGCCGTTCTAGCGCCGCGACCCAGTGATGGTAATACCGAGATCCGTCGTCCGGCTCGCCGCGATCGGCCGCTCCCTGGAGCTCGGCGGCCAGCGTCTCCGCCCACTCCTTCCAGGTGAAATGACCCGCTTCGGACAGCTTGACCGCGAGAGCGAACGCCTGGGCCTGCCACGGCGCCTCGAAGACGGGCCCCTCCTCGTCTCGCGGGAGCGGCGGGAGGGCCGCGAGCCGGCCGGAGTCGACCGGCATCGCCGGCGCCTTCCGATCACGCTGGTTCAAGGTACTCCTCCCACAGGTCCACGTAGACCGAATCCCTCGCGGTGGCGCGATCGCCCCACAGCTCCTGCGCATCGAATCTAACGGTATAGACGTGCTGCGGAGTGTTGCCGAGCCGCTGGCCCTGTTCGTCGGTGTCCTGCAAGGCGTAGACACCGTTGTCGCGGATGACCACGCCGCGGCGGCCGCGGGTGTAGCGCGGCATGCGCGTGTGTCCGCGGGGATGCATGTTACGTCCCCGCACCGGATCGTCGACGTTGAAGCGCGCGTTCACCGCGGTGTCCAGAAGACCCGAGCCGGGTGACGCGGCTTCGGCTTCGCTCGCCGGCAACTCTTCCGGAGGCGCCGCATCCGGGTCCGCGTACCCGCTGTCGAGTTCCTCCCGGGTGACGAGGTCGCTTGACAGCAGCCGGTTGACGTGGACGGTGAACCAACGCTCGTAGTACGACATGCGCAGGTAGTCGGCCGGCGGCAGGCTCTCGAGAGCGAACCGGAAGCTGCCCCAGTTGCGGCCGCGTCCCCAGCGGCCGATGGCGCGGCCCAGGCCGTAGACACGACCCTCCCAGGGTTCGTGGAAGACCGGCTCGTTTTCTTCGCGGGCCACCGAGCCCATCCCGTCCATGCCGCCCATGTCGTGGATGCCGTTCATCTGCAGCCTCCGCGTGTGCTACGGCGCCGCCACCCTCGCGACACCGATCATGGAGTCGCGCGTGACAAGTTCTACGAGCTGTTCCTCGGTCATTCCCTCCGTGCCGGCCGGACGCTCCGGCAGCACGAGGTACCGCATCTCGGCGGTGCTGTCCCAGACCCGCACCTCGACGTCGTCGGGCACGTCGAGCCCGAACTCCCGAAGGACGGCACGGGGTTCGATGACCGCGCGTGAACGGTATGCGGAGGACTTGTACCAGACTGGCGGCAATCCGAGTGTCGGCCACGGGTAGCAGGAACAGAGCGTGCATACCACGAGGTTGTGGACGTCCGGCGTGTTCTCCACCACCACCATGTGCTCGCCCTGCGCCCCGAGATACCCCATCTCGCCGATCGCCGCGGTGCCGTCCGCCAGCAGCCGTGCCCTGAAGTCGGGATCCGTCCACGCGCGCGCCACCACCTGCGCGCCGTTGCGCGGCCCGATCCGGTTCTCGTAGGCGTCGACGACCTCATCGAGGCCGGCCGGGTCGATCATGTTCTTCTCGATAAGGATCGATTCGAGCGCCCGCACGCGTAGCGCAATGTCATCGGGAACCACCTGGTGATCGTGATCGTGGGTCTCCGGCGGCTGCGCGGCGGCAGCGCCGGCTCCACCCGCCATTCCTGCGGCGCCCGCCGCGGAGGTCTTCAGGAACTGGCGGCGACCAACCTCTTCGGGCTCGCGTGTGTCCGTCATTGACGTTCCTCCAGTGCCTTCCCGGCGTTTCGGCATTCGGTCGCCGGAGGCCGCACGGTTACTGCGGCAGCGCGAGGGCGATGAGTTCCGGGACGCGCCCGCCACCCACCGTCAGGGCGATGTACTGCTGGTCGTCGAGCATGTAGGTCATTGGCGTGCCGATGGCGCCGCCTGGCAGATCCACCGAGGCCAGCTCGTCGCCGGTTGCCTTGTCGAGCGCCACGAGCCGCGGGCCGTCGTTCGTGCCGCCGGTAGTCAGGGCGTAGATCAGGAGGCCCGGCGTCAGCAGGGGACCGGCGCGGCTGGCGTCGCCGCCGAGCGGCGGCAGATCGAGGTCGCGCAGCAGCGGGTGGTTACGGATCCGGTCGCCATTGCCGGTCGGCTTCATCCAGACGTGCTCACCCGAGTTCAGATCAATCGCGGTCAGCCGGGAGTAGGGAGGTTTGAACAAAGGAAGTCCCTGCGGCATCTGCGGCCGGGTTACACCCTCGCCGCGTCGCTCGATGACGGCGAGAGTCGCCGCCTCGCCCGTCCTCGGCTCCCGGTACTGGCGGACGGAATAGGCGTTGCGCGAGGGTACATACAGGATCCCGGTCGCCGGATCGAACGCGGCCCCGGACCAGTTGGCGCCGCCGCCGCTGCTGGGCCGCTGTATCGTTCCTTCCCACATCTGAGGTGTGAAGATCGGTCCCAGCCGGTAGCCGTCGACCGCTTCGATGGCCATCTCCCGAATCTCGGGTGTGAAATCCACAAGGTCGTCGATCACGGCGCCTTGGTATTCGAATGGCGCGGGCCGTGTGGGAAACGGCTGGGTAGGCGACGGACGCTCGCCGGGGATGTCGGTATCCGTGGGGACCGGCCGCTCCTCGATCGGCCAGATGGGCTCGCCCGTTTCCCGGTTGAAGACGTACGTGAAGCCCTGCTTGCTCACCTGGGCGAGCGCCTTCACCGTCTGGCCGTCGACGATAATGTCGACCAGGTTGGGTGCGGCGGGGAAGTCCCAGTCCCAGAGGCCGTGGTGCACTGCCTGGAAGTGCCACTCGCGCTCGCCGGTTTCGATATCGACGGCGACGATGCTCTCGGCGAACAGGTTGTCGCCCAGGCGGTGGCCACCGTAGTAGTCGGGTGCAGGCGTGTTGGTGGGCAGGTAGATGAGGCCCAGTTCCGGGTCCGCGCTCATCAGGGTCCAGACGCCCACCTTGCCGGTCACGCGCCAGGAATCGCCTTCCCAGGTGTCGTTGCCGAACTCGTCCCCCTGCGGGATGGTGCGGAACATCCACTTCATCTGCCCGCTGCGCGGGTCGAAGCCGCGCATCCACCCGGGCGGCGCCTCGCGCGTGATGTTGTAGGACGAGATCGAAGACGGCGTGACGATCGTGTCGCCGACGACGAGCGGAGGCGATTGCACGGAGTAAAGAAGGGCATTGAGCCAGTCGCGGTCTCCACGCGTGGCGCGGGGGATTCCCTCCGTCAGGTCGACCCAGCCGCCGTCGCCGAAGTCGGCGCACGGCTCGCCCGTCCTGGCGTCGACGCAGATCAGGTAGCCATTGCCCGTGCCGGCGAAGATCCGCTCGTCCTCGCGCTCCGGCCCGTCGGACCAATACGCGACGCCACGCTGATTCCAGCGGGCGGTCATCGTCGTCGTACCTTCCTCGTAGGTCTTCGGGTTGTATACCCAGAGCGTCTCGCCGGTTGCCGCGTCAATCGACGCGATCTGAGACGTCGGCATGTTGATGAACAGCCGGCCGCCCACCATCAACGGTGTTGCCTTCAGGTTGGTGATGTAGGGCGGTTGCGAGTCGCGCCAGCGATCGGGGTCGCGACGGAGGAGTTCCTCGAAGATGGTGGCGGAATCGGCCCACCACTCGCCGCCGTCCGGCGTGTCGATACTGAGGAAGGCGTCGGCGGAGAGCCACCGCCACGCAATCTCGAGGTCGCCGAAGTTTTCCCCGTCGATCTGCGTCAGCGGTGAGTACTTCGTCCCACCCAGGTCGCCACCGTACGTAGGCCACTCGCCATTGGCGGGAGCGCCCTGCTGGGCTGCCGCGGGCGGAGCAGCGGCAGCGGCGGCCGTGAGGGCAATTGCTGCAAACAGAACCGGCAGGCGGAGATGGGTGCGACCAGGCATCAACGACCTCGCTCTCGTGACGGGATTTGTCCGCGGCCATCATACCGCGAGGCTCGAGCAGGCTCCTGCTAGAATGCGGCCATGGACCGCAACCGCGCGCTCCGCCGGCTCGCGGCAATGCGTCAGCCCCTGGCGTCGCCGGCCTGGTTTCCGGCAACTGTGGTCGCTGCCGCGGTGGTCGCTGCCGTCGTTGCGGTCGGGGCGGCAGCGCCAGCCGGACAGCAGGTTCCCTCTCAACAGCCGCCGGATTTGTACCACTGGGTGCTGCCTGCCGATTCGCCAGGCGTTGAAGTAGCCACGCTGCACCCGAACGATTGCTACGTGGTGCGTCAGGCGACCGGCGTCGCGTACTTCGGCTCACCCAACGCAACGCTGCGCGAAATGCAGCGGCAAGTCGATGGAGCGCGGGCGCATGCCGTCGAGATGGTGCCGAGGCTGCCTCCCAAGCCGCATCCCGAGTGCCGGCTCGGCTCCTGCCTCGACCTGGAGCTTCTGGTCTCGGTGATGGAGCGGGAAATGGCGGCGGCTAACCGGCGTGCCCTGCGGCGCGTCGACCACGACCCGTCGCCGCTGGACAACTTCTTTGGCGGCGCCTACAGCGACGTAGGCACGGAGGGCGCGGGGGTGGATGCGGAGGGGCTCGTCGTCCGGGCGCGCTACCGCAACGCGCCCGAGCAGCAGATGGTCGTCCGCCATCTCGCCACCGCGCGGCGGGGCAACTGCTACGAGGCCAAGCTGCCGCGCACGCTCACCATTCATGTGCGCGACCACGACCTGGAGCGCACCGACCGAACCGGGGTGTACCACGGCTACCTCTACATCGAGCATCATCATCCGGAGATCGCGGGCCGAGTCGTCGCGGAGTGAACGACGAGGCGGCCGTGTCGAAGAACGGGGAACAGGAGCGACAGACATGCGGAACTGGCTGAACGGGCGGCGGGATCTGGCGCGGGTAGTAGCGCTCGGGCTGGCAATGGTGGCGGTCGTGGCGGTGGCCGCGCAGGAAACCGATCCGACGGACGGCAAACGGGCATACCGTTTCGAGGAACTAACCGACGGGGTCTGGTTCGCCACCGGCACCGGCGCGATGACGACGATGAGCAACTCGCTCGTGATCGTGAACGACGACCACGCGATGCTGGTCGACACGAGCGTGACGCCCGCCGCGGCCCGCAAGCTGGTGGCGGAGATCGCCGACGAGATCACGGACTTGCCGATCCGTTACGTCTTCAATACGCATTTCCACTTCGACCATGCGCACGGCAACCAGATTTTCGATGACGACGTGGAGATCGTCGGTCATGACTACGTCCGGACGCAGTTCCTTGCGGACTCGCCCAACCAGCGGACCAACCGCAGCTTCACGGCAGGGACGCGACAGCAGGTGGAGCAGTTGAAGGAGCGGGTCGCGGCAGCGACGGACGCGAGCGAGCGGTCGCAGCTCGAACTCAATCTCCGCATCACCGAGGCGCACCTGAACGCTCTGGCCGAGACCCGCGTGAAAGCGCCCAACGTCACGTACAACGACACGATGACGATTGTGAAGGGCGACCGCGAGATTCAGCTTCACTACCCGGGCCGAGGTCATACCGCTGGCGACACGCTCGTCTTCCTGCCGGAAGAGAAGATTGTCTTCACCGGTGACTTCTTCGTCGGCAGTCCCGGCGCGAACGGCCTGCCGTACATGGGTGACGGCTTCGTCCATGAGTGGCCAGCCAGCCTCGACCGCCTGAAGGCTCTCGACTTCGACACCATCGTTCCCGGCCATGGCAATCCGTTCCAGGAGCGAGAGCAGATTGACCACCTGCAGGCCTATCTGCGCGATCTCTGGAATCAGGCGAGCAAGCTGCGGGCCGATGGCGTGTCGGCCGAGGATGCGGCAGGCCGGATCGATCTGAGCGCGCATGCCGCCCACTATGGTGACCGTGCCCGCAGCGCGGACCCGAGAGCGGTTGTCCGGATTTACGAGGTGTTGCAGATCCTGCACCCAATGTGAGGCCGGTACGATGCGCCCGGACTTCACGCGCGCCAGCCTGGCTGTAGCGGCGGCGCTGTTGCTGCTATCCGTCGCTCCGGAGTTCGACCTCCGGGCGACGGCTCGGACTCAGGCGGATCAGCCCGGCATCTACCTGAGCCTCGACGAGATCCGCGAGATCGCGGGTCGGATCCGGGCCGGCCGCAGCCTGCAGCCGGCGAGCTGGCCCAATGGCGCGCGCGTCGCCGTGCTGCTTTCATTCGACGTCGACAACGACACCATCACCATCGCCCGAAACGCGGAGCCGTCGCCGGGCGCCATGTCACAGGGCGAGTATGGCGCGCGGGTCGGCCTCCGCCGCGTGGTCGAGCTGATGGACCGTCATGAGATTCCGGCGTCGTTCTTCATTCCCGCGGTCAGTCTGGTCGTCGCTCCCGAGATGGTCGACGTCATCCAGGCGTCGGGACGCCACGAGTTCGGCGTCCACGGCTGGATCCACGAGCTGAACAGCGCGCTTGACGCCGAAACCGAGCGCGAGCTGGTGGTTCGCGCCACGGACTACCTGGAGGAGGTGACTGGCCACCGCCCCGTCGGCTATCGCGCACCGAGTTGGAACTTCAGTCCGAACACGCTCGACATCATTCGCGGACTGGGTTTCCTCTACGACAGCTCGCTGATGGCCGACGATCGCCCGTACGAATTGCTGCAAGACGGGGAACCGACGGGGATGGTCGAGCTGCCGGTCGAGTGGATTCTCGACGACGCACCGCTCCTGAACCCGAGGGGGAACAGCTACACGTCGCCCCGTGAACTGCTCCAGGTCTACATCGACGAGTTCGACAAGGCGTACGAGGAGGGGACGATGTTCCTCCTCACCACGCATCCCCACATCATTGGCCACCGTTCCCGCATCATCATCCTCGAGGAGCTGATCGCCCACATCCAGCAGACGGACAATGTCTGGTGGGCGACGCACGAACAGGTTGCCCGCTACGTGAAGGAGCAGGCTGGCCTCTGACGCCGCTTCAACGGTCCCCGGGCAGCAGCATCAGTCGATGGGCTGCGTGTTCCTCGACCGCGCCGCGCGTATAAAGGAGCGGGAAGTACTCGCCGTTGCCCAGGTTTTCGACCAGGTTGCCGTAGTACGGGCTGCCCGGTTGGGCAGACTGCCCCGGTGAGTTGCTTGCGACGGAGCGGTCGAGGTTCGCGAGGTCGATGATGCGGCGGAAGTTGGCCCCCGTTGCGTTGACGGCGCCGAATCCTCCCGGTCGCTCGACGGCCGGCAGGTCGAATGCCGAGGCGATCATGTGGGGCAGCTCGCTCGCGTGGACCCGCCCGTGCCGCCACTCGTCCCGGTCGGGTCCGAGCTCCGCGGTCAGGCGATCCAGCGCCGCCGCGAGTCCCTCTTCGATCAGCGCGCGGCGTTCGTCCGCCGGCGTGGCCGGATCCTGCGCCCGCGCGTCGAACTCGCTGTTCCAGCGTACGTAGAGCGCCGCGGCCGTGCTTTCTTTCGTGAGTCTGCCGTCCCAGTCGGCGATCAGGGCGCGCGCCCACTCGACGTCCGGATCGTCGGACGTCCACCCCTGGAACGCCGGGATGTCCCGCTCGGCCGCGAGCAGGTAGACGTCGTGCTGAATCCGCATGTGATCCTCGACGGACAGCTGCTCGTCGGACCCGAGTATCTGGTGGAGGCGCGCGATCCGCGATGTCTCCACTCCCCTTGACGAGTGGTAGAACACGGGCCGCCCCTCGTAGCCCGGTGGGTGGACGTTGTTGTTGGCGGTGGTGATGTAGCCACGCTCCGGGTTGAACTCGCGCGGGAGATCGGTGCGGAATCCCCGCCACTCGTAGTTGCCCGTGCCGGGTACCGGAAGGCGGCCGTTCCAGCCGTCGCGGTCGGGTGTCAGCCCTGTCACCTGGAGCGCGATGTTGCCCTCGACGTCCCCGCAGATGAGGCTGTGGGTGGGCACGAGCCAGTGCATTGCGCGGTCGAAGAAATCCGCACAACTGTCGGCCTGTGCGAGCTGGAAGCTGCCCTTGTAGGCGGCGGTCCCCGGCTCCTGGACCACCGACCGCACGGCATAGGCGCGACGGTTCTCCAGGTCCTCGTAGAACACCGGACCGTGCCGGCTGAACTTCAGGACGATGGGCTCCGGTTCCCGGCCCTTGACGGGAATCTCTTCCTCGATGAGCCGGAGCGGCTCCCAACCGTCCTGCCACCGCACGAGATCGGGATCCTCGGGGTGCAGCTCCTCGACGTAGACGTCGACCATGTCCGTGCCGGCGAACGTGAAGCCCCACGCCACGCGCTCGTTGTTTCCCGCGTCGACGCCGGCAAACGGCGGCTCGCCGCCACCGATTACGTTCCAGCCCGGCGCGACAAGCTGCACGAAGTAACGGAGGGCCGGCATCTCGATACGCCGGTGCGGATCGTTGGCGAGGATTGGCACGCCGGTCGGCGATCGTGCGCCACTCATCACCCAGTTGTTGCTCCCCTCGGTTGCGATGAGACCGGGCGAGACCTGAGTCGTTCGCACGTCGGTGATGAGCGCCCGAAACGGCTCCACGACCTCCAGGGGCGGGAGCCTTCCGGCCACGAACGGATCCCCGTCCCCGGCGCGCATCGCGTCGATGATCTCCTCGGTGATGATGTCCACGTCGAGCCCGTCCGGGACCACCAGATCGTCCCACGGGTCCGGCGCCGCGCGCCGGTTGGCTTCCTCGACGCCATAGCGGGCGACACTCATCGCGAGCCGCATCTCGTTGATCGCATGCCCGCGCACGCTCGGGACCGCGAGCGCCGCCCACCGCAGAACGGCCGTTCTGGCCGTCCAGGGCTCCGGCACGATTCCCGTGAGCTGGAACTCGACGGGAAGGTTGCCCCGGTGCTGCTCGATGTAGGCATTCACGCCGTTGGCGTGCGCCGTAAAGAGGCGCTCCGCGTTGGGGTGGTAGCTCGTCCACTCGGTCTCGTCCCACGGCCCGCGGAACATCATCAGGCGCGTGCGGCGGTCATAGTCGAGCGCGTCCGGCCCGAAGACCTCCGCGAGCCGGCCTTCGCGCCACCGGCGCCACATCTCCATCTGCCAGAGCCGGTCCTGCGCCATGACGTAGCCTTGGGCGAAGAAGAGGTCGTCGTCGTTGGCGGCGTAGATGTGGGGCACTCCCCACTCGTCCCGTATGACCTCGACCGGTTCCCTCAATCCCGGGACTTCAAGCTCGCCGTCGATCCGGGCGAGCGCCCGGTCCGCGAGCGCGTCAAGCGATTCGGGTGGGTCCGGGGCGGCGGTGCAGCCGGCTACGGTTGCCGCCAGCACTCCCGTGGCCAGCCGGATGAAACGTCTTGCGTTGATGGACATGTGGCCCCTCTCTGGCTCCGCGTTGGCACGATCCGACTAGTCCACGCGCAGGAATTGCCGGCCATCTTATCTGGATTCGCGCCAAGTCCAGACGAGCGCAATCAGGACGCCGACACCGAGCAGGCGCCGGGGATTGTCGACGAATACAACGGCGCCATTGGCAATCATGAAGAAGAAGATGCAGCGTATGGCCGTGGTCCAGACCGCGGAGCGTCGCGCATGGTGGAGGGGCCAGAACTGCCACCAGGCGCCTTCAGCCACCCAGATAGTGGTGAAGGCGTAGTTGGCCCAGAGTCCGCCTCCCCAGGCGAGACTCAGGAACGCCTCGGTCCGGGCCGCCGTGTAGTCGTACGCGTCGACGTGGCTCCAGCCATGGTGGATGCCGAAGGCCGCCGCGACGTGGGCGAGGTAGACGAGCGCCCCGAGAAGCCAGATCGGCCGAGCCCACGTTGCCGGAACCCGCCGCGTTCGGCCGTACTCTCCCGCGACGTAGAGAACGAGCGCGGTCCAGATAGTGAGTACGACCGCGGGTGCGGCCGGTATAGCCGGAGTCGCCACCGGGCACCTTACTTCACGCAGTCTCTGAATGTGCCGGCCGTTTTCGCGGCCGGCCCCGTGGACGGCGCTCCCGACCTGGTTGCTAGTTGCTCTCCCGCCGGTCGGTCTGCTGCCTGTTCCACAGCGCCGCGCCGGCGACGTCCAGCTCCGCGGCAGGGGCGGCGGCGGTGTTCAGAACCAGGTGTTCGTTCGATTCCAGGTTGAACACTGGCCAGTCCGGAAGATCAGGGCGGTTGGGATTGCCGGTTGCGGCAAACTGGATCCAGTAGCTCCTGACCGTCTCCGAGAGCCGGAAGTCCGCCTCCGTGAAGTCGCCCAGGGTGCTGAGCCCCAGGGGACGTTCGCCGCCGTCGTCGGTTCGGGTGAGCGTTCCGAAAACGTAAACCAGCTCGGCGGCGTGATGGGCGCCGAGCGTCTCTCCCCAGGCGGTCGGCGGGGCATGCGTAAAGTGATAGAGCCAGACCGGCGACATCTTCTTCGCGTGCGCCTCGGCGTGGGCGCGAACCGGTCCGGCGAAGAGCAGGTCGTGAATCAGTTTGTCGATGCCGGCCGTCGCCGATTCGGGAGAATCGACGGCGTAGTGGGCAAGCATCTGCTCGGCGTGCTCGGGGTAGACGGCGCGGACGTACGCCTCGAATGATCCGACGTCGGCAATATCCATGTTCCGGGTGAAGAGCGAGCCCTCGTTTCCCATCAGGCCGGTGATCAACGGAACATCGTGCTGGCGCCCGCCTTCGTACATGGCAAGCGGGTCGTCGAGGATCGCCCAGCCGTCGACATTCGGCGCCCAGACATTACCCGTGTTGCGGAACGTGTTGCCAGCGTCACGGTTGGATGCCTCGAGCACCTCGCCGGCGCTGGTGGCGCGCATCGCGGCAAGTTGCTCGTCCGCGTCATCACCGCTTGCGCCGAGCGCCTCGCCGATCCGCGCGCCCTGAGCCTGAGCCGGTTCCCAGCCGCGGGCCGGCGAGTCGAGCGGACGGTCCCAGCCACGAATGTAGGTGCTCTGGGCAATCGCGCGATGGTAGAGGCCTTCCGCCTGCGGCATCAGCATCACGGCCATCACTGCTCCGCCCCCGGCCGACTCGCCGACGATCATCACGCGGTCGGGATCGCCACCGAACGTAGCGATGTTGTCGCGGACCCACTCCAGCGCCGCCACCATGTCGAACAGCCCGTAGTTGCCGCTCGCGCCGTGCGGCGATTCATCGGAGAGCGCCGGATGGGCCAGGAAGCCGAAGACGTTCAGACGGTAGTTGATGGTCACTACCACGGCGCCGTCTCCCGCCAGTGCCGTGCCGTCGTAGAGGGCGCTCGAGCCCGAACCGCCGGTGTACCCGCCGCCATGAATCCAGAAGAGGACGGGGCGCGGTTCCGTGGTCTCGCGCGGCGCCCAGACGTTCAGGAACAGGCAGTCCTCGTCCTGGGTGACATTCTGGCCGCCGTTCTGGACGCAGATCGGACCAGTCTCGGTTGCGTCGCGGACGCCGGTCCAGGTAACGACAGGCGCCGGTGGCTGCCAGCGCCGCTCGCCCACCGGCGGCGCCGCGAACGGTATTCCCTTGAACGCGATGACGTCGGGATTGGCGGCGGTTGCGGCGCCCTGAACATCACCCCCGGTGACGCTCACTGGCGTGGCGGCCGACAGCGAGACAATCGGGCCGTCCGCCCCGTCGTCGGCCGCGGGCGTGCCGCACGCGGCCAGTATCGCGACGCCCGTAGCGGCCAGGACGAACGCTACGACTCGATTCCATTCCATTGCGGGTCTCCCTGTCTTCGCGTCTCGCCCGGAACCGCGGGCGGCGAGCTTTGATTATAGGATTGTGTAGCCGCGGCACGGCAGGCCTTCCGATGGCATCCCCCCTGGACTCCGGCGACCTGCCCAACCCTCACGCCCCGGCCGCCGCAACGAGCGAACGATCCGCCGGCGCAGCTGCGCCCTCCGTACCGTGGTACCGGCAGGTAAGCGGCGTGCAGTGGAAGGCGTTCTTCGGAACGTTCCTCGGCTGGCTGCTCGACGGATTCGACTTCCTCATCATGACGTTCATCCTGATCGACATTCAGGACAGCTTCACCGTCGATCGCGCGCTCGCCGGCGCGCTCGGCACGGTCACGCTGATGTTCCGCCTGGTGGGCGGCTTCGGCGCCGGCATGATGGCGGATCGGTGGGGACGGCGGCTACCGTTGATGCTGTCGATTCTCTGGTTCTCCGTCTTTGCCTTCCTGAGTGGCTTTTCAACCTCCTACGCGATGCTCTTCGGATTCCGTGCGCTCTTTGGCATCGGGATGGGAGGCGTGTGGGCGGCGGGAATGCCGCTGGCGCTGGAGCATTGGCCAACGCGGTTGCGCGGCCTGGCGTCGGGCCTGCTGCAGGGGGGTTGGTACTGGGGCTACATCCTGGCTGCCCTGACCTACCACACCATCTACCCGTTGTTCGAAGGCATCGCGGATCCACTCGGCGGCGGTGCCGGTTCAACGATCGGCTGGCGCGTGATGTTCTGGGTGGGCCTGCTGCCGGCGCTGCTGGTGATCTGGATACGGCGGAGTGTCAGTGAGAGTCCGGTATGGCAGGAGCGCCAGCGTCGTCTCCGTGAGGAAGCGGCGGCCGGCGGTGCGGGCACGCTCGAGGCGGCGGAGAGCACGTCGGTGCTCCGCCTGTTCCGGCCCGAGCTGCTCTGGGCAACCGTGCAGTCATCCGTGCTGATGGGGACGTTCATGTTCTCCTACTATTCGCTCAGCTTCTGGTATCCCACCTTTCTGATCGAAAGAGGGCACTCGACGCTCGGCTACCTCCTCCTGTTCAACCTCTCCGGCATTGTCGGCATGGCGTTGTGGGGGCGGGTCTCGGAAACGGCCCTTGGCCGGCGCGGTGCGGTGACGGTGGCAGCCTTGATCGGGGTCGTGTCGATTCCGGCGTTCCTCGGTTCCGGCGCGACGCTGTTGGCTGTCGGCGCGGTCGTCATGGGAGTATCAGGGGCCGGGATCTGGGGAGTCGCGCCGTCGTACCTGACGGAACGTTTTCCGACTGCGGTACGCGGCGTCGGTCCGGGTCTGACCTACCACGTCGGCGCGTCGCTCGGAGCGTTGACGCCGTTCGTTCTCGGACGATTGCAGGACGGCGGGATGACTACCGGCGGTGCGATGCAGATCTGCATTGCCATCTCCGGCTTGCTGGTGGCCGCCATCATCTGGATGGGGCCGGAAACACGCGGACGCCGCTTCACGCCGACGGAGGAGTGAAGGACGCGTCCATCGGGAGCAGACGACATGCAGCAATCCGTTGAAGGGTCCTGGAACGACGAACGACACCCAGTGCGGGGGCCGCGCGCTTACCGAATGGGGCGGTGGCTGGCCGCGGCGCTGATCGGGGCGTCGTTCCTTGGTGGCTTGGCAGGCAGCCTGTTGACGAACAGCCGCGTCGAGGCCCAGGTGCCCGACGTCGTGACGACGACACAGGTGAACCTGGTGGACGGCGCCGGGAATCTCCGCGGCATCCTGGCCGGGAGCGACGAGAGCGGCCGCGCGGCGCTCACGCTCTTCGATCAAGCGGGTCAGCCGCGGAGCCTCGTTGGCGTGCAGGCGGACGGGACGCCGGTTTTGCAACTGCACGGTGCGGGTGGCGAAACCCGGCTGCTGGCCTCGGTGCAGGGCGATGACACGGTTCTGCTCGTCGGCCAGGATGGCGCCGGGCAGGCGGTGATGGCCGACGTGCAGGGAAGCCCGGTCGTGAGCCTCAGCGACCGCGGGCGAAGTCGGCTTCAACTGCAGCTGGGCGTTGATGGTTGGCCGCGCGTCGCCCTGTCGGACGCCGCCGGCAACGTAGGCGCCTCGCTCGGCGTTTCCGGAGACGACCGTCCCG
The DNA here is from genome assembly GCA_009838525.1 of Acidobacteriota bacterium. Lineage (NCBI taxonomy): Bacteria > Pseudomonadati > Acidobacteriota > Acidobacteriota bacterium. The sequence goes on from VXRJ01000018.1 coordinate 452,016, forward strand.
AACTGCGCCTTGCCGCTGAAGGCCGGCAGCGAGCCCTGCTGACCGTGGCGCAGGGGGCGACCGTCCTCAACCTGTCGGACACCTCCGGGATCCGGATGGTGGCGGGCGTCGCGGCCGACGGGAATCCGAGTGTGACGTTCTTGGATGCGGCGGGCGAGGTGACGGCGCAACTGCCGCAGAGTGCACAGTAAGATCAAGTTGCCGCTCTGCGGCGGAAAGGACCGAGCATGACGATTCCCGCTTGCCGTTCTCTTCTTCGACTCGACCGCGTGGCCGCGATCGCGATCGTCGCGGCGCTGATCCTGACGACGGGCGCCCCGCCCGCCGTGGCCCAGGACAACGGGGACCGCCCGAAACGGATCGCGCTGTGGGGTTCTTCGGTACCGAACGGAACCGGCGACGAGACGAACCGGGGAGGCTATACGGGTCGCCTGCGTGAGTTGCTGGAGCCGCGCGGCTGGGAGGTGATCAACGTCTCCCGCGGCGGCGACAACACGGTCACCATCACGCCGCGATTCGAGCCGGAAGGCACGCCGGATCCCGATACGCGCTATCTGACTCCGGTCGATCCCGGCTACGTCGTCATTGCCCTCTCGTTGGGCAACGAGGGGATCATGCGTTGCCCGCCCGGTCAGGAATCACCGCGCTGCGCGGCGTCGCAGGAGGCGCAGGACGCGGTGGCGCGGCAGTGGGCCGACGGCATGCAGCGCCTGATTGAACGCGCCCGGGACAACGACATCGTCCCCATTGTCGGTAACACCTACGCGCGCGGCGACTTCACGGAGGCGGAATACGCCCAGACCCGCGAGATGAACCTCCTCATCAACAGCTGGGACGTACCGAGCGTCAACCTCCTCGGCGCCATCGACGACGGTTACGGCCGGTGGGCGCGCGGCTTCTTCCCTGAGCCAATCCATCCGAACGCGGCTGGCCACACGGAGATGTTCCATGCGTTCGTGCCGACGCTGTTCGACGCGCTCGCCGCCGGCAAGCCGATCCCGCAGAAATCGGACGCGCCAGGGTTCGCCCGGATCCGCGGGAACGCGCGGTCGCCGCTCACGATGGACGTCGATGACACGATGCGCTCGTTCGGCCTGACCTTCTCGGTACGGGCCGAGGGGGAGGGCACGGTGGCAAGTATTGGGGGCGAGACACTCGCCCACGAGGTGGACTGGGTGACGGTACCGTTCCGCCAGGCGTCGCTGGACTTCGAGGCGATGACCCTCACGCCGACGGGCCGCCGGTTCAATGCATCGGTCGCGATTCAGAACGGACGCTGGGTGTACGCTGCGGCCAACGGGAATTCGGTCTCGACGCTCGCGCCGAGCGCCGACGGGCAGTGGCACACGGTAACGCTCACCCATCACGTGGCGCGCGGCGCTACCCACTTCTGGGTGGACGGCCGGATGGTGGGGGCCGTCGAGGAACGGCTCCAGCCGGATCGGTTCGTCCTCGGCGGTCCCGGTCCCGAGTGGTCGACCGCAATCCCGGCGCCGGCCGATTACAGGGACTGGATGATCCACCGCGCCGGGCTCAACGGTGACGAGGTGCGCGCGCTGCACGAGGGCACCCTTCTGCAGTCGAGTCTGGAACTCTATGCGCCGCTGACGGCCGAACCGTTCGGGAACGCCGCGCAGAGTCTTTCTGAAGTGGACGCTGCGGCAGGCGCGGTGGAAGCAACGACAGAGGAGTAGCCCCTGGCGGGAGGAGCCAGTGGTGCGCCGGCCTCCAGGCCGGCATGACGTAGTGCCTGGCGCGCGAGCGGGAGGAACGGAACGGGAAAGATGACTATGGGCGAAATGGTGGAATTTCCGGCGAACGGAAAGCCGGCGTCGGGTTATCTGGCGGCTCCCGCGTCCGGCAGGGGCCCCGGTGTCATCGTGATTCAGGAATGGTGGGGATTGGTCGATCACGTCAAGGATGTCGTCGACCGGTTTGCCGCGGAGGGGTTCGTCGCGCTGGCGCCCGATCTCTACCATGGTGAGACGGCCACCGGTCCCGACGACGCCGGTAAGTTGATGATGGCGCTCAACATCGAACAGACGGAGCGTGATCTGCGCGGCGCGGTCGACTGCCTGCTCGGGCGTTCGGAGACGACCGGCGAGCGGGTCGGCACGGTCGGCTTCTGCATGGGAGGGCAGCTCTCCCTCTTCGCCGCCTGCGCGAACCTCAAGGTGGGAGCGTGCGTCGACTTCTACGGCATCCATCCGAACGTGACGCCCGACCTCGCCGGCCTGCAGGCGCCGGTGCTGGGGTTCTTCGCGGAGAAGGATGGATTCGTAACGCCGGAGGTGGCGCGCAAGCTCGAGGCAGACCTGAAGGCGGCGGGGAAGAGCGTGGACATCACCGTTTTCGAGGGTGCGGATCACGCCTTTTTCAACGACACGCGGGCGGAGGTGTATCACCCGGAGTACGCGGCCGAGTGTTGGTCGCGGGTGCTCGCCTTCTACCGGACGCACCTGTAGACGCTCCGGGGGGCGCTCGACGTCCGAGCGCGGCACGGGCGGACGTGGAGGCAGCGGAGGTAAGTGATGCGCTGGTTCGGGAGAATCCTGCTTCCGTTCCTCTACCGGCTGCAGCCCTTGTTGATGCGGCTGCGGTCGTGGCAACTCGTTGCGCTGGTGGCGGCGCTCACCCTTCTCAGTTGGATTGTCCCGGACCCCCTGCCGTTTCTGGACGAGATTCTCCTGACGATCCTGCTCATTCTGTTGACGCGATGGCGGGCCACCAAGCGGGAACCTTTCGAGGGGCAGTCCGCGCCGCCACCTGTCTAGCGGCCCGTGGTGAACCCCGCTACATTCGAGCGACGCAGGGTTTCACCACGGGTTGCTAAGCCCCCGCGCCGGTGGACCGAGTGTCGGTCGTCACCACCGCCTTCGGGGAGCCGGTACAATCCGAGGGTGCCGGGAAACAGCTTCGGACAGGCGTTTCGCATTACTACGGCGGGAGAATCGCACGGCCCGGCGTACGTCGTCGTCGTCGATGGCTGCCCCCCGGGCCTGGCCCTGAGCGAGGACGATCTCGTTCCCGACCTTGCACGCCGTCGGCCGGGTCAGAGCACCATCGTCTCGCAGCGTGACGAGGCGGACGTGCCGGAGATCCTCTCCGGCGTGTTCGAGGGGCGGACCACCGGCACCAGCATCGGTATTCTGATCAGGAACCGCGATCAGCGCAGCCGAGACTATTCGGCGATCAAGGCGAAGTACCGTCCAGGCCATGCGGACCATGGCTACGACGCCAAGTACGGCTTCCGGGACTACCGCGGCGGCGGCCGGTCCAGCGCGCGCGAGACGACGGTCCGGGTCGCGGCGGGTGCAATCGCGAAGAAGCTGCTGGCGGAGCGATGCGGGGCGCGGATCGTCGGCTACGTCCGGCAGGTGGGTGATGTGGTTGCGGCGATTTCCGACCCGGCCGGGGTGACGCTGAACGATGTCGAGCGGTTGCCGGATGGCTCCCCCAACGTCGTTCGGTGTCCGGATGCCGAGGCGGCGGCACGGATGGTCGGCCTGATCGAGCGGATGCGGTCGCAGCAGAACTCGATAGGCGGCGTCGCCGAGGTGGCGGCTACCGGTGTGCCGGCGGGTTTGGGAGAACCGGTGTTCCACAAGCTGAAGGCGGATCTCGGCAAGGCGCTCTTCAGTCTGCCGGCCGTCCTCGGTGTGGAGTACGGCGTCGGCTTCGGTTGCGCGACCCTGACCGGCTTGGAAAACAACGACACGTTCTATGCCGCGGGCGACCGGCGAATCGCCACGCGGACCAACCGACACGGCGGGATGCTGGGCGGGATCTCGAGCGGAATGCCGATCGTGCTGCGCGCGGCGGTCAAGCCGACCAGCAGCCTGCCGCAGCCGCAGGATACCGTGACGTCGACGGGTGAGCCGACAACGATCAGTACGAAGGGACGGCACGACCCGTGCCTGCTGCCGCGTTTCGTCCCGATGGCCGAGGCGATGGTGGCGCTCGTGCTCGCGGACCACTGGCTGCGCTGGCAGGCAACCGGCCGCGCCGACTGAGTCGGCCCGGCTATAATCGCCCCCATGAAGAAGGGGATTCTGCTCACCGCGCTCGCCGCTGCGGTCGCCTTGATCGGCGGCATCGGTATTGGTTGGCTGCTCGGCGCGGCCGGGGTGGGGCAGGCGGCGCCCCTAGAGTCGCTCGACGCCCGCGAACGGGCGTTCGCTGAGCGGATGCAGGACGTCGTCCTGACGGGACACTTCACGATAGAAGGGCGGGAGCGGCGCGACGGCCTGCCCGAGCGGTACGCGATCACGAGCGCGACGAAGCTCGACGGGGACCGCTGGCGCTTTGACGTGCACATGACGTACGGCAGCGTCGACGCCACGCTGCCGGTGGTTGTTCCCATCGTCTGGGCCGGCGACACGCCGATGGTGAGCATCACCGACTTCGAGATCCCTGGGTTGGGCGACGAGTTTGGGGCGCGGGTCGTCTTCTATGACAACCGCTATGCCGGCACCTGGGATCACGGCGAGTACGGCGGCATGATGTACGGCACCATCGCGTCCGCCGACGGCAACTAGCGGCGGTCGGCACGGTGGCGCAAGGGGAGGGAGTTTCCATGTCCAGGCAGATTCCATTCGCAGCAGGTGCGCTCGTCATGCTGACTGGCCTTGGCCTGGCGGGAACGTCCGGCGTGGCGCAGGTGGAGAACTACGCGCCGGTGACCGATGCCATGCTGCAGGATCCGCCGGATGCGGACTGGCTCAGTTGGCGGCGGACTCTGGATGGCCAGGGGCACAGCCCGCTCGATCAGATCACGGCGGACAATGTCGGCAACCTCCGTCTCGCCTGGAGCTGGAGCCTGGGGGTCGGATCGCAGCAGACGACGCCGCTGGTGCATGACGGCGTTCTCTACATCGCCAACCCCGGTGAAGTCGTGCAGGCTCTCGACGGGGCCACCGGCGACTTCCTCTGGGAGTACCGGCGGGGAGTCGAAGCGCCGGGGAACAGCTTCGGCGGGCCGCCTCCGGGGCGCGCTCACCGCAATATCGCCATCTACGAGGACAAGATCTACCTGAACACCGCCGATGCGCACGTCATCGCGATTGACGCACGGACCGGCGAGGTGGCATGGGACGCCGACGTGGGGGGAGGCGTGGGCTTCCAGTTCTCGAGCGGCGCCATCATTGCCGACGGGAAGGTGATTTCCGGCCTGACCGGTTGCGGCCGTTACCGCGAGGAGGCCTGCTACATCGTCGGTCTCGATGCCCGGACCGGCCGGGAACTCTGGCGCACGTCGACGATCGCGCTGCCCGGGGATCGGGGCGGCGACTCGTGGGGTGACCTGCCGGTGATGTTCCGGGCCGGAAGCGATTCCTGGATCCCGGGCAGCTACGATCCCGTCACGCGGACGCTCTTCCACGGGACGTCACAGGCGAAACCGTGGGCGCGCGCGGCGCGCGGCACCGACGGCGACGCGCTCTATACCAATTCGACACTGGCCCTGGATCCCGATACGGGCGAGATGAAGTGGTATTACCAGCACCTGCCGGGCGAGACGCTGGACATGGACGAGGTGTTCGAGCGCATCATCGTCGAGTACGACGGGCAGCGGTCCGTCTTCACGATGGGCAAGATGGCGGTTCTCTGGGAAATGGATCTCGGGAGCGGCGCCTTCCGCAACGCGCACGACCTGGGCTACCAGACGTTCGCCGACGTCGATCCGGAGACGGGAGAGGTGACGTACCGCGAGGGCATGATTCCCGAGCTGTACAAGGAGGTCTTCTGGTGCCCGAGCACGGCCGGCTTCAAGAGCTGGCGCGCGATGTCATATCACCCCGGGCAGGAGGCCTTCTATATTCCGATCAACCTGAATTGCGAGACCGGCATCTTCGGGCCGGTCGACCGGGTGGAGGGAGGCGGCGGCACCGGGCCGGTGCGCCGTACGAACCACTTCCATCCCGATAGCCCGGGGCAACTGGGCGAGTTCCTGGCGATGGACATGCGGACGGGCGATGTCCGTTGGCGACGGCGCTTCAAGACGCCCATCAACAGCGCCGCGCTCACCACGGACGGCGGTCTGGCCTTTGCCGGCAGTTGGGACCGCTACATGTACGCCTTCGACGTGGGGAATGGCGAAACACTCTGGCAGACGCGCCTGCCGACATCCATACAGGGCTTCCCCATCACCTACGCCGTCGACGGCCGCCAGTACGTCGCCGTCCCGGTCGGTAGCGGGGGCGCCAGTTGGGGCGGGATGATCCCGGCCGATCTGATGCCGGAAGAGAAGCGTCCCGACGGCGGCAACGGCCTCTTCGTCTTCAGTCTGGCTGAATAGCCGGTTCGCTGATTGACCGGCGCCGCGGGATCACAAGGACGCTCGGGCCGACGCATGCCGCGGCCGGGGAAGCCGCCGATGAAGGGAGCCCACGACATGGGCGGGACAGGTGGCCGGGGGCCAGTCGATCCCGAGCCGAACGAGCCCGTCTTTCACGCGCCGTGGGAGGGACGGGTCTTCGGTCTGCGCCGTCTTCTCGTCCCGTGGGGGCTGGGCGGCAACTGGGGGAGCTTCCGGTTTGCGCAAGAGCGCGTTCCGGCGGCGGACTACCTGCGCCTGTCGTACTACGAGCGGTGGTTCATCGCGCTCGTCAACGTGCTGAAGGCGCAAGGGGTCGTCACCGAGGCCGAGCTGACGAGCGGCGCCAGCGATCCGGAGGCGGCGCGGCCGCAGCGACAGGAGCGGCCGCCGCAGGCGTCGCTGGGGTTCGGGCTCCTCGCTCTCGATGTCCCGGCGCGGTTCGGCGTGGGCGATTCGGTCCGGGCGCGTAGGGTGAGTCCGCCAGGACACACCCGGCTGCCGGGTTACGCGCAAGGCAAGCACGGCACGGTCATCCGGGACAACGGTGTCTACGCGCTCCAGGACACCGACAAGCACGGGCAACAGCTCGGCGACTTCCCGCAGCACGTCTACACGGTCCGCTTCACGGGTCGGGAACTCTGGGGTGAGGGCGGCCACGACCGCGACGCCGTCTATGTCGAGTTGTGGGAGGACTACCTCGAGCCGGCCTGAGGACGAGATCGTCCTTCGTCTTCAGTCTGGCGGCATAGCCCGCGATCTCAACAGGGTTGCCGCCGCCAGTTCGTGGTACGCCGCGCCCTCGGACGACAGCCGGCTCTCCATCAGGACGACGCGATCGACGGTCCACTCCGTCTGGGGCACGTCGAGGGCCTCGACCGTGCGGTTGAGCGCTCGTTCCGCGCGCCGCGCGATCCGTTTCATGCGCCCTATGGTCAGATGCGGGCGGAAGGGTCTCCGCTCTCTCCCGAATCCGATGCGCGCGAGCCGCCGCTCCACCTCCTGCTGTAGTTCGTGCAACCGGTCGGCGCCGTCGCGCACGTCGAGCCAGACGACGCGTGGCGCACCCCGTGGCGGGAAGAGGCCGGCGGCGCCGAGCGACGCCTTGAACGGAGACTGTGACCAGGCCGACATGAGCGTTTCGCGGACGGCCGCCGTGCGGTGCTCGTCCAACTCGCCGAGAAAGCGGAGCGTCAGGTGCAGGTTCGCCTCCGGTACCCATCGCACGCGCACCGCGGCGGCCGCCGGCTGATTCCGCAGCTCGTCAATCAGGGCTTCCACTCGTGCGCGCGTGGCGCCGTCCAGCGTTACCGCGATGAAGATCCGCACCGTGGTTATGGTCACACATGCGCCGGCGTCGTATTCTTTGCAGGCTGCCGAATTGGGGCAGCCAGGCGTAGTTCTCGTCGGCGGCTTGCCGCCCGGCGGAAAGGCAAGAGGAACAACCGATGACGCACGAATTCGGCACCAGGGAAATCGAAGCACAGTCGGTCGTGGGCATCCGAACGACGGCCAGAATGGACGAGATCGGGAAGGTGATGGGACCGCTCTTCGGAGAGGTATTCGGGTACATCCAGCAGCAGGGGCAGGCTCCGGTCGGGATGCCCCTCGCGCTCTATCACTCGATGGAGGGGGGAACCGTCGACCTCGAGTGCGCGATTCCTGTTGGATCGCCCGTGGAGGGTTCGGGCCGCGTCGGGGCGGGGGAGCTTCCCGCCTGCACGGCGGCGACCGTCACGCACATGGGGCCGTACGACGAGCTCGGAAAGACCTGGGAAGCGCTGATGGCGTGGATGAAGTCGGAAGGTCTGGAGCCTGCGGGAACGCCGTGGGAGGTTTACGTCACCGATCCCGGCGCCGAGCCGGACCAGTCGAAGTGGCGTACCGACATCTACTTTCCCGTCCGCAGGAGTGGATCATGATCCACGGCATAACGCCGTGCCTGTGGTTCGACGGAAAGGCTGAAGAAGCGGCGGCGTTATATACCTCCGTTTTCGAGGAGGGTGAGATTCTCGACGTTGTCCGCTACGGCGAAAGCGCCGCGGAAGTATCGGGCCAGCCGGCCGGCAGCGTGTTGCAGGTGGATTTCCGCATCCAGGGGCAACGCTTCACCGCCTTGAACGGCGGGCCGCTGTTCGAATTGACACCCGCGATCTCCTTCGTGGTGGAGTGCGACACGCAGGCCGAGATTGACACGCTGTGGACCGGGCTTTCCGAGGGTGGAGAGGCGCAGCGCTGCGGGTGGCTGCGGGATCGGTTCGGGGTCTCATGGCAGGTCGTCCCTCGCGTGATTGACGAGCTGCGTGCGCGGGGCCACGACGAAGGCTGGGAACGGCTCATGCAGGCGATGCTGCAGATGGACAAGCTGGATATCGCCGGCCTGCAGCGGGCGTTCGACGGTTCCTGACGGCGTCTCATTCGGGGTCGGACCGCGGGGAACGGGCCGCCGCCCGGAGCATCTTCCGCTCGCGCATCAACAGGAACAGTGGCAAACCGAGTGACACGCCCACCAGGCACGTGCCTGTGATGGGGAGCCAGAGCCCGGCTACGGACAGCCGCCGCCCCTCGCGGAGGACGAAGGGAATCAGCACCACCGCGGATACCAGGACGTCCGCCCACGCCAGCATCGCCATGCGCGATCGGGCGATCTCGACGACCATCGCGGCAGGGTCGATTCCGCCGTTTTCAACCCCCCAGGCCACGAGGGCGCTGTAGGGAAGCAGAGTTCCGAGTACGCACATGACCGCATAGAAGATGACCACCGCTGCTTCTCCTTGAGGGGATCTCCGTCCGGTGCCCAGGCGCTGTTGTACAGCAAGTCGCGGTTCGCCATCGACGGAATCGCGCCTCGGCGCCGCGAGAGTAAGATGGCGCCATGATGTGGAGGTCTACATCGGCGCGAATCGCATTCGGTGTGTTGACGATCGTGGCCGGTGGCGCGTTGCCGCTGGCCCTGCCGGCGGAGCAGGGAGGAGGGACTCCCACCTACCGGGTCGATCCCTTCTGGCCCAGGCCGCTGCCCATCATCACCGGTGACGACGGGCTGGAGCGGCAGTGGGTGACCGGCATGGTCGGGGCGAGTTGCATCGACTCGCGGGACCGTATCTTTACCGTCAACCGGGGCTTCCTGCCGAACGGCCTGTTGGACCAGGAGGGCGACCAGTCGATTCCGTCGCCGCCGGTAGTCGTCTATGACCGCGAAGGCAACGTGGTGGACAGTTGGGGCGATCCGGCGCTCACCGAAGATGGGGCGGCCGCGGTCCTGCCGCACGGCATCCACGGCTGCTTCGTCGACCACATGGACAACGTCTGGCTGGCTGGCAACTCCGATGGCGTCGTTCAGAAATGGACGAACGATGGCTCGGAGATGCTTCTGCAGATCGGTACGAAGGGGCTATGTGACGGCCCGCCGACGTTGAGTCCGAACGCGCCGTATCCCACATGCGGCGAGCCGGGCAACAACACCAGCCGGACGTTGCTGAACGCGCCGGCCGACGTCGCGGTCGATCCGGAACCCGATCCGGTGACCGGCGAGCGCGGGTCGGTCTACGTGGCGGACGGCTACGGTAACCACCGGATCGTGGTCTTCGACGCTGGGGGCAACTACCTGCGGCAGTGGGGCTCGGCGGGGAGCGGCGACGGGCAGTTCGTCGAGCGCGGCGGCGGGCATCCGCATTGCGTCGTGCTCGGCAACGACGGGTTGGTCTACGCCTGCGACCGCGGCCAGAACCGGATCCAGGTGTTCGACCGCGAAGGTGACCTCGTGCGGGTCATTCCCATCGACCCGCCGGCGTATGCCGAAGCGACGCTGCGGGCCACGGACATCGAGCTCTCGCGTGATCCCGAACAACGGCACCTGTTCGTGGTCGATCTGGGCAGCAACCGCGTCTGGATCCTGGAGCGTGGGAGTGGAGACATCGTCGGCGGTTTCGGTCGCTCCGGCCACATGGCCGGCGAGTTCACCTTCGTGCACACCATCGTGGCCGACTCGCAGGGCGACCTCTATCTGGCCGAGACCCTGGGCGGCCGCCGCAATCAGAAGTTTACGCGGGTCAACGACTAGAACTGCACGCGGACGCCGCCGTTGATGACGCGTCCATCCAGGGGCGCCCAGGCGTCGACCGTCCAGCGCCCGTCGACGGCCCGGTCGGGGCGCAGGATCGGGTCCCAGCGCTGCTGCCGCACGTCGGTGAGGTTCTCCAGATTGACGAATAGCCGGAGCGGGCCGACGCGCCGCTCTACCAGCACCCCCGCCACGGTGTAGGGCTCGCTGACGTCGCGATAGGGGTTGGCGTCGAGCCGTTGTCGTCCCGTGCGGTACAGCTCGAAGCCGATGCGGCCGTCCTCGTTTTCGGCCATCGCCACGAACCCGAGGCTGTGCCTTGGCGTCTGGGCCACGTCGGCAATAACGCCGCTCGAGCGCTCACGTGACCGAACATAGGTATAGGTCGTGGTGAGAGCGAACGGGGGTTGCCGGAACGTCCCAAGCAGTTCCATGCCCCAGTTTGTGGTCGGTTGGTCCAGATTGCGCAGCGTGTAGGTCGAGCGATCTACATGCACGGGGTCTATGATGCGCGACCCGAAGAACGTGGCGGTGTATGCCGCCGGACCCTGGCTGCGGGTAAGGTCGATAGAGACGCTTCGACCCCGCTCCGCCTGTAGTGGGCCGTCCACGGTGAGCCGGGTCAGGCCGGCCGCTTCGATCTCTTCCGTGAGCGGCGTCGGCCCGAAGAACCCGGTTCCGGCCGACAGACGGGTCGACCAGTCGCCGGATCGCAGGAGCGCGGATACGCGGGGGCTGAAGAACCAGCCGTACTCGCTGTGGCGATCCAGCCGGCCGCTCATCGACAGCGCCAGCCACGACCGCACGTCGACGTCGTCCTGCACGAAGAACCCGGGGGTCGTAAAGGCATACTCGAACCGTGGGACGTCGGCGGGATCGTAGGCGTCGCGCTCGACCGCAGCGCCGGCGACCCACGTGTGGCGTCCCGACGCCCTGCGCACCGCGAGTTCGGCGAAACCCGTTACGCGGCGGTCGCGCTCGAGGGTCTCGCCAAAGGTGTGGTCGTGCCACAGTTGCGCGAAGGCGGCGCGCGCCGTCACGACTGACGGACCGGCCAGCGTCTGCCACAGGACGCCGACATCGTGGCGGCTGGTATCGAGAGCCTCTCGATAAGATGTCCCCGTTGCGGGGAGCGTACGGTTGACTACTGTGCCGCCGGTGCGGGACTCACGAGCCCCACCGGCCGTGAGGAAAAACGATCGGCCCTGCCCATCGTCCCAGAAGAACCGCGGGCGCACGACGCCGCGATCGTAGTGAGCCATGTCCGCCCATCCGTCGCCGTCGACATCGGTGAGATCCTGTCGGTGCACGCTGCCGAGCAGGGTCATCCCCCAGGTCTCGGATAACGGCGTGGACAGCCAGAGGACGCCGTCAGTCGCGCCTCGCGTTGACCGGTTGAAGAGAACCTCCCGCTCCGATTCGTCACTGGGCCGCCGCGACAGGAGATTGACAACCCCGCCCATGGCGCCGGTTCCATGGAACGCGGAAGCAACCCCCTTGATGACCTCCACCTGTCCCAGATCCATCGGCGGGATCTGGAGCAGCCCCATGCCGCCCGGCTGGCTGCCGTAGAGCGGCAACCCGTCGGAGAGGAAGCGGGTGTAGCGTCCCCGCATCCCCTGGATGCGCACGCTCGCGGCGCCGAGCGACGGGGACGTGGTCTGCACCCGCATGCCGCCCATCTCGTTGAGCATCATGACGATGTCCCCGGGCGTCATGAGCATTTTCTCTTCGATCTCCTCCCGGTCGAGGGCCTCAACCCGCATCGGTTGGTCCTCGATACGACGCCCCGTCCGGGTGCTGGCGACGACCGTGACTTCCTCCTCGATCGTGAGCTCCGGCTCGAGCTCTATACGGACGACGCGCTCGATGTTCTCCACTGACGTGACGGGCACGGTGACCGGCACGAATCCCTCATGCACGACAGTGACCTGCACGAGCCCCGCCGCTGCCGGCACCACCGCAATCCCGCCCTCATCCGTGACCTGGGTGACGCTCGCCACGACCACGGTCGCACCGGCGACCGGTTCCCCGCCAGCCCGCACCTCGACCCGGACCCGGCCCGGCTCCTGCCCGGCGGCGCCCATCGACAGCCCCGCCAGCAGCGCGACGAGGCCGATGCGATTCATTGAGCTCCGGTCAATCCTCGTAGACGGGGCCGTTCACCGTGCGGTGGGAGAGGTACTTCCATGCGCCGTCCCGTTGGGCGTAGACGCGCACGTACCAGAAGCTGAAGCTGCGCTGGTCCGCGGCGGGCCCGCCGGTACGGGCTCGCACCCGTCCCATGGTGATGGCGACGTCGCCGTGGATCTCGACCTGCTGCGAATCGACCTCCCGCACGGCATAGCGGCCGTCCAGCGACGCCAGCCACTCGTCGCGCCGGTCGACTCCCAGAATCTCGCCGCCGCTGGTCCAGCCGTCTCCGTGCGTGTAGGTGAAATCGTCGGCGCAGACGCCGTCGAGGAAGTCGACGTCGGCGCGCAGGACCGCCGCCTCGATCCGCCGTTCGAGCTCCAGCACATCCGCCGCAGCGTCCGGCTCCCGGTTGGGAAGGGCGAACACGTAGAGGGCGTTGCCACTGCCCGGGTGCCGGACCTCCGGTGCCAGGGTCCGGGGCATCAGCCGGGGGCTGCCACCGCCCAGGCCGGTCGGTACCGCAATGTACTGCCGACCGCCGGCGCGGAAGCTGATCGGAAAGCCCTGCACTGACGTGCCGAGCCGAGACCGCCAGAGCTCCTTACCCGTCTCCACGTCGAACGCGCGGAACCGCCGGTCGAGGTCGCCGACGAAGGCCAGTCCGCCGGCTGTCGTCAAGACGCCGGTGAGGAACGTCGGACGCTGCTCGATGCTCCAGGCCTCCTCCAGCGTCTCGGCGTCGTAAGCCGCCAGCTTTCCCAACCGGCCGTCGGTGCCGGGCATTTCGTGGAACGGCCGAGAGCTCATGCCGACGCCGCCTGAGCCCAGTTCGAACGCCACCTCGCGGGCGGCAAGCTCCATGCACGACTGGGCGAGAGGCAGGACCAGAAGCCCCGAACCCGGGTGGTAGCTCATCGGATGCCAGTTCTTGCCGCCCGCCGTGCTCGGGCACGCCGGGACGAGCTGCTCGAACTGCGCGTCGGCAATGTCCTGGCGGTAGGTGACGGCGCCGGTCTCGGGATCGATCCGGTCGAAGACGTTCTGGTAGACCGTCTCCTTGTGGCCGAGGAACTCGCCCGTCTCCCGGTCCAGTTTCCAGAGGATGCCGTGCTTGCCGGCGCTGAACACCGTCTTGCGGCCACCCACGTCGACCAGCACGCGCTCGTACACTTCGTCCAGATCGAGCGTCTCGCCCGGAACGTGCTGGAAATACCACTCCAGATTCCCGTCGCCCGGCCGGAGCGCGACGGTCGAGTTGGTGTAGAGGGCCGGATCGTCGACCGTCATCCCGCGGCTGAGCGCCACCCATGGCTTGGCCTGCGCAACCCCGTAGTAGACCAGGTCGAGATCCGGATCGTAGCTGCCGGTGATCCACGTATCGCCACCGCCGCGCAGGTAGTCCGGAACCTCCGCCCAGGTGTTGCCGCCCGGCTCGTCGGAGCGGGCGACGGTGTTGAAACGCCAGAGCTGCTCGCCAGTATCCGCCCGGTATCCGCTGATGAAACAGCTCTCCAGGGTGTAGCGATCGCATCCGCTCAGCCCCTGCACCAACGTTCCATCGACGACCACCGGCCCGCTGGTGTTGCGGAAGCCTTCGGCATGGTCGGCGATGACGGTGTTCCATACCTGCTCCCCGGTGCGGGCGTCGAGCGCGATCAGGCGGGCGTCCGGGGTGGCCAGGAAGAGCTTGTCCTCGTAGATGGTGAGGTTACGGCTCATGCCTGAGTAGCCGGTCGTCGCCACCTCCACGCGGTGCTCCCAGATGAGGTCGCCGGTGGCGGCGTCGAGCGCCTGCACCACCGGACCGATCCCCGCGAGGTACATGACGCCGTCGTGGACGATCGGCGAGGGGGCGTTCCAGCCGCCCTCGTTCATCGCCCAGACCCAGGCCAGCTCCAGATCGGCGACGTTGTCGCGGCTGATATCCACCAGCGGGCTGTGACTCCAGGCCTGGTAGTTGCGCCGGATCATCAGCCAGTCGCCGTCGTCGGGATTGCGCAGCATCTCGTCGGTGACCGGCCGGTAGCCGTCGACCGTGCCTGCCACCGTGACGCCGCCGGTCTCCGGAGCGGCGGAGGGGGCTGCCGCTGTGGGCGCCGCCGCTGCAGGCGCGGCCGGGGACGCTCCCCCGGCGACCGTGCCGATGGGCAGGCTTCCGTCCGCCGTCAACGGCGTGTTGCCCGCCGGGGCGCCGTTCGCCTGCAGCAGGTAGGCCACGATGTCGAGGTACGACTCGTCGCTGAGCCCGCCCGGATTCTCGGGCGGCATCGAGTCCTTGATGCGGGTGAAGAGATCAGCTGCGCTCAGGTCGCCCCAGAACTGAAGGAAGCTGTCGCCGGCGAGTTGTGGCGCCTCGAAACTGCCCTGCAGATTGGATTGATGACAGGCGGCGCACACCCGCTCGTAGATCGCTTGGCCCGATTCCGCTTGGCCTGCCGTATAGACGCCCGACTGGGTCGTGCCCAGTCCGTCCAGGGCAGGCGCCAGGAGCGCGGTTGCCACGAATACCGCCGCCGACCCCGACAACCGCCGAGTCTGCCCGTTGCGCGACCAGTGCATAGTCACCTCACCTGAGTGCGCGCGACGCACTACGGGGTCATTATCTCGCAGGAGCAGGGCCCGAGTGGCTTCGGGCCGACACGATCTCCTTCGACTGGCCAGCCGCCCCGAGTTGGCTACCGGGCGCGCGCGTCGAAGGTGGCCGGCATGAGCGAGCGGACCTGGATGCCCCAGTGGTCTCCCGCGCGAGTCACGATCCAAAGCGCAGGAACGGTCCAGTAGCGGGTGCCGTCAGGGCGCCAGCGGGTGAAGGTCAGCTCGAAGTGCACCTTGTTGCGCGTGACGATGCTCGCCTCCAGGGCGTCGATGGTGCTCATGTGCCAATCTTCGTCGGAGCGCATCCGGTCGAAGTTCGGCCGCGGGCCGTCCCCGGGCGTCTCGGCCACCGCGAAGCCGCCGCCGGCGGTCATGAACAGGTGAGGGTGGTTGAGCGTCGCGACGGTGCCGTCGACGTCCCCGGAATTGAAGGCGGTGAAGAAGTCCAGCACCGCCCGGCGGGCCGCCGCGAGGATCTCCGCCCGCTCGTCGCCGACCAGATCCTCGGGTTCGGGGGCCGGGGTTCGAAGCTGGATGGCCCAGCGATCGTCGTGCCGGGTGACGATGTAGAACACCTGCGAGGTGCGATAGGCGGTACCGTCTGGGCCATAACGGCTGAAGCCGATCGACGCATGCACCTTGTCGGTCGAGGACTTGACCACCGCGAACGAGTCGAAGTCGAACGAGCTGCGACTCCACCCCTCGCGCGCCCGCATCTCGTCGAAGCCGGCCGAGAAGTCGTCGGGCTGGGCGTCGATGATCAACGCCCCGCCGCCCGTCACCGTGGCGAACGGAAAGTGCATCGCTCGGCGCAGGTTCGCGTCGTCGGCGGTATTCCACTGCGTGATGAACGCTTCCAGCGCCTCGCGCGTGGCCGTCTCCGCGGCCGCGTCCCGCGCCTCCGCGTCCCGGGGCTGGACGAGCGCCCGGCCCGATTCCGCCTGAGCGGCCATGTAAACGCTCGATTGGGTCGTGCCCAACCCGCTGAGGTGCGGCGCCAGGATTACCGCCGCTGCTGCCGACAGCCGCCGAGCCCGTCCGTTGCGTGATCGGTTCATAGCTACCTCGTCTGAGTGCGCGTGATGCACCACGGAGCCCATTATCCCGCAGGAGCTGCGAGGGACTCACAACCGATGGCTAGAGCTGGTCGGGACGGTACGAGACGACCATCGCGGTTATGTCGTCATGCTGCGCGGCGTTGCCGGTGAACTGTTGCACTGTGGCCAGCACGTGCTGCAGGCGCTGTTCCGCGTTGCCAGTGGCCGCGGGTAGACAGGCGAGGAGGCGCTCGTCTCCGAAATCTTCCTCCGCTTCGTTCATCGCCTCCGAGACACCGTCGCTGAACAGGACGAGGTGGTCGTCCGCCCCGAGGGTCTGTGATCCCTCCATGAAAGGGGTGTCATTGAAGATACCCAGCACCATCCCGCCGACATCGAGTCGGCAGACATTGCCGTCGGCCCGCAGGAGAATGGGTGGGTTGTGACCGGCGTTGCAGTACGTCAGGCTGCCGTCCGGGCGGAGCACGCCGTAGAAGAGCGTTACGAAGCGGCCTTGGATTCCCCGGCGAACGACCGCGGCGTTCACTGCCGCCACCGTGGCCGCTGGTCCCGTGCTGGCGTGCGCCTGCGCGACCAGCGACCCCTGCATCAGTGCGCCAAGGAGAGCCGCCGGCGGCCCCTTGCCAGCGACGTCGCCTACGACGAATCCGAGCGATCCGCTCGCCAGGTCGATGTAGTCGAAGAAATCGCCTCCAATCGCGAGGCAAGGCTTCGACGCCGCCGCTGCGTCGAAGAACGCACCAGCGCGATGCGTGTTCGGCAGGAGTGCTCGCTGGATGGCCGACGCGGTTCGCATCTCATGCTCGAGCGTCGCGAGCTGGCCGACCGCCTTCGACAGCAGCGCCCAGCCTGCCTCGCTGCGGAGCCGCTCTCGTCCGGTGGCGGTAACCCGGTAGAACTTCGCATCGCGGCCCTTGTGTGCTGATTTCCAGTCTCCGGTGAGGAGCCCGTTGTTCTCCAACCGATGGAGTGTGGGATAAAGCGATGCCTGTGGAAAGCGGACGACGTCTGCCGAGAGTTGGTCCAGACGCTGCATGATGCCGAAGCCATGCATCGGTCCGGCCGCGACCGCCTGCAGCACCAGCATGTCGAGCGACGCTTGCGGGAGGCCAGGTCTGGAGGGCGCCATCTGGGGCGGATCCTACAACTGCAATAGAAGGGACAAATGGAGCCGGCGAGCGGACTCGAACCGCTGACCTGCTGATTACGAATCAGCTGCTCTACCAACTGAGCTACGCCGGCAATCTGGAGGTCAGTGACGCACCGAGTTCGTGGAACTCACGTCACGAAGCCCTTATTGTAGTCCGTCACCCTTGGCGGTGGCGACGCCCGAACCACGGGGGAATCCTCACGGCGTGGTGCTGTTGGCCTCTACCGTGAATCGGCCGTTCGCGCTTCCCCTGAACGTCCCGTGCTCGAGCCACTCGAGCGAGGCCTGGTGCATGAATCTGTACTGCGTCGTCTCCCACACCGCGAAGTGGGTGGCGCACTCCATCTCTACCAGCACCCTGTTGTCCGTGCCGGTCAAGTCGCCGTAGAGCTGCCGGTCGGCCTCCAGCAGGAAATCCTGCTCGCCGACGAGGATCAGGGTCGGCGCCTGCACCTTCGCGGCATACTCGCGGTTCCAGCCCCACGAACCGGCGGACGTGCGAACTCGCATCACACCGTGTGACGGTCCCCAGACTGAGCCGAGTTGGTCGTAGGCCATCACGGTCTGCCAGATGACGCCCTGAATCTCTGGATCGATCTGGTTGTCGCAGGTGACCGTCGAGTTCCAGCGGCCGTTCTCAAGCGTGTCCCGGGTCTGCAGGCGCATCGGCGCCGAGCCGCCCGGCACCGTCTTCGGTGGCGCCGATGGCTGATCGGGCCGGTAGCCGGGCGCAAACAACACGAGCTTGTCGACGATGTCGGGGTTGCGCGCCGCGAACCCGGCGGTGCGAGGCCCGCCGGCGGACCAGCCGATCAGGCTGACCCGGTCGACGCCCCGCAGCTCGCGGATGTAGTCGATCACGCTCGCGATTTCGTCCCAGTCCGACTGGCTCGTCGTCAGTCCGTGCCGGTAGCGCGGCTCGCAGTCGCGCTCCAGCGGGTTCGGCGTGACGAGGGCGCGGTTGTCCGCGTCCATGTTGCACGGATCGTCCATCTTCGGCCGCGGTGAGAAGCCGTATCCCGTCTGGTCCATCGCGAACGTGTCGTAGCCGGCGGCAGCGAGATGCTCCATCCACGAGTAGTCCTTGAACGGCAGGTCGTAGTCCGGCACCGACGGGATCGACCCGCCGTGGACGAACAGGACCACCTTCCCGTCCGGCCGCTCGCCGTCGGCGATCCGCGCCGCGAGTTCACGGCTCATCTTCTCGCGGAGGAACAGGCCGACCCGCTCGCCCTCGTTCGCCGGCACCGTCGACGTATGCGGCACGAAGCGATCGACGGTGACGAAGACGTCATCTGCGGCCCCAAGGCCGGTCGCCGCGATGGCGAACGCGCTGAGGACGATGGCCGTCAAGGCGCCTGCGCGCCCTCCCGGTCCGAGTAGTCGAGTCATGGCCTGCTCCTTCCTGGACGTCGGCTACGGCTAATAATGCCTGAAAAGGCGAGCCCGCGGTGGGGCCTCCACCCCGTTCCCGCGGGCGTCGTAAAACCGTTGGTGGCAGAATGGACTGGGTCTCTCAGTGACCGGCGACGGAGGGATCCGGAAGGAGTCGCGGCATGAAGACCGGCCGGCGAGCTTTCGTCAGAACCCTGGGCGCGGGTGCGGCCGGCCTGGGCGCCGCGCGAGCGTCAGGCTTCCAGCCCGCCCGCGCCGAAGGAATCGAGGCATTCGCATTCGATGCCTACGGAACGCTGTTCGACGTTTTCTCGGTAACAGAGCTGTGCGAGGAGCTGTTTCCCGGGTCTGGCGACCCGCTGGCGCAGCGCTGGCGCGCCAAGCAGTTGCAGTACAGCCTGTTGCGCAGCCTCATGGGCCGGCACCGGGACTTCTGGCTGGTCACCGAGGACGCCCTGGTGTACGCGGCCCGCAGCCTGGATCTGGATCTGACCGACCAGCGGCGCGAGCGCCTGATGGAGGCCTATCTCTCGCTGGCGGCGTTCCCCGACGTGCGGCCGGGTCTGGAGGCCTTGCGGAACCTGGGTCTGCGGCTGGCGATCCTCTCCAACGGGGAGCCCCGGATGCTGGAGGCGGCGGCGCGCAGCGCAGGCATTGACACCCTGCTCGACACCATCATCAGCGTGGAGGAGGTCCGGATCTTCAAGGTCAGTCCGCGCGTCTACATGCTGGGACCGGAGCGGCTCGGGGTCGACCGTTCAGCGCTGGGATTCGTTTCGTCGAACTCGTGGGACATCAACGGCGCCGCTTCGGCTGGGCTGCGCACGTTCTGGATTCAGCGCGCGGCGGCCGATCCCCCGGAGGAGCTCGGGTTCGAAGCGAATCATGTGGTCGTTGCCATCACCGATCTGGCGCTTCTGCTCGGAGGGTAGCAAGCTGCCTGACTGGCACGATAGACGGCGGCCTGAACCTAACGTCCTACCATGAAACCGAGACTGATCCCACTGGCTTATGAGAAGCCGTCGCCCCCCGAGGTCGCGACGCGGGCGCGCGGCTTCTTCGCGATCATGAACCGGCGCCGCACGGTGAGGGATTTCAGTCCGGAGCCGGTGCCGGCCGGCGTCGTCGAGGATCTGGTGCGCGCGGCGTCTACGGCCCCTTCGGGTGCGCATCGACAGCCCTGGACGTTCGTCGCGGTTTCTGATCCGGAGATCAAGCGCCGCATCCGGGTTGCCGCGGAGCGCGAGGAACGCGAGAACTACGGGGGACGCATGCCGGACGAGTGGTTGCGCGCCCTGAAGCCGCTCGGCACCGACGAGCACAAGCCGTTTCTGGAGATCGCCCCTTGGCTGGTGGTGCTATTCCGCCAGAACTACGGCTTGGGGCCGGCCGGCGAGCACATCCGGCACTACTATGTGGCGGAGTCGGTCGGCATTGCGGCGGGCCTGTTCCTGACCGCCGTGCACCACGTGGGGCTGGTGGCTCTGACGCACACGCCCAGCCCGATGGGATTCCTCCGGGAGGTCCTCGGGCGGCCCGCCAATGAGACGGCATGTCTGCTGATGCCGGTCGGCTATCCCGCCGCCGGCGCGCAGGTGCCCGATCTGCGCCGCAAGCGGCTTCGGGAGGTTCTGGTGCTGCGGCAAGGGAATGGTGATCTGGTCGAACCTGCCGCCCCGCCGCCCGACGATGCCGGCATTCTCGGCTGACGTGGTCGCTTCGCGTCGGCGCGCTACAATGGCCTGTTGTCCTTCCGACCAACACCGTCCGCCGGTGGTCGCCGTTCCGGGAACGGCGCGCCTTCCGATGCGCCGGCGAGTCGAAACGGAAGCATAGAGATCCGCGGGGCGCGCACGCATAACCTCCGGAACATCGACCTGACCCTGCCTCAGGAGCAGCTCATCGTCGTCACCGGCGTCAGCGGGTCCGGGAAATCGTCGCTTGCCTTCGACACGCTCTACGCTGAAGGGCAGCGCCGTTACGTCGAGTCGCTCTCCGCCTACGCCCGGCAGTTCCTCGAACGGATGGAGAAGCCGGACGTGGACCGGATTGAGGGCATCTGCCCCGCCATCGCAATCCGCCAGAAGAACAGCGTCCGTAATCCTCGTTCGACGGTCGGCACGACGACCGAGATCTACGACTATCTGCGCCTCCTCTTCGCGCGGGTCGGAAGGACCATCTGCCGAGAATGCGGGGCGCTCGTGCGGCGCGAAACGGCCGAGGCGGTGGCGAATGGCCTGAACGATATGCGCGCCGGAACGCGCCTGCTGATCGCCTTTGAGGCGCCGGTGCCGGAGACCGCCGCCGCGCCGGAAAGCCACCCGGCTGCCGACGCGATCGACACGCTACGGCGTAAGGGATTCGGCCGGCTGGCCATCGGCGGCCGCGCCGTCGCGTTCGAGGACGTGGATGTCGCGTCGCTGTCCGGGGCACGGGCGCTGACTGTCGTCGTCGATCGCATCGGTACCGGTCCCGATGTCCTCCCGCGCCTGACCGAAGCAATCGAAACTGCTTACCACGAGGGCAACGGCACGGGGTTGGCGATCGAGGTCGATGCGGATGTCGACGGAATGCCAAAGTCGCACCGCTTCAGTGAGCGGTTCGAGTGCAAGCCCTGTGGCATCGCGTACGAGGTACCCCAGCCGACGCTCTTCTCGTTCAATAGTCCGGTGGGCGCCTGCCCTACCTGTCACGGGTTCGGCAACGTGATCGAGCTGGATATGGCGCTCGTCGTGCCCGATGCGTCGAAGTCGATCCAGGAGGGGGCGATAGAGCCGTGGAACCGGCCGCACTACCGGTCGAACCTGGTGGAACTGAAACGCTCGGCATCGCTGCACGACGTCCGGACGACGGTTCCCTGGGCGGAGTTGACCGACGAGGAGCGGCACTTCGTCGTCGAAGGCGACGGCGCGCGCTACCGTGGCGTGCGCGGGTTCTTTCGCCGGCTGGAGCGGAAGAAATACAAGGTGCACGTCCGTGTCTTCCTCAGCCGGTACCGGGGTTATCGCGCGTGCGGCGACTGCGATGGCACCCGCCTGCGGCGTGAGGCGCGCGACGTCTGGATAGGCGGCCGGCGCATCAGCGATATCTGCGCACTCACGGTGGGAGAAGCATGCCGCTTCTTCGACGAACTGGAATTAGGAGCGCAAGAGGCGGCTATCGCCGAGCGCCTCACGCGTGAAATCCGTCGCCGGCTCGGTTTCCTGAGCGGTGTCGGTCTCGACTACCTGACGCTTGATCGGCTTTCGTCCACGCTGTCGGGCGGCGAGTCGCAGCGCATCAACCTGGCGACCTCGCTGGGCGCGTCCCTGGTGGGCACTCTCTACGTTCTCGACGAACCCTCCATTGGTCTCCATCCGCGCGACAACGAGCGGCTGATCCGGATCCTTGAGCAGTTGCGCGATCAAGGCAACACGGTGCTCGTAGTCGAACACGACGCTGACATGATCCGCGCGAGCGACTATGTGGTCGACCTCGGCCTCGGCGCGGGAACGCGCGGCGGACGTGTTGTCTATGCGGGTGGCGTCGATGGCCTGGCGACCGAAACTACATCGTTGACCGCAAAGTACCTGCGGGGCGCGCTCAGCATCCCGCTGCCTTTCCTGCGCCGCCGCCGCCTGCCGGGCAGCCAGTGCCTGCGCGTTGTTGGTGCGGCGGAGCACAATCTGCAGTCGATCGATGTCGAGGTTCCCCTGCAGCTGTTCACCTGCGTCACCGGGGTCAGCGGCTCTGGAAAGTCGACACTGGTGCACGATGTGCTGTATGCCGCGGTCAAGCGGGCGAAGGGGGAGTGGGACAAGCGGGTCGGCAGGCACCGCGGCATCCAGGGAGTCGAACTGGTTTCCGACGTCGTGCTCATCGATCAGCAACCGATCGGCCGCACGCCACGTTCGAACCCGGTCACTTACCTCAAGGCGTTCGATCCTATTCGCGAGCTGTTCGCGTCAACACGGGAAGCGAAGTCACGCGGCCTGACCGCCAGCCACTTCTCGTTCAATGTTCCGGGGGGGCGGTGCGACGCATGTGAAGGGGAAGGCGAGCTGAAGGTCGAGATGCAGTTTCTCGCCGATGTCTTCGTGCCGTGCGAGGAGTGTGACGGCCGCCGGTTCAAGCCACAGGTGCTGGAGGTGACCTACCGCGGCAAGCGGGTGGACGAAGTGCTGGCCCTCACCGTCCGGGAGGCGCTGCAGTTCTTCAGTGGATCGCCAAAGGTGCTCCGGCGGCTGAAGGTGTTGGACGAGATCGGGCTCGGCTACCTGCAGTTGGGCCAGCCGGCAACGACGCTCTCGGGAGGCGAGGCCCAGAGGATCAAGATCGCCGCGCACCTGGGGGCACGGAGGAGCGAGCAGTCGCTTTATATCTTCGACGAGCCGACCACCGGCCTCCATTTCGACGACATCGCGAAGCTGTTGGCCGCGTTCACGAAGCTGGTCGAGGCGGGTCATACGCTGCTGGTGATCGAGCACAATCTCGACGTAATCAAGACTGCCGACTGGGTGGTTGATCTCGGCCCGGAGGGTGGTGCGGCGGGTGGGCGTATCGTGGTTGCCGGCACACCCGAGGAGGTGGCGGAGCACGCGGCGTCTCACACCGGCAGGTACCTGCGGCACGTGCTGAACGGAGCGGGTGACCGGGAGCGCGACGATCGCGACGATGTCGAGCTCAGACGGTCCGCGGTGGCAGCGGAGTCGTGAACTGCTCGCGCGTGCTGCCCCGGGCATTCTTCCAGCAGCCAACGCTCGAAGTGGCGCGCGAGCTGCTCGGAAAGGTGGTTGTCCACCACACCGCGTCCGGTACCGCGGCGGGCGCGATCGTCGAGGCGGAAGCCTACAGCGGGGAGGACGATCCGGCGTGCCACGCCGCGTCCGGCCTGACGCCGCGCAACGCGCCGCTCTACGGGCCGGCAGGATACGCCTACGTCTACCTCACCTATGGCCTGCACGAACTGCTGAACGCAGTCACCGAGTCGGCTGGCTATCCGTCGGCTGTGCTGATCCGGGCTCTCAGCCCGCTCAAGGGCGTCCCCGTGATGCGTCGGCGCCGATTGCGTGCCCTGCGTCGCGGCGCGTCGTCCCCTGACGACGTGGCACTCTGCCGGGGTCCAGCCAACCTGACGCGCGCGCTCGGCGTCACGCGCCGAGAGAACCTGGTTGACTTGTGCGGCGGCGCACGCCTTGCCATCGAGGATTGGGGCATAGACAGCGTCTGTGGTGTTCGGGTGGACGACGTCCGCTGGAGCACGCGAATAGGTGTGGCGGCGGGTGGTGATCGCCCTTGGCGCGTGTCGCTCGGCGGGCATCCGGCCGTGTCGTCCCACGTTCCCCGGTGAACAACCTGTGTAGTACCATCCGCGGCCTATGGAATCGATGCAGGCGACACGCATCCGCAAAGGGATGCTCATCAAGATGAACGGGACGCTCTATCGCGTCCTTGAATTCAACCATGTGACGCCCGGCAAGGGACGCGCGTTCGTACAGACACGGCTGCGCAGTATTCGCGCCGGCACGCTGCAGGATCACCGCTTCGCGTCGAACGATACGGTGGAGCGGGCAATGCTCGACAGCCGCTCGATGCAGTACCTGTACGCCGACGCGGTCGGCCACCATTTCATGGACACCGAGACCTACGATCAGGTGTGTCTCGATGCCGAGACGCTCGGCGACACGATCAGCTTCCTGCTGCCCGACTCCACCATCACGGTGGAGCTGTTCGAGGGTGATCCGGTTGGCATCGAGATCCCCTTGACGGTCGACTTGACCGTGGAGGAGACGGCTCCGGCAATCAAGGGGGCGACCGCGAGTGCCCAGCTCAAGCCGGCGCGCCTCGAGACCGGACTGACGATCCAGGTGCCTCCGTTCATATCGAACGGCGACAGGGTGCGCGTCAACACGGAGACCGGCGAGTACCAGTCGCGCGTCTGACCCTCGTCCGGCAAGAGGCACCGAGGTGTCGGCGATCCGCGTCGCGCTGTTCGTGCTTGGCGTCGGGTTCCTGGTCGCGACGCTTCGCATCGTCGTTCAGTTCGTTCGCTATCGCCGTTTCCGCCGCTCCGCACTGCTCACCTGGCCCGTCGAGACACCGGCCACGTATCCTTGGATGCTCGCGCTCGGTGTCGTCGCCGGCATCCTGGTTTTCGTCAAGCTGGTGGTGCAGCAGCAGCCGCCGCAACGCGCGTTCGGCGAGGGCATGATGCTCCTGTACTACGCATATGCCGTTCCGCTTCGCCTGAAGATTGGCCGCGGCCTGTACGCCGACGGCATCTGGGCCGACGCCGGCTACGTTCCGTACTCGCAGATTGGCGGCCTTTCCTGGCGCGAGGGGAAGACGATCACACTGGTGATCATCTATCGTCTCCGCAGCCTCGCCCGCTCTCTCACCGTGCCCCGAGCCCACTATGCGGAGGTGCGCAGGCTCCTCAGGGACAAGATCGCTGCACACGACATCGATTTCACGGGTAAAACGCTCGACCTTGGCGGCGACGACCGGGACCGCGTCTGACGCGGTGCGCCGGCGTCCACGTCGGCATCGACTGTTGTTCTCTTGCCGGCCTGGAGGCCGGCGGTCCCCTAGAAGAGCGACAGTAGTTGCGCGAAAAGGCCGATCAGACCCGGCCCGCTCGCCATCGGGTCGCCGAGCCAGGCTGGCGGCGTGAGCCAGACGAAGGCGAGGATGGCGATGACCATCAGGTCGTACTGCCATGTGGCGCGGTCGAACGTCCAGAAGAGGGCGTGCCAGATCATCCGGAGTGGTAGAGTCAACAGCCTCATCCCGCCACCTCCGGCTTGTCGCGCAATTCGCGCCACGTGAAGTAGATCCGGTCGAGGACGGTGAGGATCGAGAGCACCAGAATCACCCAGAGCACAGCCGCCATCCGGTTGGTGAACGCACCGATCATGAAGAGGACGATACGTTCCGGCCGCTCCATGAAACCCACCTTGCAGAGCGGGATGATCGACTCCGCACGGGCCCGGGTGTAGCTGGTCATTACAGAAAAGGTAAGCGTGAGCGCGGCGATCAGTACGTAGTCGGGGCGGCCGAGCGTGGCGTAGAGGTAGATGAGGCCAGTCAGGATGAACAAGTCCGAGAAGCGGTCCATCACGGAATCCCAGAAACCGCCGAATCTCGAGCTGAGCTTCAGTTCATCGGCTACCTTGCCGTCTATGAAATCGAAGATGTTCGCGAGCAGCATGATCCAGCCTGCCACCAGGAACCAGCCGCCGGCGAGCGCCACGCCCGCGGCCGCGTTGATGACGACGCCGGTCAGCGTCAGGGCGTTCGGATGTATTCGGAGGAGCACGCACAACCGGATGATGCCGCGAAGGGGAAAGAGACAGGCGCGCCCGATGGCCCCGGTGAACGTCATGGAATCCGTGTCCGACCCGCTCGCCCGGCGTGCTGCCGGTGCGAGAGCCCGTCTATTCTATAAGGTGGGCGGGAGGTTGGCCGCCCGTCCGGCCCATGGCCATCAACGACCTGCGGCGCGAGATCGCGCGGCTGCCGGCGCAGCCTGGGGTCTATCTCTACTTCAACCGGGCCGGTGAGACGATCTATGTCGGTCGAGCCCGCGCGCTCCGCGACCGGGTGCGGAGCTACTTGGGAGCCTATGGTAACGACCCGAAGACCGATGCGTTGCTCGACGAGGCGGCGCGCCTTGAAGTCATCGTCACCGACTCTGTGGTCGAGGCCCTCGCGCTCGAGAACAACCTGATCAAGCAACGGTCGCCCCGCTACAACATCCTGCTGCGGGACGACAAGAACTACCCGTACCTGCAACTCACCACCGGTGAGGCGTTCCCCCGTGTCTTGGTTGCCCGTTCGGTGGCACGCGACGGGCACTACTATGCGGGCCCGTTCCTGCCCGCCACGTTTGCGCGGAAGACGATGTCGCTGACCCACCGGCTGTTCGGCATTCGATCGTGCAACGAAGTGATTACCGGCAAGCGCGACAGGCCCTGCCTGGAGTACGACATCAAGCGGTGCGTGGCCCCGTGCGTTGCCGAGGTGTGCGGCCCGGACCGGTACGCCGAGTCGGTGAAGCAGACGCGGCTCTTCCTGGAAGGGAAGACCGACGAAGTGGTCGGTCGGCTGCGGCGGCAGATGGAGGAAGCGTCGGCCGCACAGGAGTATGAGCGCGCGGCTCAGTGCCGGGATGCGATGCGGACGGTCGAGACCCTGCGTGACCGGCAGCAGAAGATGGCGACGGCCCAACTGGGCGACCGCGACGCGTTCGGGATGAAAACCGGCCCGGCCGGGGCGGTCATCCAGGTATTTCAGGTCCGCCGCGGCCGCGTCGTCGAACGAGTGGAGCTGGCGGCGGACGGAGACGATGTCGCGGCGGCGGGAAACGAGCCGAGGCTTGTCGCGGCCGCGGTGCAGCAGTTCTATGCGGCGCGCGACGTACCGCCCGAAGTGCATGTGCCGGTCGAGGTGGAAGACCGGGAGGCCATCGAGGCGTGGCTGTCGGAACGGGCGGGCCGAAGTGTGCGGGTCCGGACGCCGAAGCGCGGCGACCGCCGGGCGTTGCTGGATCTGGCCTCGCGGAACGCCGGGCTGGCCTACGACGCCCGCTACAGTGAGAACGCACGCATTCATGCCGGCGCCCTGACGGAACTGCAGCACGTACTCGGATTGCCGCAGCCCCCAATCCGAGTCGAGTGTTTCGACATCTCGACGTTCCAGGGCCGGGAGACCGTCGGGTCGATGGTGGTGTGCGACGACGGTCGCATGCAGCGGAGTGAATACCGCAAGTTCCGCGTGCAGGGTCTCGGTGCGCGAGGCGGACGGCGTGGTTCACGCGGGAAGGGCCACCCGAGGCAGGCGGCGCCGGAGGAGACGGAGCGCCGCTCCGGCGCGGGCCGCGCGAAACCGGACGACTTCGCGGCCATGCACGAAGTGGTGTTCCGCCGTTATCGGAGACTGATGGAGGAAGGGGGGCCGTTCCCGGATCTCGTGGTCGTCGATGGCGGGCAGGGGCAACTGACTGCGGCCTACCGCGCCCTCGACACGCTCGGCCTGGGCAACCTCGTGGTGATTGGTCTCGCCAAACGGGAAGAGGAGATATACACCCGCGGCGGCAACACGCCCGTGCGCCTGCCAAAGTCCAGCCCGGCGCTCCACCTGGTGCAGCGTGCGCGGGACGAAGCGCACCGGTTCGCCGTAACCTTCCACCGCCGCGCGCGGGCGATGCGCGACTTTCACTCGGAACTGGACCTTATTCCCGGAATCGGACCGCGCCGGCGCCGAGCGCTGCTGGAGCGGTTCGGCAGTCTGGCCAATGTGCGTCGCGCCACGCGCGAGGAGCTCCTACCGGTCGTGGGACCGAAGCTGGCGGATGTTGTCCTCGCCTTCTTCACGCGGATAACTACCGTCTCGATTTAGGGTATTCTGAGGGCTGTTGGTTTCGCGCTACCTGCCTCTTGCGTTCCCGGTCCCGGTCACGGACGCCCTCCATGGCGGCTGAGCCGAAGCGCCCCCGCGTCGTTTCGGGCATGCGCCCCACGGGGCCGCTCCACTTGGGACACCTGATGGGCGCGCTCGCCAAATGGGTCGATCTGCAGGCGGACTACGACTGCATGTACTTTGTCGCCGACTGGCATGCGCTCACGAGCGAGTTCGCCGACACGTCCGAGCTGACAACCTACGCCTACGACAACGTCGCCGACTGGATCGCCGCCGGCATCGATCCGGACCGAAGCACGCTCTTCGTACAGTCGCTTGTGCCGGAGCATGCGGAGTTGTACCTGCTGCTGCAGATGGTCGTGCCGATTCCCTGGCTCGAACGCGTGCCGACCTATAAGGAGCAGATCGAACAGCTCTCGGAGAAGGACCTTTCGTCGGTAGGTTTTCTCGGATATCCGCTTCTGCAGGGGGCGGACGTCATCATGTACCGTGCGAACTACGTACCGGTGGGCGACGATCAGGTGCCGCACCTGGAGTTGGCGCGGGAGGTCGTCCGCCGTTTCCATCAGTTCTTCGGCGATGTCTTTCCGGAGCCGCTACCACTGTTGACACACTTTCCCCGGCTGCCCGGCATTGACAACCGGAAGATGTCGAAGAGCTACGGCAACGCCATCGACCTTTCGGATGACGCGGGCACAGTTCGGAAGAAGGTAATGCGGATGTATACCGATCCGAAGCGGATCCGGGCCGACATCCCGGGAACCGTGGAGGGCAACCCAGTCTTCGTGTACCACGACGCGTTCAACTCCGACACGGCGCAGGTGGACGATTTCAAGAAGCGTTACCGGGAAGGAAGGGTAGGCGACGTCGAGGTCAAGCGGGCGCTGGCCGAGGCGATCAATACCCACCTGGAGCCGTTGCGGGAGCGGAGGAAGGAGATCCTGGCGCGGCCGGGACGGATACGTGAGATCCTGCACGACGGGTCGGCAACGGCGCGGGCCGCCGCGCAGGAGACGATGCGGGACGTGCGCGAGGCAGTTCGTTTGACCTACGGGTAGGCAGGTGGCCGACGAGAAGCGCGAGAGCGCGGCGACGCAGTCGGCGGAGCTGGCCGCTGATCCGGTGCCTTCCGGCCCAACTCGGATCCCGGCGGACTTCGAGTCCGTCCTTCCCGACTACCCCGTGCGGGTAAGCAGTTTCGAGGGGCCGCTCGATCTGCTGATCCACCTCATCAGGAGGAACGAGGTGGACATTTACGACATCCCGATTGTGCTTATCGCCAGGCAGTACCTCGAGTATCTCGACCTGATGCGCGAGATCAACCTGGACGTTGCTGGCGAGTTTCTCGTCATGGCGGCGACGCTGATTCAGATCAAGTCGCGGATGCTGGTGCCACGGACCGTGGTGGAGGATGAGGCGGCCGAGGAAGAGGATCCACGCGAGGAGTTGGTGCGCCGCTTGCTTGAACACCAGAAGTTCAGGGCTGCGGCCGAGATGCTCCATGACCGCGAAACGGTCCGGAGCGCGCAGTGGACCCGTCCGGATGCTCGCGTCGAGGCGATTGCCGGCGCGCCGTTCGAGCGGGAGCTGGAAGTGGATCTCTTCAGTCTGCTCCAGGCTTTCCAGGCGGTGCTCGCCCGCCGCAGCGGCTTGCCACAGGTGCCGCTACCGGAAGAGACCATTCCGATCGAGGTTCGGATGCGTGAAGTGCTGGCGCGGTTGTCGGCTGGCGCGCCCTCGCGGTTCGAGGATCTGTTCGATGCCGCGTCGTCCCGGCGGGATCTGATCACGACCTTTCTGGCGTTGCTGGAGCTCATCAGGCTCAAGCAGATCCGCGTGCTGCAGGCCGGACCGTTCGGGGCGATGCAGGTCTTGCGACGTGACCCGGAGACGAGCAATGGGTGACGAACCGTCGCGGGGCGACCTGCAGGCGATCATCGAAGCGCTCATCTTCGCATCGCCCGATCCCGTCACGCTGAAGACGTTGCAGAGGACGCTGGACGCCGAGCCGAAGGAGGACGTCGTCGTGGCTCTTGCGGCCCTGGTGGAGCGATGGCGGGATCGGCCCGGCGGGCTCGAGCTGATCGAGGTTGCGGGGGGCTACCAGATCGTCACCCGATCCGATCTGCACGATTGGGTGCGCCGGCTGTTCCACGAGCACTCCAGGCAGCGATTGTCGGTCCCCGCGCTCGAGACCCTTGCGGTCGTGGCGTACCGGCAGCCGGTGACCGGCCCGGAGATCGCGGAAATCCGTGGAGTCAACACCAGCGGTGTTCTCGGCACACTCGTGGAACGGCGGCTCATCAAGGTGGTCGGTCGCAAGGCCGTGGTGGGCAGACCGTTCCTGTACGCCACCACCCGGGAGTTTCTCGACCGTTTCGGTTTGAAGGACCTGTCCGACCTGCCGAAGGTGGAGGACATGGCGGAAGCGCTCGGTATGGACGCTCCCTCCGCGCTGGCTGCCGAGGCGCCGCGCGACGAGTTGCTGCCGTTCGACACGGAAGGCGATTCCGTCTCCGCCATTCACGGCGAACCGGTCGGCAAGGTGCACTGACCAGGCGGCTCCACCACGGTATGCGGGCAATGGAGGCGACGACCAGGCACGATGATGCGGACGCTTCCGGTGTCCGCCTGCAGAAGATGATCGCCGCGGCGGGGATTGCATCGCGGCGGGCCGCCGAACAACTGATCGTCGACGGCCGCGTGACGGTGAACGGCCGGACGGTACGCGAATTGGGTGCGCGCGCCTACCCGGCACGCGATGACGTTCGCGTGGACGGCCGGCGTGTCGCCCGCCAGGAGCGATTCCGCTATCTGCTGGTTCACAAACCGGCCGGCTACGTGACGACTCGCCAGGATCCGCAGCGGCGGCCGACCGTGCTCGATCTCATCCCGGGCGTGCGGGAATACGTTTACCCGGTCGGCCGGCTCGACTACGACTCGGAAGGCCTGCTGCTGCTGACGAACGACGGCCGTCTCGCGTCGGTCCTGACGCACCCGCGCCATGCGGTTCCGCGCGTCTACGAGGCGGTGGTTCGAGGCCTTCCGACGCCGGTCCAGCTCCGCCGGCTGGCCAACGGCATCACCCTCGACGGTCAGCGGACCGCGCCGGCGGAGGTGCGCGTGGTGCCGCGGCGGGGGACCGGCCGCGACCGGATCCGCGACCCCCGCACCCGCGTCCGCGTGACGCTGCGGGAAGGACGCAACCGGCAGGTGCGCCGCATGTTCGATGCTATCGGCCATCCGGTCCACCGTCTCCGCCGGACGCGACTGGGTCCACTCGCTCTCGGTGGCCTGAAGCCGGGCGACGCGCGCGAGCTGACGGTGACGGAAGTGAAGGCGCTGCAGCGGGCAGCGCGCGAAGCCGCACCGGCCCTGCGCCGGCCGGCGCCACACCGGCGGGCGGCGGCGCGACTGGCCGAAGGGCGCCAGACGGCCTTATGAACCAACCGTCGGTCATCGCCATTGACGGCCCGTCGGGCGCGGGTAAGGGAACCGTCGCGCGCGCTATCGCAGCGAGATTGCGGTGGCGCCACGTTGACACCGGGGCGATGTACCGCGCCGTGGCCTGGAAGGCCATCCGTGAGCGTCTTGCGCTCGATGATGGACCGGCGGTGGCCCGTCTTGCGGATCGTTCGCGGTTCGAACTGAGCGGACCGCGCATCCTGATCGATGGCGAGGACGTCACCGTGGAGATTCGCAACGCCGACATGGATCGCGCCGCCGCCGCGGTGGCGCGGCTTGAAGATGTCCGCGCGTCGCTCGTGCGGCGGCAACAGGAGCTTGCTCGGGAAGGCAGCGTCGTCATGGAAGGACGCGACATCGGGACCGTGGTATTCCCGGGCGCTCCGGTCAAGATCTATCTCGACGCGGAGCCGTCGGAGCGGGCGGCCCGACGCGCCCATGACCGGCGTCATCAGCGATCGGCGACATCGGGGGTGGAGGAAATACGACGTGAACTTGACGAACGCGATCAGAGCGACCGGACTCGGACCGCGTCGCCCCTGAAGATCGCCGACGATGCCGTGCGGATCGACACCACTGGCGTGCCCGTCGAGGAGGTGGTGCGGCGTGTCCTGCAAGTGATTCGGGAGCGGTTGCCTGGGAGCCGTCGTCAGTTTGACGGCCTTGCATAAGTGACGTAGTATCCGTAGTTTGCCGCAGGCCCAAGTAGGCGGGAAGGCCGGCTGGACCGCAAGGAGGAACCCGACAGCATGGTAGACGCGACAGACGATCCGTACCGCGATCCCGACGAAGAGGTTCGCGACCCCGAGGAACACGCCCGGCTGGCGGCGATGTACGACGCAAGCCTCAAGAATATCGTCGAGGGCGAGGTGATCGAGGGGACCGTGTTGAAGGTCACCGATACCGAAGTGCTGGTCGACGTCGGCTACAAGTCGGAGGGAATCATCCCGCTGACGGAGTTCTGCGACGAGACCGGCGGAGTGGCGGTCAACCCGGGCGACACGGTGGATGTCCTGCTCGAACGGACCGAGGATCGGGACGGCCACGTGGTGCTTTCGCGCGAGAAGGCCGAGAAGATGAAGATTTGGGACGAGGTCGAGAAGGCCTACGCTGAGCGGAAGGTCGTGCTCGGCCGCGTCATCGACCGGATAAAAGGGGGGCTTGCGGTCGACATCGGGGTTCGTGCCTTCCTGCCGGGCTCGCAGATCGACATTCGTCCCATCCGAAACCTGGATGCGCTTCGTGGTGAAGAGCTGCGCATGCGCGTGATCAAGGTGAACAAGAAGCGGGGCAACATTGTTCTGTCGCGCAAGGTGCTCCAGGAAGAGGAGAACGCGGAGAAGAAGCAGGAGACGCTCGCCACCATCGCGGAAGGCAAAGTGATGACCGGCGTCGTGAAGAACATCACGGACTACGGCGCGTTCATCGATTTGGGCGGCATCGATGGACTGCTGCACGTGACCGACATGTCCTGGGGCCGCGCGCAGCATCCTTCGGAGCTGTTCAAGGTCAACGATGATGTGGAGGTCGTCGTGCTGAAGTTCGACGCCGCGACCGAGCGCATCTCGCTCGGCTACAAACAGCTTCACGACGATCCCTGGACAACCGTGGCCGAGCGCTATCCGGTGGGGCAGAGGTTGAGCGGGAAGGTGATCAGCCTGACGGACTACGGCGCTTTTGTGGAGTTGGAGCCGGGCGTCGAGGGGCTGATTCACGTTTCCGAGATGTCCTGGAGCAAGCGGGTCAAGCATCCGTCCAAGTTGCTCAATGTCGGCGACACGGTCGAGTCGATGGTGCTCGGCGTCGATCCGCACGCGCGGCGGATCGCTCTTGGCTTGAAGCAGATCGAGAGCAACCCCTGGGAGGAACTGGGCGCACGGTACCCGGTCGGTTCCCGCATCACCGGCACGGTTCGCAACCTGACCGAATTCGGGGCGTTCGTCGAGGTGGAGGAGGGTATCGACGGACTGATTCACATCTCGGATATGTCCTGGAGCAAGCGCCTCAAGCATCCCTCGGAGGTGGTCAACAAGGGTGACGAGGTGGAGGCGGTGGTGCTGAACATCGACGCCGAGAACCAGCGTCTCTCGCTCGGACTCAAGCAGCTCTCCACCGACATCTGGGACGATTTCTTCAGCGCCACCAAGGTGGGTGACGTTGTCGGCGGCAAAGTGGTGCGGATCACGAACTTCGGTGCGTTCGTCGAGCTCGCCGACGGCATCGAGGGCCTGATCCACGTCTCCGAGTTCGAGGATCAGAAGAAGGGCGATCAGGGCGCCATCGAAGTGAACACGACGATCCAGATGCGGGTCATCAAGCTGAGTCCCGAAGAGCGGAAGATCGGCTTGAGCGTACGAGCCCTGCATGATGAGAACTTCGAAAGAGACTGGCGCAGCTATGCCGACGAGTCGTCGCCCGAGGTGACGCTGGGCGACCATTTCAAGCAGCAGCAATCTGCCGCCGCGGCGTCCCGCAAGGACGACTAAGGCGCCCGCAGGGGCCAGGAGCCCGTGGTGACCGGAAGCAGCATGACAAAGGCCGTGCTGGTCGAAGAGGTGTCTCGCTCCGCCGAGCTTCCGCGCAAGGAGGCGGAGAAGGTGGTCGACACGGTCTTTGCGAGCATCGTCGAGTCGCTACGGAATGGGCAAAAGGTGGAGCTCCGCGGCTTCGGCAGCTTTCGGCTGCGTCACCGCCGGTCTCGTAGAGGCCGGAATCCGCGAACCGGTGACGCGGTGGAGGTCCCTCCCAAGACGGTTCCGTACTTCAAGCCGGGCAAGGAGCTTCGCGCGTTGATCAACGACGGGTCTGAGGCGTCGCCGGGTCATCGGTCGTCGCGGCCCGGGGATGCTTCCACGTCCGTCTCCATCATCCCGTCGTGAAGCGCCTCTGGGCCCCCTGGAGACTGGAGTACGTGACCGCCGCCGCCGGAGGCGATGACCCGTCCTGTGTTTTCTGCAGGGCGCTCGATCCGGCGACCCCGTCGGAGCACCTGCTCTACCGCGGCGCGCGGGTCTTCGTCATCCTGAACAAGTACCCTTACAACAATGGCCACCTCATGGTGGTGCCGATTCGGCACGTTGCCCGCATGGCGGATGCGACACCGGAGGAGCTGACGGAGCTGATCGCGGTGACGCGCCTCGCCGAGATGGCGCTTACCGAGGCGTACGGCCCGCACGGGATCAACGTGGGGATGAACCTGGGAAGAACCGCGGGCGCCGGCGTAGTCGGCCACTTGCACGTCCATCTGGTGCCACGTTGGGAGGGAGACACCAATTTCATGTCCGTCGTAAGTGAGACGCGCGTCGTCCCCGAGGCGCCGGCGGCCAGCGTCGCCAGGCTGAGGCCGGTCTTCGAACGACTCACCGCCGCGCCCGTGTCGTAACCGGCGAGCACTAACGACACAACGAGCACAGGCTGCTGGTCCCGGATCGGCGGCACACGCGATGCGGATCGAGTACACACCGGAGCAGGCTGCGTTCCAGGCGAGAGTGCGCCGATTCGCCGACACCGTCGTCGTGCCGCGGGCGGCACAGATCGACGCCGAGGATGTCTTCCCCACGGAACTGGTTGTGGATGCGGCGCGTCACGGGCTGCTGGGTGTAACGCTTCCCGTCGACGTGGGAGGCGCCGGGCGTGACACTGTCAGCTATGCCTTGGCCATCGAAGCCGTGTCAGCCGCAAGCGCCACGCTGGCGGTGATCCTCACAGTGCAGAATTCTCTCGTCGCCGAGGTGATTCACCGGTTCGGAACACTGGCGCAGCAGGCGACCTGGCTCAGACGGCTCGTCTCGGGGGAGGCAATCGGCGCCTTTGCACTTTCGGAGCCGAATGCCGGGGCCGACGCAGCCAACCAGGAGACGTTGGCGGTAGCCGACGGCGACGACTACCGTCTGACCGGCCACAAGGTCTGGGTGGCCAACGGCGCCGTTGCGGATGTCGTCCTGCTCTTTGCCGCGACCGAGCCGCACGGCGGTGCGAAGGGTATCAGCGCATTCCTCGTGCCGGGCGTCACGCCCGGCCTGCGGAGGGTAGGGCGCCGCGACTCGCTTGGCGTGCGCGGCCTCGGCTGCGTCGACTTGGAGCTTGACGCGGCCGTGGTAGGCCGGGACGCTCTGGTAGGCGCCCCGGGGGCGGGTTTCCGCATCGCGCTCGCCGCGCTCGATCGGGGCCGAATTGCCATTGGCGCGCAAGCGCTCGGAGTAGGGGGAGCAGCATTCGAGGCGGCCCTCGCGCATGCGCGGACGCGCCGGACATTCGGAGAGCCCATCGGCCAT
The DNA here is from genome assembly GCA_009838525.1 of Acidobacteriota bacterium. Taxonomy (NCBI): domain Bacteria; kingdom Pseudomonadati; phylum Acidobacteriota; species Acidobacteriota bacterium. The sequence goes on from VXRJ01000018.1 coordinate 487,864, forward strand.
CATCAGGCGATTCAGTGGATGCTGGCTGATTCTGCGACCGAGTTGGCGGCCGCGCGCATGCTCGTGCTGCGCGCCGCTTCGGCGGCTGAGCAGCAGGAGCGCGTGATCCTGGAGGCGGCGATGGCGAAACTCTCCGCCAGCGAGGCGGCGCATCGGGCCGCCGATCGCGCCATGCAGGTTCTTGCTTCCGCCGGTTACACGCGCGGGTCGACGGTCGATCGCCTCTATCGCGATGCTCGAGCCACCGAGATCTACCAGGGCACGTCGGAAGTCCAGCGGATGATCATCGCGGAGCAGGTGATCGGTCCGGCCGAGCCGTAGTTGCCAGCAGTGCGTGCTCTGGCGGATGGTTTGGAAGTTCCGCTGGCGCGAGACTTCTAGTGGCGTAGAACCTGCTTCGCAATGGTCTGCAGCTGCATGTTGGACGTGCCTTCATAGATCTGGCCGATCTTCGCGTCACGGTACAGTTTCTCCACGGGGTAGTCCCTGGTGTAGCCCACCCCGCCGAGAAGCTGCACGGCGAGCGAGCTGACTCGTTCGGCTACCTGCGACGCAAAGAGCTTCGCCATCGCCCCCTCGGTGAGAAAAGGCTCACCTGCATCGCGCAACCGGGCGGCGTTGTACGCAGCCAGCCGCGCCACCTCGATCTCGGTTGCCGCCTGCGCCAGCTGGAACTGCACTGCCTGGAACTCCGCCAGGGGACGGCCGAACTGTTCCCGCTGCCGCGTGTAGGCGATCGCGTGGTCGAGTGCGCCCTGCGCGAGACCGACCATCTGGGCGGCAATCCCGATGCGCCCCTCGTTGAGGGTCTCCATCGCCACCCGATAGCCTTGTCCTATCTCACCCAGCACGTGGGTGTCCGGCACGCGGCAGCCCTCGAGCAGGAGTTCGCACGTGCTGCTAGCACGGATGCCCAGCTTGTCTTCCTTTTTTCCCACCGCGAATCCGGAGGTGTCGCGCTCGACCAGGAACGCGGTGATGCCGCGGTGGCCAAGTGACGGATCCACGGTGGCGAAAACGATGAAGAGCTCCGCCTCCGCCGCGTTCGTAATCCAGAGCTTCCGCCCGGTCAGTATCCAGTCGTGGCCTTCACGAACCGCGCGCGTGGTCAGTGCGAACGCGTCGCTGCCGGAGCCCGCCTCGGACAGCGCGTAGGCTCCCACGGCCCCGGTTGCGAGCCCCGGGAACCAGCGGGATTGCTGCGCGCCGGTCGCCCAGCGCCGTAGCGCGTTGATGACCAGAGTGTTCTGCACGTCGACGACAACGGCCACCGCAGGGTCCACGCGCGACAGCTCTTCGACGGCCAGAACCGACAACATGAACGAACCACCGCCGCCTCCGTGGGCCTCCGGCACTTCGATCCCCATCACCCCGAGGTCGAAGAGCTGGTCAATCAGCACGCGGTGCATCACCGAGGCTTCATCCATCTCACGGACACGCGGCGCGATCTCCGCTTCCGCGAACACGCGGACGCTCGATCGGAAGAGCTGTTCTTCTTCGGAAAGACGGGTGAGAGGAGGCGTGGCGCCTGCGACATCCAGCATGGCGCGATGGTAACATTGAGGCAAATGACCAGACGCTGGATCGCCGTTGGCGCGGCGTTCGGCCTGGCTCTGGCGCTCACCTCCGGCGGGGCGGCGTGGCAGCAGCGTCAGGAGCCCGCCACCGAGCCGTCCGCGGCCGAACGGGCCGCCGCCGAGACGCAGGCGACCGACCAACGGCCTGACGCCGAGGTCCCGGGGATAGCGGTGGAGCCGGCCGCCGACGGCCAGCCGCTCATCTTCCGGAGTGGCGTCAACTACATCCGGGTCGATGCCTACGTGACGGACGAGGACGGTACGCCGGTCTTCGACCTGACGCAGGATGACTTCGAGGTCTACGAGGATGGAGTCAAACAGGATGTCGACTCCTTCCAGGTGATCCGGATCGACCCGCTCGAAGTGCAGGCCAGCGGAGTGCAGACCGGCGTCGGCGTGACCCGGTCGGACCAGGAACTGGCGGCGTCGCAGCCGGACGTCCGGGTCTTCGTGATCTTTCTCGACGACTACCACGTCCGGGAAGGCAACGGGATCCGTGCCCGCCGCATGCTGGTCGACTTCCTCGAGAACGAGTTGATCCCGACCGACCTGGTAGCCGTGATGTATCCCCTGACCCCGCTCGATTCGGTGGTCCTGACGCGGGATCACGAGGCGATCATCCGCGCGGTCAGCCAGTTCGAAGGGGTGAAGTACGAGTACGAAGCGCGCAACACGTACGAGGCGCGGTACGTCTTCTACCCGACGGAGGTCGTCGAACGGGTGCGCAACGACGTCTCCCTGTCGGCGCTTCGCGGCTTGATGATTCGGCTGGGCGGCCTCCGTGAGGGGCGGAAGTCCGTGCTGCTCGTGAGCGAGGGCTATTCCAACTACGTACCGCCGCAGTTGAGGAGCCAGAACGCGGAGATGCCGGTCGATCCCGGCATCAATCCGGCGCGGTTCGATCCCTTCGCCGGAGACAACTCGTTCGAGGAATCCTTCGCCTTCTTCCGCAGCGCCGAGATCCTGAGCGACCTGCGGTACATCTTCCGGACCGCGAACCGTTTCAACACGTCGATCTACACGGTCGACCCGCGCGGTCTCGCCGTGTTCGAGTTCGACGTGTCGGAGCCTACCGTCAGCTTCAACACGGATCGGCGGCAGTTGCGCGTGACGCAGGATACGCTCCGCATCCTCGCGGAAGAGACCGGTGGGCGGGCCATCGTGAACCAGAATGACCTGCGCCCCGGTCTGGAACGGATGCTGACCGACGCGAACGGCTACTACCTGCTCGGCTACAACTCGGGCGCCGCGCCGACCGACGGTGAGTTCCACGAGATCGAAGTGCGGGTCAGTAATCCTTCCTTGAGGGTGCGAGCGCGACCGGGCTATTGGGCGATCACCGAGCGGGACGTGCAGCGGGCAGAGAGGACCGTCGTCAACGAGCCGCCCCGCGCGGTGGATGTCGCGCTGGATCAGTTGGCCGAACCGCGTCGCGGGCGCCTGGTCCGGACGTGGCTGGGCACGTCGAGAAGTGACGGCAATGGCAAGACGCAGGTGACTTTCGTCTGGGAGCCGACCGATGGACGCGGGCGGCGCGACGAAGCATCGACCGTCCTGCTTACCGCCATGGGTGACGGGGGCGCATACTTCCGCGGCCGGATACCGGAGGAAGGGGCGGGAGAACGCAACTGGGCCACCTTCGAAGTGGAGCCCGGCGAGTTGCAGTTGGGCCTGGCGATCGAGGGGTCGGGGGGAGAGGTGCTCGATCGGGACCGGATCGAGATGGACGTGCCGGACTACACCAACCCGGAAGTGGTCCTGAGTACACCGCTGTTCGTTCGGGCCCGCAACGAACTGGAATACCGCTCGCTCGTCGATGACTGGACCGTGCCCCCCGCCGTGTCCCGCAGCTTCCGCCGCACGGAGCGGATGTTGGTGCGCTTCCAGGCCTACGCGCCGGGAGGCGCCGTCCCCGAAGTGGAAGCCCGTCTGGTGAATCGCGCCGGAGAGACGATCGTGCCACTCGACGTCCTGCAGCCCGGTGCGGCGGGAGCCGATTCGCAGCCGGCATCGGGTGGGCGCGGTGACGCGACGGGGTCTCAGGCGGGACCCAACGCATTCCAGGTGCCGGTGGCCCTCCCGTTCTTGCCGCCCGGCGAGTACCTGATCGAACTCACGGCGACCTTCGGCGACGGAGAGACTACGCATCTCGCCGCGTTCCGGCTTGAGGCCTGACGCGTCGATGTCCACGGCGGAAAAGCCGGTCCCGGCCGCGAACGCAGGCGATCTCGCCGACTTCGACTACGCCAGCGATCTTAACGACCCCGGGCAGTTTCCCTACACGCGCGGCATCCACGAGAGCGGCTATCAGGGCAAGCTCTGGACGATGCGGCAGTTTGCCGGTTTCAGCACCCCGGAGGCGACCAACCGGCGGTACCGCGACCTGCTCGATGCAGGCGGGCAGGGGCTGAGCGTGGCGTTCGACCTGCCGACGTTGATGGGGAGGGACCCGGACCACCCGCTCTCACAAGGAGAGGTGGGGAAGTGCGGCGTTAGCGTCGCGTCGGCGGCCGACATGATGCGCCTGTTCGAGGGCATCCCGCTCGACCGTGTGACCACCTCGATGACAATCAACAGTCCGGCCGCCATGATCTTCGCAATGTACCTGGTAGCGGCCGAGCGCCAGGGGGTTGCCTGGGGAAGCCTCTCGGGAACACTCCAGAACGACATTCTGAAGGAGTACATTGCGCAGAAGGAGTACATCTACCCGCCACGCCCGTCGATGCGCCTGGTGACAGACACCTTCGCCTTCTGCGCCCGGGAAGTGCCTCGCTGGAACACCATTTCCGTAAGCGGCTACCACATCCGTGAGGCCGGAGCCAGCGCACTGCAGGAGCTGGCGTTTACGCTACGGGACGGGATGGAATACGTGCAGCATGGGATCGACGCGGGGCTGGAGGTCGACTCGTTCGCGCCGCGCATCTCGTTCTTCTTCAATGCGCAGAACGACTTCTTCGAGGAGATCGCGAAGTACCGGGCGGCGCGCAAGGTGTGGGGCACGGTAATGCGCGACCGCTACGGGGCGCGGGACGAGCGTTCCTGGAAGCTCCGGTTTCACGCGCAGACGGCGGGCGTGTCGCTTACCGCGCAACAGCCGTACAACAACGTCGTGCGGACCGCGCTGCAAGCGATGGCGGCGGTCTTGGGCGGCGCGAACTCGCTGCACACCAACGCACTTGACGAGGCGCTGGCGCTGCCGACCACGGAAGCGGCCCTGCTCGCGCTCCGGACGCAGCAGATCATTGCGCACGAGAGTGGCGTCACCCAAGCTGTCGATCCGTTGGGTGGGTCCTATTGGCTGGAATCCCTGACTCGGGATCTGGAAGAGGGCGCGTGGGATTACTTCGAGAGGATTGACGCGCGGGGAGGCATGGTGGCGGCGATCGAGCAGGGATATCCCCAGCAGGAGGTCGCCAACAGCGCGTATGCCGCGCAGCAGGCCGTAGAGATGGGCGCGACGAAGGTGGTCGGGGTCAACTCCCACGTCGAGGGGGCGGAGCAGATGACGGTTCGCACGCTCTACATCGATGAGTCGGTAGCGGCGGCGCAGGTTGAGCGACTGGAAGCGATGCGAGTGCGCCGCGACAACGCGGCGTGCGACCGGGCACTCGATGACGTCCGACGCACGGCGGAGGGTACCGGAAACCTGGTGCCACCGCTGATCAGCGCGGTTCGCGCCGACGCCACGCTCGGCGAGTTGTGCGACTCGCTGCGCGACGTATGGGGCGAATGGGAAGAAACGCCACAGGTCTGAGGGAGAGATGACCGTGCGGCGTATTCGTGTCGTCGTGGCGAAGCCGGGCCTCGATGGCCACGATCGCGGCGCAAAGGTAATCGCCCGTGCGTTGCGCGACGCGGGGATGGAGGTGATTTACACGGGACTCCGCCAGACCCCGGAACAGATTGTCGAGACGGCTCTGCAGGAGGATGCCGACGTCATCGGCGTGTCAATCCTCTCGGGCGCGCACAACCACGTTTGCCCCCGCATGACCGCGCTCCTTGCCGACCGGGGTCTGGATGACGTGCTCGTCGTGGCCGGAGGCATCATTCCCGACACCGACATACCCCGTCTCAAGAAGGCGGGCGTGGCTGGTGTGTTCCAGCCTGGTACACCGATGCGGGCCATCATCGACTTCATTCGCGAGAACGTGCGCCCCGTTTCCCGCTCGGAGCCCGGCTGAAACCCCGCGCGGCACCGGGAGCGCGCTGTTGACGCCGCTTCGAGCCTCCCGGTACTCTCCGTCCATTCATGAGCTACAAGCTCCTCCTGGCCGAGGACAGCCTTGCGATCCAGCAGGTTGTGCAGCTCGCGTTCACCGGCGAGGACGTCGATGTCGTCGTGGTGGACGACGGCAACGCGGCCATCGCGGCGATCGAACGCGAGCCGCCCGACATCGTGCTGGCCGATGCCAGTCTGCCCGGCACCGACGGCTACGATCTTGCCGCCTGCATCGGACATCGGGCCGCCGAATCCAGTCTCCCTGTCGTGCTGCTCACCGGCGCGTTCGAGCCGGTGGACCAGGATCGTGCCAACGCGTCCGGCTGTCGCGACATCCTGGTGAAGCCCTTCGTTCCACGCGAGCTTGTGACTCGCGTCATGATGCTGCTCGACCCGGCCTACGTGGCGCCTGCACCCGAAGCGGAAGCTGGAGAAGCTGCTTCGTTCGAATCCGGCGCCGGCGATGCGCGGCGGCCGGAGGGGGGGGCACGGGAGCCGATGCATGTCGGGCCTCAACCGGAGCCGATTCCCGTCCGGTCCGAACCCGCGCCGGAGCCGATCGACGTAACGCCGGTGCCCGACCCTGAACCGGTCGAGTCGGCACCCGCGCCGGAGCCGATCGTTGTGCGCGCCGCGCCGGAACCCCTTGAGATGTCACCGGCGCCGGAGCCGACGGCGCTTGCCCATCGCCCGATCCTCGCGCAGGCGTTCGCCACTTTCCTCGCCGCGGAACGCGAGCTCGCGCCGCGGTCCGGCGGAGTATCCGCGTCGATTGCCAGTGCGTCCGCCATCCCGCCCGACTTTGGCGACTCCGTGAAGCGCGAGCTGACCCGCCGGGTTCGACGCCGGCTGACGAAGGGATTCGTCCGTGACATGGCGGCGCAGGTGGTTGCGAAGACTGTGGATCGGGTCGTGCGCGAGGAGCTGGCCCGCATGAACGTCCGTCCGCCCTCCGAATAATGCGTCAGTTGTCGAAAGCGTTCGAGCACACCGAGGTGGACCCCAAGTGGTACGCCTACTGGGAAGCGATCGGTGCGTTCCGCGCCGACCCGGCGTCGGACAGACCTCCGTTCAGCATGGTGTTGCCCCCTCCCAACGTAACGGGGTGGCTGCATATCGGCCATGCACTCAACCAGACGCTGCATGACGTGATCGCGCGCTGGAAGCGGATGCAGGGCTTCGATGTCCTCTGGCTTCCCGGTACCGACCATGCCGGCATCGCGACACAGAACGTCGTAGAGAAACAGTTGGCAGAGGAAGGCAGATCACGCCACGACCTCGGCCGCGAGGCGTTCGAGAAACGCGTGTGGGACTGGGTCGGCAAGAGCCGCGGCACCATCACCAGCCAGATGCGGAAGCTGGGTGCATCGGTGGACTGGTCACGCGAGCGCTTCACCCTGGACGAGAACCTCTCGCGTGCCGTTCGCCGGGTCTTCGTAACGCTGTACAACGATGACCTCATCTATCGCGCTCCGGCCCTGGTGAGCTGGTGTCCGCGCTGTCGCACCGCGCTTTCCGATCTCGAAGTGGTGCATCACACGACCCGGGGGAAGCTCTGGCACATTCGGTATCCGCATGCCGATGGCGGCGGTTCGGTGACCGTGGCGACTACGCGGCCCGAGACCATGCTGGGTGACACGGCGGTTGCGGTTCACCCGGACGATTCCCGGTACGCGGACCTGATCGGCCGGACCCTCACGCTTCCCGTCATGGGGCGCGCCCTGCCGGTGATCGCCGACACGTTTGTCGACCCCGCCTTCGGGACCGGCGCCGTCAAGGTAACGCCGGCGCACGATCCGAATGACTTCGCCATCGGGGAGCGGCACCGCCTCGAGCGGATCGCGGTAATTGACGAGGATGGACGGATGACCGAGTCCGCCGGACCTTACGCGGGATTGGACCGTTTCGAGGCGCGCTCGGCGCTGGTTGAACGCCTCGGGGCGGACGGCCTGCTCGTTGCAACCGAAGATCACGAGCACGCGGTAGGGCAGTGTCAGCGGTGTGGGACGGTGGTGGAGCCTCTCCTGTCGACGCAGTGGTTCGTTCGCATCGCACCGCTGGCCGAACCTGCGCTCGCCGCAGTCGTCGATGGCGGCACGAAGTTCGTTCCGGATAACTGGACCCGTACGTACAACGATTGGATGACCAATATCCACGACTGGTGCATCTCACGCCAACTCTGGTGGGGCCATCGCATCCCTGCGTGGTACTGCGAGGAGTGCGGCGAGACGCATGTTGCCGAGGAGGCGCCGGCCGCGTGCGGCTGCGGGGGCGCTCTCACGCAGGAGCAGGACGTCCTGGATACCTGGTTTAGTTCGGGCCTGTGGCCATTCAGTACGATGGGTTGGCCGGAAGAGACGGAGGACCTGCGCCGCTACTATCCGACGACCCTGCTGGTGACCGGCCACGACATCATTTTCTTCTGGGTCGCCCGGATGATGATGCTTGGCCTCCGCTTCCGGGGCGACGTGCCGTTCCGTTCGGTCTACGTCACGTCGCTGGTGCGGGACGAACACGGACGGAAGATGAGCAAGTCGAAGGGGAATGTCGTCGATCCGCTCGAAGTAATGGGAACGATTGGCGCCGACGCGTTCCGCTTCACGCTCGCTGCGCTGGCGTCACCGGGGATGGACATTTCGCTCTCCGAGGGGCGCCTGCGGGCCTACCGGCAGTTCATCAACAAGATCTGGAACGCATCGCGGTTTGTCCGGATGCAGTTTCCGGAGGCGAACACGGCCGAACCGGAGTCGGCACGGGCGAGGGGAGGCAGAGGTACTTCCGGTTCGTCAGGTGAACTCCCGCCGGCGGGCTCGCTTGGCCTAATCCACCGCTGGATGCTCCACCGGGTCAGCGAACTCGCGGCCGAAGTGGGTACGGCGCTGGACGACTTCCGTTTCGATGTCGCCGCCGACAGGCTGTATCACGTGTTCTGGCACGAGTACGCCGATTGGTACATCGAGTTGATCAAGCCTGAACTCCAGGCCGGCGGTGAGACGCGTGCCCGGGCCGGAGCAGTCCTGCTGGAAGTTCACGATCGGCTGCTTCGACTGTTGCATCCCTTCATTCCCTTCGTCACGGAGGAGGTATGGCAGGCGCTGCATGCGCCGGTTCCCGACGAACGCCGGACCGTGACCCTCGCGCCATTCCCTGCGCCGGTCGAGGCCTGGCGTGACGACGGCGCCGTCGCTACTATGGCGTTGCTGCAGGATGTCGTCACGACCGTGCGCACCGTCCGTTCCGAATGGAACGTGCCGCCCCGGCGTTCCATCACGGTCCATGCACACGGAGCGGATCGCGGTACCATCAGACGGCTTGGTCCGCATCTGGATCACGTCGAGCGCCTGGCGGGCCTCGAATCCTTCACGTTCGCCGAGGCCGCGCCAGCCCACGATCCGGAGACAGTCCGCCGTGTCGTCCGCGACTTCGAATTGCACATTCCGCTCGCCGGCATCGTTGATCGGGCGCAGGAGGCGGATCGCGTGGGGCGTGAACTGGAGAAGCTGACGAAGCAGCGGAACGGCCTGCGGGCACGCCTCGAGAACCGGTCTTTCCTCGAGCGCGCCGCTCCCGACGTGGTTCAGGAGACACGCGATCAGGAAGCGGCGACCGGCGAGCGCCAACAGAAGCTGGCGCGCATTCTGGCGGAGCTTGCCCCGTGACCGCCAGCACTCCGGAAGCCTCCCTGGCCCACTCGCCGCTCGACGCCTCCGCCTATCGCGATTTGGTCCGCCGCGCGCTCGCCGAAGACCTGGAGGGTGGCGACCTGACCACCCAGGCGACCTTGCGTGAGGACCGGCGCGTGCGTGGCCGGATTTGCGTCGATGGGCCGTGCGTGGTGGCGGGACTGGATGTTGCCTTGGAAGTCTTCCGTCAGCTCGACGCCGATGTCGAGGTCACGGAAGTGCGGCACGCAGATGGCGAACATTGCGTACGGGGGGAGGTCGTGGCAACGCTTGAAGGTCGTGCCGCCGCCCTTCTCGGCGGTGAACGGACGGCGCTCAATTTCCTCCAGCGTCTTTCCGGCATCGCCACGCAGACGCGCCGCTACGCGCAGGCGGCGGGCGGCCGGACCATCATCCTGGACACGCGGAAGACGACGCCGACCTTCCGCGTGCTCGAGAAGTACGCGGTCCGCATCGGCGGTGCCGCGAACCATCGGTTCGGCCTGGGCCACGGGATTCTCATAAAGGACAACCACATCCGCCTGGCCGGCTCGCTGACCGAAGCGGTTTGTCGCGCCCGCTCCGCACTCGATCGGTCGCCGCGGCTCGTCGATCCGGAATCGGAAACCGCGGGACCGCTGGCCGGCCGGATAGAAGTCGAAGTCCAGTCCCTCGTCGAGGTAGATGAGGCCTTGGCGGCAGGCGCCGACATTGTCCTTCTCGACAACCTCGCGCTGAGCGATGCGGCGGAGGCCATTGCGCGTTGCCGGGGCAGGGTCGACACGGAGATCTCCGGCGGCGTGACGCTCGATCGAATCCCGGATCTGGCCGCGCTTGGACCGACGTATGTATCGGTCGGGGCAATTACGCATTCGGTCCGCGCCGCAGACCTCAGTTTCGACATAACGACGCTCCCATGACCGGTCCGGCGCCGTCACTGCCTCCCACGCTTGCGGCGGTTCTTGCGGCGCAGCCGGAAACGGACCCGGCGTCCGTTCGCTATTACCCGGTTCTTGTCTCGACGAACGACACCGCCGCAGAGCTTGCCGCCCTGGGTGCGCCGGACGGGTCGGTCGTCATTGCGGGGCGCCAGACGAGAGGTCGAGGACGTCGTGGCCGGGAATGGCATTCGCCAGAAGGCGTCGGCCTGTATCTCTCGATGATTCTGCGAGGCCGCCAGTCGCCGGTCATCACACTGCTTGCCGGCGTTGCCGTCGCCGAAGCGATCCGCGAGACGACGGGCGTGGCGGTGGACGTGAAGTGGCCGAACGACCTGGTGGCCGCACCGCGCAGCGCGAACAGCTGGCGCAAGGTGGCCGGGATTCTGACCGAGGCGTTGCCCCCCGGCGCCGGTGAGGGCGCCATCGTGGGTATCGGCGTCAACGTCGGCGATACACCGTTTCCATCCCATCTGGCCGGCACCGCCGTGGCGCTCGATCAATGTGTCGGCACGCCGGTCGATCAGGATGCGCTCTGCGCCGGACTCCTCGCGCGGCTGGCTCGTTGGCGGCGGCGCGTCGCCACGGATGGCGCCGCGGAGCTGCTGCATCGCTGGCGCGAGCTGTCGCCCAGCAGCCTCGGTGCCCCCGTTGCCTGGGACGACGGCGCTGGGGCTACCCGTCGCGGGATCACGGCGGGCATTGATGGCGCCGGCGCTCTTCTCGTGAACGTCGACGGCGCCACGGAGCGAGTCGTCGGCGGCGACCTCCGATGGGGCGGTTAGTCTAAGGGCATGCTCCTCGTGATCGACGTCGGGAATACGAACATCGTCTTCGGGATCTTCGACGGCGAGACCCTCGAGGTGAGCTGGCGCCTGACGACCCTTCCCGCACGGACCGCCGATGAGCTCTGGATCCTCGTCAACCGCCTCTTTTCGGAACATGACGTGGACCCGAAACGGTTCGACGGCGTGGCTCTCGCCTCGGTGGTTCCCGTCCTGACGCAGACGGTCGCCGAGATGGTGGCGCGCCGGATCGCGTGTCCCATCCTTGTGGCGGCGGCTGAGAACGCCGGCCTGCCGATCGCCTATGACCAGCCTGCCGACGTCGGGGCAGATCGCCTGGTCAATGCCGTGGCAGCCCTCCGCCGGTACGCCGGGGGCCCGGCCGACATCCGGCGGCCGATCATCGTCGTCGACTTCGGCACGGCTACGACGTTCGACGTCATTTCGTCCGCCGGTGAGTACCAGGGTGGCGTGATCTGTCCCGGCGTCGAGATTTCGGCGGACGCGCTGTTTCAGCGTGCCGCCCGGCTGCCACGGGTGGACGTACGGAAGCCGGCGGAGGTGATCGGCCGGAGCACGGTTGCCTCGATGCAGTCCGGTCTCTTCTACGGCTACGTCGCGATGGTGGAGGGCATCGTCAAACGATTGCGCGATGAACTGGGGAACGACGCAGTTCCGATCTGTGTCGGGACCGGCGGCCTGGCTGGCGCGGTCGCTTCCGAGACGACCGTGATCGACGCAGTAGAACCCGACCTGACGCTGATCGGCCTGCGCTATGTCTGGGAAGAGCACGGAGGCGCCGGCGCGTGATGGACGCCGGGGCGTACTGCCGTGCTGTCGAATCGTACCTCTGCGGCAAGAACGACGGCCACCTGATCCGAATCGTCGGACCGGCATTCGAAATGGTCTGCGCCTGGGCGGATGCGGGCGTCCCATTGAGCGTCGTGCGCCGCGGCATCGATCAGCGCTACTCCCGTTACCACGCCAGGGGTCCGCGGCGGTATCCGCTCCGGATCGAGTTCTGTGAAGCCGACATATTCACGCTTTTCGACGACTGGAAACGGGCGGTGCACGTTTCCAGTGCAGGCACGGCGGAGGTTGGCGCATCATCCGAAACACCGGCGCCGGGTGCGAGTCCTGCAGGGCGGGGAACCCGCCGACGGCGCCGGTCGCTTGCCGACCACCTCGATTACCTGGCGACCGTTCTGGCAGGCTGGACGTCGCCGGCGGCGGACGCCAGCCCCGTGCTCGACCAGGCGATTTCCCGAGCTCGGAACGTCGTCGATACCGCGCGTCCCGGCGCCGCCGCCCTCCGGGGCGCGCCGCGCCAGACACTGGTTGAACGCCTTGCGGGGCTCGAGCACACACTCACGGAGGCAGCCCGGGAAGACACCGACGCGGCGACTGCGGCCAGGCTCCGGACGGAGGCGGTCGACTCACTCGCTCCGTTTCGGGAACGAATGCGCCCCGACGCCTTCGCCGCGGCCGTTGACACCGCGACGGACCGTTTGCTGGCCGACCACTGGCGCCTCCCACGCGTGACCTACGACTAGGATGGCAGCTGACCACTGCGAGCCTGCTCCAATGGGCTCTCGCGCATGAAACCAGGAGAGTGAAGTTGCGAAGAACCGAGTGTGTCCACCGGGCGCGTGGCGCCCTGCTGTTGATTGTGTGGTTCGCAGCGCCGGGATATGCCCAGGTCTCGGGTGAAATCGAAGGAAGCGTCGTGGACGCTCAGGGGCTCGCGGTGCCGGGCGTCACCGTGACGCTGTCCGGCGAGGCCCTGATCGCGCCGCAGGCGGCGGTGACCCTGACGGACGGGTCGTACCGCTTCCGGGCGCTGGGGCGCGGCGACTACGAACTCACGTTTGCCCTGCTCGGATTCCGAACCGTCGTACGCGAGGACGTCATCGTGGAAGGAAACCGCGCGATCCGCATCGACGCCGCGCTGGAGTTGGTCGAGGTGGCCGAGACGATCACGGTGACGGGCGATTCCCCGGTAGTGGATATCAAGACAACCGCGCTGGTGAACGACTTTGGTGTAGGCGAACTACAGGAAGTCCCGTCCGCGACGGACGTCTGGTCAGTGCTGGGGCAAACGGCCGGCGTTCGGATGCGGGGGTTCGACGTTGGTGGCTCGCACAAGAGCCAGCAGACCGAGTACGAGAGCTTCGGCGTGCGCAACCAGAACCGCGTCCTGGCTGACGGTGTTGATACCACCGAGGGCGAAGGCGGAACCGGGTTCTACTTTGACTATTACTCAATCGAGGAATTCGCGACCACGGCGGCGGGCAACGACGTGGAAATGACCGCGCCCGGCTCGCTCGTCATGATGACGATGAAGAGTGGGGGCAATGATTTCAGCGGGTTGTTCCACGGCGACTTCGAGGACGAACGCTTCGTCGGGGACAACAGCGACGCGGACCTTGCCGCGCGCGGCTACACCGGCAACCCGAACCTGCTGTTCTTCGAAACGCATGCCGATCTGGGCGGACCCATCCTGCGCGACAGGGCGTGGTTCTATGGCTTCTACAACCATTTCCGCATCGACAAGGCGGTTTCGGGCGTGGATCGCGCGATCGCAACCGATCTCGGCGATTTCGATTCGTTCGGGGGCAAGGCGACGTTTCGTCTGACTGATGGCGACCGGCTGATCGGCTACACGAACTGGGGGCTGAAGGAGAAACCAAAGCGTGGCCTTTCCACCGATGTCGGTCCCGACTCGGTGCTCGCCCAGGCCAGTTGGAGTTGGGCGCACAAGGTGGAGTGGCAGCGCGTCTGGAACGACCGCACGTTCATGACCGCCGCCGGCAAGCATTTCGGATTCGGCTGGCCGATGGTGCCGCAGGTTGATCCCGGCGGGCAGCCTCCACGTCTCGACACCGCCACCGGCCGTCTGAGCGGCGCCGGGTGGTTTCCCGGCGCCAATGGGTCACCGCCGTTCACGTTCGTCCGGTGGAAACCGCAGGGCACCGTCAAACTCAACCACTACGCACCCGATCTGGGTGGCAGCCATGACTTCAAGGTGGGCTACGAGTTCCAGATTGACAGCAGCCGGTTCGGATCGAACGCCAACTCCGGACACATCCGTTACCTCGACGACAGCACGAACGGCCGACCGTTCCATGTGGACCGGATCATGCTCTTCAGCATGCCGGCCGAGGGAGAAATAGCCGCGGACAACCGGAACCGGCACCACGCCCTGTTCGTGCAGGACACATGGCGGCCCTCGGACTGGCTCTCGTTGAACCTCGGCGTTCGCTACGAGCAGCAGCACACCTACTATCTCGATTCGGTTTCCGGTCCATTCTTCGCCGAGTTCTTTCCGTCCGGAACCACCGAGGGAAGGACAAACGTGGTCTGGAATACCTGGGCGCCGCGCCTCGGTGTCACGTTCGCGCTGGCGCCGGGTACGGTGATGAAGGGACACTACGGCCGCTACTACGTGAACCTGGCCGATGCGCACGCGGGAGCCAATCCTGCCAGCACGGCGTGGATCCGGTACGCGTTCCTCGATGGGAACGCCAACGGAATCTATGACGGTCCCGGCGAACTGGGCGCCAAGCTGGACGAGCAGGGGGCCACCGGTACGGTTTCCGGAGGAGAGGGCACGCCGATCGATCCCGGGTTGCCGCCGGAGTACGTCGACGAGCTGAATCTATCCCTGGAGCACGAGCTGGCCTCGAACACGTCGCTGCGGTTTTCCTACGTCCGCAAGGACCTGAGCGGTGACAGCGGAATCTGGAACGCCCCGCAGCAGACCGCGCTGTCGGCCGGGCAGGGCATCGCGTGCACGGCGGATCCCGACTGGAACTGCCCCATGAGTGCAGTGACTGGCGCACCGCTCAACGTGCAACGCGTGCCGGACGAGGTGGCGGGTGTCGTGGATAACCGGATCGCCGCGTTTCCCGGCATCGGCGCGTCCTACGATACCGTGCAGGTGGCGCTCGACCGGCGATTTGCCCGTGGATTCCTGCTGCAGGCGAGCTTCGACTACCAGTGGCGAGACGAGTTTCGCTCGGCGTCCGGTGAAGTGCGGAGCCCGCTCTATTCGGATCCTCTTGTCGTCGGCTCCGGGGGGCACGGCCGGATCTGGCAGAACCACAGCCTCGATGTTGCCGCACGGCAGGCCACAACGAACTGGGGGGCGCGTCTGCTGGCGCGCTACACGCTGCCCGGTGAAGTCGGCCTCTCCGCCAATGTCAGACACCAGAGCGGTTGGCCGTACGCCCTGATTCAGCGCGTGGACGTTCCGGGCACCGGTACCAGCCTGCCTGTCTTTCTGAGCGACCTGTCCGAGAACCGGTCCGAGAACGTGACGATTGTGGACGTTCGCCTGGACAAGGCGCTTGCCCTCGGGGAGCGCAGCCGCCTGACGCTGATGTTGGACGTGTACAACCTCATGAACTCCAACGCGGTGACCAACTTCTCACTTCGCACGGGAGACGACGGACGCGTTATCGCCGCACTCGATCCGGTTGCGGTGAAATTGGGCGTACGGGTTCAGTTCTGACCGCGGTCCGTCGCGGCGTCCGTCGGGAGGTCGCCGGCGGTTGGCTGATTGTCATCGAGCCTGGCGATATAGGGAAGGTGGCGGTACTGCTCCGCGTGGTCCAGTCCGTAGCCGACGACGAATACATCGTCGACGGAAAACCCGACGAACTCGACCGGCACGTGACAGCGGCGCCGCGCCGGCTTGTCCAGAAGACAGGCGGCGCGGAGTCGTACCGGTTGCTGATCCTCCAGGTGGTTCCGAATCGCGCGCAGGGTCAGGCCACTGTCGACAATGTCGTCGACAACCACGACGTAGCGTCCGTGGACATCACGCGGCACGAGACTCCAGAGCACCTCGCCGGACGTAACGGTCCGATTCCCGTAGCTGGAGCAACGGACGAAATCAACCGTGACCGGCCTCGACAGCGCACGCACCAGATCGGCGAGAAACACGAACCCGCCGGTCAGCACTCCTACGAGATGGACGGTCTCGCCGGGAGGCGCGTCGTTTTCGATGGCCGTCGCGATCTCCCTCACGCGGTAGCGGATTTGATCCGCGGAGAAAAGAAGCGTGTGTGGCGCGGCTGCAGGAGCCATTGCGCGGGCAGGGTACTACATGGCGGGAGCGGGCCGTGCCGCTACATGCGTGGGGGGACTTCGCAACCCATCAGGGAGAGAGCCCTCGTCAACTGGTTGCGCACGTGAAGTACCGCGGCGGCGCGCCAGAGTCTGGTGGCTCGATCGGATTCGGCGACGACCGGAGCGCGGTGGTAGAAGGCGTTGAACTGCTGGGCCAGGTTGAATGCGTACTTCGCCAGTACCGACAGCTCGAGTGAGCGGATCGATTGATCGGCGACCTCGTCCAGTCGCGAGGCTTCGAGGATGAGCGACCAGGTCTCTGACTCCGGATCCGTAGTCAATGGCGTATCGGACAGATCGTTCAGGGCGGCAACCAGGGCCTTCTCGTCCGTCCCCTCCGCGTCGGCCAGCTTGCGCAGGATGTTCGTCGCGCGAACGGCAGCGTACTGCAGGTAGGGTCCGCTCTCTCCCTCGAAGCTCAGCGCTTCGTCGATGTCGAACGCGATCAGCTTGCCGCGCGAGTACTTGATCATGAAATAGCGGATCGCCGCGCAGGCAATGATGCCGGCGATCCGGTTCGTCTCGGCCGGATCCTGGGCCAGATCGTCGTGACGCGCCGCTACTTCGCTGCGTGCGGCGTCGGCAAGACGGTCGAGGAGATCGTCCGCTTTGACTCCTAGACCCTTGCGACCGGACACCTCGACGACACGCTGATTCGCATCGGCCCCGATCGCAAAACCGAGCGCCTCGGCGGTCTGTCGGGAAAGGGCGACCATTTCGTACGAGACGTGAGTCGAGCGCGCCGCCTCCTGCGGCCGCCCGGCGGCGTCGAGTGCCTGAGCGAGAAGCTGCTGCAGGTACGACTGGCGCGTATCGATCACGTTGTAGACGCTCGACGCGCTGCCGAAACGAATCTCCGGCTGTCGCGCGCCTCCAGCCGCGCCCGAGGCGTTGGATGTCGTTGTCCAGAGCGGATGGCCGGATCGCTGGATGCTGTGCGGCGCGTAGCGGAAGTCGCAGCCCAGGAGGCCGAATTTCCAGAACTGGTACGCGATGTCCTTGCCGACGTAGGTGACGGTGCTATTGGAGCGGACGATGACCTTCGTTGAGGACTTCGGTCCGCTTCGCTCTCCGGCCTCAGCGCCGTCTTCGATTGGCATCACCCAGCAGCCGGCCTGGGGCCCGGACTCTGCGAGGTGGATCGCCCCTGCCTTCTGCAGTACTTCGAATGCTCGCGCCCAGAAACGCAGGTGCAGGATGTCGCTTTCGCGGGTTAGCAGGTCGTACTCGATGTTCATCCGGGCCAGCGTCGCAAGGTGGCATCGGACGATCCGGTCGGCGATGAGTGCGCCGAGCGCGGCGGACGGGTCTGAGCCGTGCTCGAGGTCGTGCAGCGTGCGTGTGCGGTGTTCGAGGCGCGTCTCGTCCTCGTGGTACCAACGAGTCACGGCGGCGTAGAGGTCCCAGCAGTAGTGATCGAACCGCGGTTGATCGGCGAGCGCGGCGACGTCGTCGCAGGACATCCGCTCGAGCTGCTCGAAGCCGACCACGACGTCCGCTACCTGGACGCCGGTGTCATCGATGTAGTTCTGCACTTCCACGGGGAGGTCGAGGAAGCGGAGCACGCGAGCAAGTGTGTCGCCGAGGGCGGCATTGCGCAGATGACCGATGTGCGCCGCCTTGTTGGGGTTGATGGCGGTGTGTTCCACGATCGCTTTGCCCCGGGTCGGTGTCGAGACCACCGAGGCGCGGTCGGCGCCGGGGTCGGGCGAGAACAGGCGCCGGGTGAATGCCGCGCGGCGCAGGAAGATGTTGACGTAGCCGTTGGGTGCCGCAAC
Organism: Acidobacteriota bacterium; assembly: GCA_009838525.1. NCBI lineage: Bacteria > Pseudomonadati > Acidobacteriota > Acidobacteriota bacterium. The sequence goes on from VXRJ01000018.1 coordinate 505,956, forward strand.
GACATCCGAAATGCCGTCGATACTTCCCAAGGCGTCGATCAGCTCGGCCGCGATGGTCTTGGGCGCCTTGCGCAGGGTCCGCGCGAGTTCGAAGGCGACAGTGATCCCGAGGTCGCCCATCGCGCGCCGCGGCGGCGACTGGACAACGATGTCCGGCAGTTGGTCCGGCGCGAGTCCATAGAGCTTGACGAGCGCGTCGCGAACGCGTGACCGCAACTCCTGATGGACCGGGAGGATCATGCGAGGTGTCCCTGAACTCTAGCAGCCCGTGGTGAAACCCCGCGCATCGCCGCTAGAAGGTAGCGGGGGTCTCACCACGGGCTGTCAAGACTATCGGTGCGATAGGCGTCGATGGCCAGCGCCCGGGAATAGTCGGCCGGCGTATTGATGTTGAAGAGCAGCGCGCCATCCTCGTCGTAGGTTGCCAGTTCGACTTCCGTCAGAACGCGCGTCCGCAGGTCGTCCAGCAGAGCGCTCGTCTTGAGCGCACCGCGCTGGATGCGCTCTTCGATCCGGCCAAGGCACGATCTGCGGTAACAGCCACACAGTGGCTGCCATCCATCGCCGGTGCGGGGCACCACGGCATCGACCGCCGCGTCGCCCGTCCCCAGCGCGAGCAGGTGGGCGAGGAACGGGCCGGACAGGAACGGCATGTCGCCGGCCACAACCAGCGTGCAGGGTGAGGTCGACACCGACAACGCCGTGTGCAGGCCGCCAAGCGGGCCCGCGTGCGGGATGCGGTCGCTGACTACGCGGGCGTTGCCGGAAGAAAACGGCTCGGGTTCCGATGTGCCAAGAACAACGACGACATTGTCGGCGACAGAACCGAGAACCCGCAGCAGGCGGTCGATGATCCGTTGCCGTCCGAGCGGGAGCAGCGGCTTGACGTGGCCGCCGAACCGGCGCGCCTGCCCGCCGGCGAGAATGGCGGCCGTCGACATGGACGCGGCAAGTGTATGCGATAATCAAATGCCGTTTCAGGCGAGGGACAGCGCGCCAGCTTGCGCGATAATGGATCATGTCACTCAGGCATGCCCGCCGCCGAATCCGTCCGGGCCTTTGGCTAACCCTCATCAGTTGGGGCCTCCTGCTCGCGGGCGCCATCGCCCATCCCTTTCTGCAGGCGCAGGAACCAGAAGGGAATACGAGTGAAGGAAACGGTGACAGCGCTCGCCGTACCGACCGCGCGCTCGTTTACGCGGCTGACGTCGACGCGCTGATACATCCGGTCTCCGCCGAGTTCATCGCGCAGACGATCGAGAAGGCGGATGCCGATAGTGCCGACTTTGTTGTCCTGACGCTTCGCACACCAGGTGGCCTTGTCGACTCCACACGCGAGATCAATCAATCGATCATCGAGGCGGATACGCCGGTTGCCGTCTGGGTAGGTCCCAGCGGAGCGCGCGCCGCATCGGCGGGTTTCCTCATCACGATTGCGGCCGATATCGCGGCCATGGCGCCCGGCACACACATCGGCGCCGCACATCCGGTCTCCGGCACTGGCGAGGCGATGGACGAAACGGCGGCCGAGAAGGCAGCTTCCGATGTTGCCGCGTACGCCCGGTCCCTAGCCAGCCGTCGCGGACGGAATATCTCGCTGGCGGAGGAGGCGGTTACCGAGAGCCGGTCGTTCACGGAAGAAGAAGCGCTGGAGGCGGACCCACCGCTTATCGATCTGATCGCTGACGATGTCGACGATCTGATCGCTCAGCTCGAGGGCCGCGACATTCGCCGGTGGGATGGCACGTCCGTTGTAGTCCAGCTCGATGGCGCCGACATCCAGCCGGTCGAAATGACCTGGCGGCAGAGGCTCCTCAGCGCGGTGGCGCATCCGCAGATTGCCGTGCTGCTGTTCAGCCTCGGCAGCCTTGGCCTGACCATCGAGCTGTGGAATCCCGGCAGTATTGTGCCGGGTGTCGTGGGTGGTCTTTGTCTCTTGCTGGCGTTCTTCGCGTTTCAGATCCTGCCCACGAATTATGTCGGCCTCTTATTGATCGCATTCGGATTGCTGCTTCTCGTAGCCGAGATGTTTACGCCGACGTTCGGCATTCTCGCGACCGGCGGCCTCGTCAGCATGCTGATGGGGGGATTGCTGCTGTTCGACTCCGAACTGCCGGAGCTGCAGCTCGGATGGCCCTTCCTGTTGGGCACGATGCTGGCGCTGGGGTTCATAACCGCCGCGTTGGCGCACCTGGGGATTCGAGCCCACCGGATGCGCGCGGTGACGGGCCGCTCCGGTATGATCGACTCGCCGGGGCGGGCGCTCGGGCCTATCCCGGCTGGCGGGTCGGGTCGTGTGGAAACGCACGGCGAGATCTGGACGGCGGTTGCCGATGACCCGATAGGTGACGGTGATGCCGTGCGGGTTGTCGCGGTCGAGGGGATGACGTTGCGGGTCGAGCGGGCGGGAGCGAAGAAACCATGAACATCGGACCGGAACTGATCTTTCTTGTCGTCGTCCTGCTGTACCTGGCGAACTCGGTCAAGATCCTCAACGAGTACGAGCGGGCGGTCATCTTCCGGTTCGGCAAGCTCTATCCCAGGTCGAAGGGACCGGGCGTCATCCTGGTCTTTGCCCCTATCGATCGGATGGTGCGTGTCAGCCTGCGAACCATCGTCATGGATGTGCCGCCGCAGGACGTCATCACGAAGGACAACGTCTCGGTCAAGGTGAACGCGGTGGTCTACTTCCGCGTGATGGATCCGCAGCGTTCCGTCGTCGAGGTGGAGAACTTCCACTACGCGACTTCGCAGCTTGCCCAGACGACATTGCGCAGCGTGCTCGGCCAGGTCGAACTCGACGGACTGCTGTCGGAACGAGAATCGCTCAATCAGCAGCTGCAGCAGATTCTCGACACCCACACCGACCCATGGGGCGTAAAGGTGTCGTCGGTCGAAGTGAAGCATGTCGATCTGCCGGTTGACATGCAGCGCGCCATGGCCCGCCAGGCGGAGGCTGAGCGCGAGAAGCGGGCGAAGATCATCCACGCGGAGGGTGAGTACATCGCGTCGGAGAAGCTGTCGGAAGCGGCGGGGATCATGTCGCGCCAGCCGCTGGCGCCCGTCCTTCGCTACCTGCAGACACTGACCGAGATAGCGGGCGAAAAGAACTCTACGATCGTCTTCCCGATGCCGATGGACCTGCCAGGCATGCTGGGTAGCCTTGGCGGCGGCGCCGCTGGTGGCGCCAGGACGCCAGCCGAAGGCAAGACGGACAAGCCCGCGTGACGAGCGGACCACACGCCCAGGTTCGTCTCAGCCCCAAGCAGGTGGTTTTTCTCTTCGTGGTAACCGCCGTGGTTGGGGTACTCGTCTTCCTGTGCGGAGTATTGGTCGGTCGGGGAGTTCCGCTCGCGCAGATGCTGAGCGGCGAGCTTGACAATGTACGAACGGCCGCGTTCGACGCCAGCGAACCACCGGCTGTCGTCAGCACACCCCGACGGGAGCCCGCTACCGCGGCGCTGGCCGGCGCGGACCTGACGTACCCGGAGCGACTCGGCGGACCGTTCACAGCCGTCCGGGATGCGCTCGGCGCCTTGCCGGCTGCGTCCCGGGAACGGGCGCCAGCGGATGGTCCTTCTCCGACACAGCCGATCATTACCCCGGTACGGGAGAGTGGTTACGCGCTGCAGGTGTCGGCCTTACGGGATCGAACCGCCGCGGAGCAGCTGGCGAAGCGACTGACCGAGAGGGGCTACCCGGCGTTCGTCGCGATTCCATTGGAGTCCGCACCCATCGCGATGTTCACCGTGCGCGTTGGGCCGTTCGCCGACCGGCCGGAGGCCGAGCAGGTCCTTGAACGACTCGAAAGCGAGGACGCGTTCAGTCCCTGGATCACGCGCTAGGAGCCTGTGCTGGTTGGTGTAACGTTCGGACCTGCGCTGCTGGCTGCGTTCTCCGGCCTGCTGCTCGTCTTCAGTTTCCCGCATCTCGGCCACGGTACGGTGGCATGGGTGGCGCTGGCGCCGTTGCTCGTGGCGGTTGCGGGCGCCTCGCCGAGGCGGGCGCTGCGACTCGGTCTGCTGACCGGCATCGTCCATTTTGCCGGCACGGTCTACTGGATTCCCGCCGTAGTGGTCCACTTCGGTGGCCTACCGACGCCCGTGGCGTGGGGCGTACATGCGCTTCTGGTTCTGGTTCTTGCGATGTTTCCGGCGCTGTTTGCCGCCGGGTTGGCGAATCTCGTCGCACGCCATGGTCCGCTGGCGCTCTTCCTGGCGCCGGCCGTCTGGGTAACGACCGAATTGGGCCGCATGTACCTCTTCACCGGTTTCCCTTGGGCGCTGGTCGGTTACAGCCAGATGGACATGGTCATGCTTGCCCAGACCGCGAGCATCGCGGGCGTCCTGGGAGTGTCGGCGCTCGTGCTGTTGCTCAACGCGGCGGTGGCGTACCTGTTGGTCGCTGGCACGCGAGCGCGGATCGCTCCCCTCGCGGCCGTCGCACTGGTCTGGGTAGCCGCCGCCGGTTTCGGTGCCTGGCGTCTCGCCGACGGTGCACTGCTGACGGCTGGCGTGCCGCTCCGCGTTGCAGCGCTTCAAGGCAACATCGCGCAGGACGAGAAATGGGATCCGCAGAGCGCCGACGCAATCATCAACACGTATCTCGATCAGACGCGTGAGGCAGTGGAACGTGGCGCCACTCTTGTCGTTTGGCCGGAAGCGGCAACCCCGTATCCTTTCGACCGAGATCCACGCGCCGAGGACATTCGCGCGGCGGCGCGCAGCGGCGGCGCACACCTTCTGATCGGGACTACCGAGGTTTCACGGAACCAAGACGACGAAACGAACTACTACAACGCGGCGTACCTGCTGGATGCCGGCGGCGGAACGGCGGCCATCTACCGTAAACAACACCTAGTGCCGTTCGGCGAGTACGTACCGTTCAGGGACCTGCTTTTCTTCGTCTCACCTCTCGTCGAGACGGTCGGCGCCTTTACCCCGGGCCAGGACGCAACTACGCTGCCGGTGGAGGGACGGCCGATTGGCGCGGCGATCTGCTACGAGATGATCTATCCGGCGCTGGTACGCGAGTTAGTGCTCGCCGGGAGCCAACTGCTCACGACTGTCACGAACGATGCCTGGTACGGGCGCTCAGCCGCGCCGCACCAGCATTTTCAGCAGGCGGCAATGCGGGCGATCGAAGAGGGTCGATTTGTAGTTCGTGCCGCGAACACCGGCATCAGCGGCATTGTCGATCCCTATGGTCGCGTGTTGGTCCGATCAGCCTTGTTCCAGCCCGCCGTGCTGGCCGGCGAGGTCAGGCTGCTCGACGGCCTGACGGTCTATGGACGCATCGGCGATCTGCCGGCGTACGTGTTAGCGTTCACTTCGATCGCGGCTCTGGTCTGGCGCCGGCGCGAGCGTTAGCGGACAGGCACCAACCAGCGGGACGAACCGAACCACTCGTCAGCCGTGGCGAAAGAGTAGCGTGCGCCCCGTCCTCGCGATTACTATCCCATCCAAAGGAGACCCCGTCGTGGCCATCACGTTGGAAGAACAGACTCGCCGATACCAGAACCTCGTCAAGCGGGCGGCAGACCTGCGGAGCTATCTTTGACCCGGATGGGGTCGCAGATGAAATCGCCAGGCTGGAGCGGAGGGCGGGTGCCGCCGATTTCTGGAATGACCAGTCCGCCGCCCAACAAGTGCTGCAACGCCGGCGACGGCTTCAGGAAGATGCCGATCTGGCCACGTTGTTGAACACGCGTGTCGACGATCTGGCCGTCCTGATGGAATGGGCGGAACAGGGCGAAGATGTCGCATCCGATCTCGCCGGGGCCCTGGACGGATTTGCCGCCGAGGTAGAGGCGGGCGAGATCCGGAAGATGCTCGGCGGCGAACACGACCACCGCAACGCCATCGTGTCGTTCCAGCCAGGCGCCGGTGGCGTCGACTCGCAGGATTGGACCGAGATGCTGCTGCGGATGTATCTCCGCTGGGCCGAGAGGCGCGGTTTCACACGGGATGTCATAGAGGCGTCACCGGGGGAGGAGGCGGGACTGAAGAGCGCGACGGTTACCGTCAAGGGCGACTATGTCTACGGATTGCTCCTGGCCGAGGCCGGAGTCCATCGGCTGGTCCGGATCTCACCGTTCGACCAGGCGGCCCGGCGGCACACGTCCTTTGCCTCCGTCCTGGTCTGGCCGGAGCTGCCGGAAGATGTTGACGTAGAAATCGACGAGGGGGACCTCCGCATCGACACCTACCGGTCCAGCGGCGCCGGTGGCCAGCACGTCAATGTCACCGATTCCGCGGTGCGCATCACGCACCTGCCAACCGGGATCGTCGTGTCCTGCCAGAACGAACGATCACAGCATCGGAACCGGGATGCGGCGATGTCGGTGCTGCGCTCGCGGTTGTACGACCTCCGGAGGCAACAACAGCAGGATCGGTTGGAGCAACTGGGTGGAGAGAAGAAGGAGATCGCGTTCGGTAGCCAGATCCGCAGCTATGTGCTACAGCCCTATCGGATGGTCAAGGATCATCGGACAAAGCTGGAAGAAGGGAATGTCGACAAGGTCCTCGACGGAGATCTCGATCCGTTCATCAAGGCGTACCTGATGCAGAAAGCCCAGCCGGGCTAGCAGGCGCGCCGGCGCCAAGCTCTTGGCAGCTAGCGTCGAATGGCAGCGCCCGGCTCGGTGCCGGCGATGAACGCTTCCTGGATGGCGCCGCGCTGCCAGGGAGGGGCGATTGTGCCCGTGTCCGGCATCACCGAATGGAAGACGATGTTCTCGGGCGGAACGAAAGAAGGTCGAGCTTCCTGGCTTGCGACGTAGGCCTCCATGAAGTCGATCCAGATCGGTAGCGCGACGGCGGAAGCCTGCTCGCGATCGCCCAACGTCCGCTTCTCGTCGTAGCCGACCCAAACCCCAAGGGTGATGTCAGGGTCGAAGCCTACGAACCAGGCGTCCGTGTACTCGTCGACCGTCCCGGTCTTTCCGCCAAAGGGCCAATCGAACGCGAACGCAACGCGCCGGCCGGTGCCGCGCCGCACCACCCCCTGCATCAGGTTGGCGATGATGAACGCGGTGTCCTCGCGCAGTGCGTCACGCGATTGCGGCCGCCTTTCTTCGAGAAGATTCCCCTCGCGGTCCAACACCCGTTCCACCAGGAACGGCAACATCCGGCGTCCGGCGTTGGGGAAGACGGAATAGGCGCTCGTCACCTCGAGCAGCGTCGCCTCGGCGGACCCGAGAGCCACCGAAAGGAACGGCGGGATGGGAGAGCTGAAGCCCACACGGCGGGCGAAATCGACGACGGTGTCGGGCCCCACCTCGTTCATCAGCCAGACGGCGGGTATGTTGCGGGAATCCTCGAGGGCGCGGCGTATCGTGATCGGTCCCTCGTACTCGTTGTCGTAGTTGCTCGGCCTGTAGAGCGGCTGATTCGGCCCGGCCTCGAAGCTGACGGGTTCGTCCATCACGATGCTCGACGCGGTCCACCCCTGGTCGATCGCGGCGGCGTAGAGAATCCCCTTGAAGAGCGATCCGACCTGGCGCGCCGCCTGCGTCGCCCGGTTGAACCTGCTGCGCTGGAAGTCATAGCCGCCCACCATGGCGAGTATGTGTCCGGTCCGGTTGTCGATGGCCAGAAGCGACCCTTCGACCACCGGTTCCTGATCCAGAGTTGCCGCGCCGACACCGTTCGTCCCGGCCGGCAACTCGGTGAGGACGACATCCAGGAGATCCCCTGGCGCCGCCACGTCGGCGGGGGTGTCGCGCCGCGTCCAGGCGAACCCGTCGGCGTCGATCGCCAGCGCGTACGGCCCCGCGCGAACTTCGATCGCGTCGGCGGTGGTCCCGGTCACCACGGCCGGAACCATGTCGCCCGCGGCCATCGGGTAGAGCCAGCGCGTATGCCTGAACGCGTCGATGGAGTCGACGGCGTCCTCGCCCTCCAGGATATTCCGGCGCGGGCCGCGATACCCGTGCCGCTTGTCGAGGGCGCGCAGCCCCTCGGAGACGGCCTGATTGGCGGCGCGCTGCAGATCGAGATCCATCGTGGTACGGACGACAAGACCCGCTTCGTAGAGGTCGGTCGCGCCGTAGTTAGCTTCCAGATGCTGGCGGACTTCCTCGAGGAAGTACGGCGCGATGGTGTTTGCTCGCTCTCTGCGAGGCGCAATGACGATGGGCTTGGCCATCTCCGCTTCAGCCTCGGCCGTCGTGATGTAGTCCTCCTCGGCCATTCGCCGGAGTGCGTAATTGCGCCGCCGGGTTGCTGCTTCCATGTTCACCAGCGGGCTCTGCCGCGCGGGTGTCTGGAACAGGCCGGCGATCATGGCGGCCTCTCCGAGTTGGAGATCGCGAACGGACTTGCCGAAGTAGAGCTGTGATGCCGCCTCGACGCCGTCGGCCGCATGTGTCGCCGTGCCGAGAAACATCTGGTTGGCGTAGAGGGCGAGGATCTCGGGCTTCGTATAGCGCTTCTCGAGGTGGAACGTGTAGTAGGCCTCGCGCAGCTTCCGCTGCCAGGTCTTTTCGAGCCCGAGCCGGTCGCCGCCGACGGTAATGTTTCTCGCGACCTGTTGCGTCAGCGTGCTGGCGCCTGCCGCGCGGAGGTCGCCTTCCAGGATGTTGTTGAAGAGCGTGATCAGAATCCGCGGGATGTTCAGGCCGATATGGTTGAAAAACTCACCATCCTCCGCGGCAACGATGGCGTTCCGGAGCACCTCGGGTATGTCGTCGTAACCGAGGATTACGCGGCGCTGTGTTGCGAACTCCCCGATGAGCTCCCCGTTGCGCGCGTGAACCCGCGTGATCGTGCCGGGTGCGTAGTCGTCGAGGGCCGCTATTTCCGGCAGATCGGGCGAGTAGGCGAGGAGGACGCCGGTCGCTAGCCCGAAGAGGGCCACGGCGGCAAACGTCGCGAGAATCACGACGCGGCCGGCACGCCGCCTCGGGTGGGGCACGCCTGATTGTAGCAGGCTCATATGCGGCGCACTAACTGTTAGGCCCATGCAGTGACCGAATTCGCCCGATTGTGCCAATGTTGACATTACCATGCTCAACTTTTATTATTGATAACAACATAGAACTGGGTCGGATTGTGACCGGCCGTGGGTGAACACGGGGAGACGCAGTGAGCACGAACATGAGCAAGATAATCGGCATCGATCTTGGTACGACGAACTCGGTTGTCGCGGTCATCGAGGGAGGTGAGCCGACTGTCATCACCAACGCGGAGGGGCAGCGCGTGACACCGTCGGTCGTTGCCTTCGCGAAGTCGGGCGAGCGGCTGGTCGGTCAGGTGGCGAAACGGCAGGCGGTGACGAATCCGGAAAACACCGTCTTTTCGATCAAGCGTTTCATGGGACGCCGCTTCGGCGAGGTGACCGAGGAAATGACCATGGTCCCTTACGAGGTGGTTCGCGCCCAGAACGGCGACGCGCGCATCAAGGCCGGAGGTAAGGAGCTGTCGCCTCCCGAGTTGTCCGCGATGGTGCTCCAGAAGCTCAGGCAGTCGGCCGAGGAACATCTCGGTCAAAAGGTGAACCGGGCGGTCATCACGGTGCCGGCGTACTTCAACGACGCGCAGCGCCAGGCGACGAAAGATGCTGGCCAGATCGCGGGCCTGGAGGTGCTTCGCATCGTCAACGAGCCGACGGCGGCGGCGCTTGCCTACGGGCTGGACAAGAAGGCGGACGAGACCATCGCCGTCTACGATTTTGGCGGCGGCACGTTCGACATCTCCATTCTGGAGGTGGGTGAGGGAATCGTCGAGGTCAAGTCGACGAACGGCGACACGCACCTGGGCGGTGACAACCTGGATCAGCGGCTTATCGACTGGATTGTCGACGAATTCAGGAGCGACGAAGGCATCGACCTGAGCAAGGACCGTATGGCGTTGCAGCGGCTGAAGGAGGCCTCCGAAAAGGCGAAGATGGAGCTCTCCACCGTGATGGAGACGGAGATCAACCTGCCGTTCATCACCGCAGATCAATCGGGGCCGAAGCACCTGCAGAAGAAGCTGACGCGCGCGAAATTTGAGCAGCTCGTCGATGAACTGTTGCGCCGGACGGTTGAACCCGTCAAGCGCGCCCTGGCCGATGCCAGCCTCGAACCGTCACAGATCGACGAAGTGGTGCTGGTCGGTGGTTCGACGCGCGTGCCGAGGGTGCAGCAAATGGTCAAGGAACTCTTCGGCAAGGAGCCGCACCGCGGAGTCAATCCGGACGAAGTTGTGGCAATCGGAGCGGCGATCCAGGCGGGCGTGCTCGCTGGCGAGGTCAAGGACCTGTTGTTGCTTGACGTGACGCCGCTTTCGCTCGGAATCGAGACGCTGGGTGGCGTCATGACGAAACTGATCGAACGGAACACCACGATCCCGACCAAGAAGAGCGAGGTTTTTTCGACCGCGGCCGACAACCAGCCGAGTGTCGAGGTGCATGTTCTTCAGGGCGAACGGTCGATGGCGATCGACAACCGGACGCTCGGCAAGTTCCATCTCGACGGCATTCCACCGGCACCGCGGGGCATGCCGCAAGTCGAGGTGACGTTCGATATCGACGCGAACGGAATCGTCAACGTCAATGCGAAGGATCTGGGCACCGGCAAGGAGCAGCACATCACGATTACTGCTGAGAGTGGCCTCTCGAAGGACGAAGTCGAGGCCAAGGTCCGTGAAGCGGAATCGCACGCCACCGAGGACAAGACGCGCCGCGAAGCGGTGGAAATGAAGAACCAGGCGGACCAGGCGGTCTACCAGGCAGAGAAGTTGCTCGCCGACGCGGGCGACAAGCTTGGCGCCGATGAGAGGAAGCCGGTGGAGGAAGCGGTTGCGGCACTCAAGTCGGCATCAGAGAGGGACGACGTGTCTGCGATCAAGCCCGCCCTCGACTCGCTCATGGCCGTGATGCAGGGAGTCTCACAGAAGCTCTACGCGCAATCGGCGCAGGAGCAGAAGGACGCCGGTGCGACGAACGGGAAGGAGGACGGCCCCGGCACGCCTCCTGGCGCGAGCGGCGGTGACGACGATGTGATCGACGCCGAGGTGGTGGACGACCAAAAGACGTAGCTCCACGGAGCGCGCCGGATCGCGAGCCGGAGACGGACCATGGCACAGGTGGACTTCTACCTCGTACTTGGGGTGAAGCGGTCGGCAACGGTTGCCGAGTTGCGCCGGGCGTACAAGCGGCTTGCCCGGCGTTACCATCCCGACATTAATCCGGGTGATCGGGAAGCGGCGGCGTTCTACCGGGTGCTTACGGAAGCGTACGAGACACTGCGCGACCCGGACCGCCGGGAAGCGTACGATTTGCGCGGCGCGGACGCCATGGCACACTCGGATGCCGCTGCGCCCGCCACGGTGCAGTTCCGGGGATTCGACTTTTCTCCAGGTGGTCGCGGCGGAAGGCTGTCCGCCACGTTCACCGACCTGTTCGCGGAAGTGCTGCCGCACTCCGGGATTGAACCGGAGGCCCGGGATGGCGCGGGGGGACGGGGGAGCGACCTCTTCGCGGAGATCACGCTGACGTTCGAGGAGGCGATCCGGGGTGTCGAGCGACGACTGACGGTCAGGCGCCTCGACACGTGCGGCGGGTGCGGCGGCACCGGCCGTCGGCGAGGCGCGGAGGCGCGCTGCCCGACCTGTCGAGGGGACGGAACGCTTCAATGGCACCGCGGCCACATGATTTTCTCGACGCGCTGCGGAGACTGTGGCGGCGCCGGGCGTTTGCGGCACCGCGCCTGCGGTTCGTGCGACGGCAGAGGAGTCTCGGAAGTCGACGAGGAGATCACCGTGCAAGTGCCGCCGGGAGTCGACGACGGGACCCGCCTTCGGCTTCGCGCGAAGGGAAACGCCGGATTGCGAGGTGGTGCGTCGGGAGATCTCTACCTCGTGTCTCGTGTGCAGGCACATCCGCACTTTCGTCGCGACGGGACCGACCTCCGGCTCGATCTGCCGATTGCAATTCACGAGGCGGTGCTCGGCGCCGCGATCGAGGTGCCGGTGCTCGATGGCACGGCGATGCTCGAGGTGCCGGCCGGGACAACGTCGGGGCAGCAGTTCCGGATTCGCAACCACGGTGTGTCCGACCCGCAGGGCCAAGGCCGTCGTGGCGATCTGGTGGTCACGGTGAGTGTCGTTCTGCCCGCCGTTTCCGACGAGCGATCGAGAACACTGTTGCGTGAGTTCGGCGAGCTGCACAAGAACGACGTCCGGCAGGGCATGTACCGGAAGACGAGATAGGGCGCGGGAAGCGAACGCCCCGCGGGATTGCTGCGAGGCACCAAGAATGACGGAAAAGCCGACGCGCGAGGGGACGTACATGATCAGCGCCGTAGCGCGACGCTACGACATCCATCCGCAGACGCTTCGAATGTATGAGCGCGAGGGCCTGCTGACGCCGTCGCGGACCGACGGGAACACGCGCCTGTATGGCGAGGAAGACCTTGAACGTCTCGAGACGATCCTTTCCCTCACGCGAGAGCTGGGCGTCAACCTGGCTGGCGTCGAGATCATCCTCAACATGCGCGACAAGATGGACCGGATGCAGCGAGAGGTGAACGAGTTCGTCAACTACGTGAAGCAGGAACTTGCCCGCGGCGTCGGCGATTGGGAGCAGCGTCTCGACACCGCCCTCGTCAAGGTCGATCCCGGCAGCCGCGTCCGGCCCGCCAGTCCTGACGAAGAGCCCCCAAGACGCTAACGGGAAGGGGGGCTGCCGATTGTCCATTATGCTTGTCCCGAATGCCAGCTCCCTGCCCGGATTGCAACGGCACCCGGTGGCGCACCCGCGAGATCGATGGCGTGCGCCGTGCCGAACGATGCGGGTGTTGGCACGATGCGCTGACCCGAGACCTTCTGTCACGAGCGCGTATTCCAACGCGCTACGCGAAATGCGGCTTCGATACGTTCACGAGCTACCCGAACGACAGGCTCTTGAACGCCGTCGCCCGGGCCCGGGCATTTGCCCAGGCGTTCCCGGTAGTAGAGAAGGGACTGCTGTTCATCGGCCCGCCGGGGATCGGCAAGACCCACCTTGCGGTTTCGGCCTTGCGCGTCGTGGTGGAGAAGGGATGCCGCAGCGTCTACTATGACACCCGTTCGTTGCTGGCGGAAATCCGGGCGGCGTTCGACCCGGTTACCCGAGCGTCGCAGTCCGCGATACTGACCGGCGTGATGGAAGCGGACCTGCTCGTGCTGGATGATCTGGGGGCGGAGCGGCCAACAGAATGGGTGGAGGAGACGATGAACCTGATCGTGAACAGCCGCTACAACGAGCGGCGCCCGACGGTGTTCACGACCAACTACGAGGACGTGCCGGAGACTGACAACCTCGATTCGCTCCGTGTGCGCGTCGGCTTTCGCATGCACTCGCGGCTGCGCGAAATGTGCGAGTTTCTTGAGTTCGACGGCCCCGACTACCGCGGATTCGAACACCGCCCGACCTCGGACGACCTGGCGCAAGGCTGGAAGCATCGGCCCCGGCATCGATTGCCGGCCCGCGCCGGCAACGTGGTCAAGGCGCGATCCACCGGGCATGGTGGTCGCCGCAGGAAGCGTGCGGCGGGAGAGAACGAGCAGCTCGACCTCGGTTGGGGCGGAGGCCGCGCCGGGAACGGGTGAAGTGGGCCGGCATGCCTGATCGCACCCGACCCGAAGAGGTCGGGGCAGGTGCGCTCGGCCTCTATCTCCACATTCCTTTCTGCACGTCGATCTGCAACTACTGCAATTTCAACCGCGGTCTGCTCGACAAGGACCTGAAGCGGCACTACGTCGACGTGCTGCGGCGCGAGATCGGCTGCGCCGGAGATCAATCCCCGGTCGACTCCATCTTCTTCGGTGGCGGCACACCCTCGCTACTGGGCGCGGATGAGGTGGCGGCGCTGGTCTCGGCCTGCGGCGAGGCGTTCGACGTCGCGACCGACGCCGAGGTCACGCTTGAAATGAATCCGGAGTCGGCGTCGGAGACGTACGTTGCTGACCTGCTCGCCACTGGTGTCAACCGCATCAGTCTCGGCGTCCAGTCGTTCGATGACCGTGAACTTGCCCGCCTCAGCCGAATGCACGATGCCGACGGCGCACGTGAGGCGGTCGCCGCGATTCGACGCGCGGGGTGCGAGAACCTGAGCCTCGACCTCATGCTTTGGCTGCCTGCGCAGCGACCGGAAGATGTGGCGGCTTCGATCGACACGGCGATAGGGCTGACGCCGGATCATCTGTCGCTCTACCTGCTCGAGCTCTACCCGAACGCGCCGCTGCGCGAGGAGATGGCGCGGGCGAACTGGTCACTGGCGCCGGATGAGGAAGCGGCGACTATGTACCTCGAAGCGCTCGCCCGGACGGATGCGGCGGGCTACGAGCAGTACGAGATATCCAACGTCGCGCGCCCTGGCCACCGTGCACGCCACAACTTGAAGTACTGGCAGGATGGCGCGTGGCTCGGCTTCGGCTGCGGTGCGCATTCTACGCGTGACGGCGCACGGTGGCGGAACGTCTCCGCGATCGCCCGATACGCCGACGCCGTCGAACGGGGCGAGACGGTCATCGAGGAGCACAGAATGCTCTCTCGGGACGAGCGCCTGGGTGATGCTCTGTTTACCGGCCTGCGGCTCACGGAGGGAATCGACCTGATCAGTCTGGGTTGTCGCTACGGCGTCGACGTCGAGGCTCGGTTCGGATGTAGAGTGCGGCCCTACATCGACGCCGGCTTGCTCAGCGAGAACGAGGGCCGGTGGCGTCTGAGTCGACACGGCATGCTGGTTTCGAACGAAGTGCTGGGGGCTTTTGTCTAGTTGCCCCGGTACGGTAAAGTAGGCGGCTCTGCCGGAGAGCAGGGGATTCCGGAAGAGGACTTCGGGACAAGGTTCCAAGGAGGACAGGACATGCGGTGGTATCGCAAACAGTCGATGCGGCGGATTCTGCTGGGCGGCGCGTTCGCGGCGACCCTGGCCGTGGGCGTGGCGTTTGGTGCGCTGCTCACGACGAACGAGGCAGCGGCCCAGCCGTCGGTTACCTTCACCGGCCCGAATGCGGCTCTGATGTTTCATTTCGTGGATCCGGGTGCGCAGGGCGACTACGAAGGCGTGATGCAGAAGTTGAAGGACGCGCTACAGCAGAGCGAGAACACCGAAACGGATCGACAGGCGCAGGCCCGTGGCTGGCGAGTGTTCAAGGCGAACGCCGACTTCACCGGGCAAGGGGCGGTCCCCTATGTGTGGCATATCGATCCCGTGATGAATGGCGCGAATTACGCTGCCGCCACCATCATGAACGAGGTGTTCCCGGCCGACATCGAGGCGCTCTTCAACACCTACAACGGCTCGTTTACGCCCGGCCAGGTCAAGCAGCTTCCGGTCAATCTCGAACTGGTTATCGACTTCGGCAACTAGGCGCCGCACCTGTCGCGGCACCGCCAGTTCGTCCGCCCCGGCGGCTGCGTCGGGCCTGCTGCCGTGTACCCACACCTGATCGGGAGGTGACGCATGTCGTGTGTCGAGAATGGACCCGGTGCTGGCGGCTGGCGTGGGCTGAGACTCGGTGGCGCACTCTCGGTGGCCGTCGGCGTTGGCTTCGTCATTGGTCTCGCCATTCCGTTCGACGGCGAGGCGCAGGACCCGCAGACCTTCGAGGCGCCTGTCGGCCTGGTCATCAACTACATCCGGCCGGCCGGCACGGCTGATTTCGAGTCAATCATGCTGCAGCTGCAGCAGGCGCTCGTCGAGGCTGAAGACGAGGAACGCCGGGCGCAGGGCGAAGGCTGGGCTGTCTACAAGGCTCAGGAAACGGGCCCCAACAACCAGGCGGTCTACCTGTGGTTGCTCGATCCGGCGGTCTCGGGTGGGGATTACTCGGTTCCCCAGATTCTCGCGGAGGCTTTTCCTGCCGACGCCCAACAGCTCTACGAGACCTACAAGGAGTCCTTCGGCGCCGGCCAGATCTGGCTGAACCTCGAACCCCTCGCCACTGGCGACGGCGCGAGTGCTCCCGACGACACCGAGCCGAACCGCTAGGAGCCTGGCGCCGGCGCGCCCGCAAGGACGCGCTAGCGCTGGAAGTGACCGCGCCGCCGGAAATAGAGGCGTCAGCGGCGGAGCGGGCGACCGTCGGCTTCCAGTTGGCGTGCACCCGCCAGGATACCGGTCAGACCGTAGTTTCCTTCGTGACAGGCGTATTCGTAGAGCACGCCATCCAACCGCCGGAGAGGCATCAACACCGTGTACGGCGCCGTGTACACGGTTTCGTCCGTGATCGTGTACTCGTAGGCGAGTGTGTCCGCGTCGATCCGGGTGAACCGCTCGATCAGATGCATGTTCGGCCCGGTGCCGCCGCTCTGGCCACCCTTGAAGTTGGTGGTTTCCACCACCAGGGTGCCGCCTTCCCAGTGGGCGCGGGAGTCCCCGGCGTACTGCTTCAGATCATGTTTCGGCGCTTCGCTGTCGATCGGAATAATGCGGGCGTTGTGAACCATCTCGTTCACGATGACGACGTAGCCGGGCGCCTGCAGGATCTGCACGTTGTTGTTGTACGCGCCTGACCGCATCGGCGGACCGGAGTTGAATCCCATGATGCAGCGGTCGAACAGGCTGCGACTCTCGTGCGAGTCATAGCGATGCTCCTCGAGCCAGACCCGCCGTTCCTGTGCAGCCTGCGCCCCTTCCGGGGTCCGTCGCGGGAGCCGGCCGTCGGGAGGGTCGACAATCAGCGACGTCCGCTTGTCGGACGTGAGTTCAATACCGCGCTCGTACCAGAACTCGTTGTACGACAGGACTCCACCTTCGGCACGGGGCTGGTAGCCAGCCGAGGGGGCGCCCCGTTCGGGGTCGAACAGGTCCCGATTCAGCCGGATCCGCTCCGACGCTTCGAACTGCGCCGCGGTCTCCGGATCCAGGGTTTCCACGTCCTCGAACTGCGACGGCCGCTGGAACGGCGTCAGGGTCCGGAACGTGAAGATGCCGGAGATGTCTGGCTGGCCATCGGGCGTACGCATTTCCGCAGCCGCGTTGTCCTGCGCGGCAACCGGCAGCGGCGCCAGTGCTGCGAATCCCAACACGAGTGCCGAAAGAACCATCCCTCGAGATCGATTGACCATTCCGTATCGCTCCCTAATCGCGCGCGAGTGACTTCCGCGACGGCTTGAGGATAATGCCGAACCCGTAACGGGGCAAGAACTCAAGCCTGTCGGCGCCGCGCGGCCAGTATGCTGAGGCCGACGCCGACCGCAAGACCCAGGATCGCTCCCGTCAGCAGCATGTTGAAGGACGATTGGGCGACCGCCACGAGTACGGGATTCGGCTCATCGAAGGGTCCGGTGGCGCCGCGCACGATTACGGTCGAGAAGGGGAGCTGGCCGACCTCCGGCGCGGATGGCCGAAACAGGAAGCCGAGCAGGGCGCCCACCAGAGTGAGCCCTGCCACGGGGAGACGGGATTCTGTGGACGCCAGCCAGTACAGGCCGAGAATCACTGCCAGCAGGCACAGAAACGTGTAGTGGACCGTGCTGTCCGCCTGGAACGTCGCCATCTGGTATGACGGGAATAGCGCGACGACGAAGAACATCATCACGTGCAGCACGCCCAGCAGGACCCGCTGGAGCAGGTTCGCCGAACTGGAATCAATCATTATGTGTTTGTCCCCCGAGCAAAGAATGCGGTGGCGGTTCGCCGCCTGTCAAGCGGAGATCGTCGTTTGCGGGGCTATGATCGCCTGCGATGATCATCGGCCAAACCGGGATGTCGGCGGCGCCCTTCAACCTACCCGGCAGTGACGGGCGGCAACACAGCCTCCAAGACTACCGGGGTGAATGGCTGTTGCTCGTCATGCATCGCCACCTTCGTTGACTCGCCTGCCGCCGGCACCTGCTGCAGTTGCAGCAGAAGGAACACCTGTTGCGCGAGTTGAGGATCCGTGTCTGCATCGTGACGTTCGAAGGGGAAGCGGCGGCCCGTGCGTACGCGGCAGAAACGGGAACGCCCTGGCCAGTGCTTTCGGACCGCGACAAGGGACTCTACGAAGCGTACGGCATGGGACGGTTGTCGTGGCGCCAGTTGGCCCAACCGTCCGCGATCGCCCTCTATCTTGGCGAAATCCTGAAGGGCAAACTTCCGCAGCAGCCGGAGGCCGATCCGCACCAGGCGGGAGGCGACGTCCTCATCGACCCGGCCGGCATCGTCCGACTGGTTCACGCCAACAGCGGTTCAGCCGACCGGCCTACGGTTCAGCGCCTTCTGAATGCGCGGCGCGCCGCCGAACCGGCACCGCATCGTGAATCGCCGTGACCCGGTGACCGTCCGGTACAATTGAATCAGGGACATGGAAGTCAACAGGGAGACGCAGGACAAACCCGTTGCGACGGCGCAGGTGATGGACCATACAGGCGTCGATCGCATGGTGTCGTTGCGGAGGCAGTTTCACCGGCGGCCGGAATTGGCGTTCGACGAGATAGAAACCGCGCGCACCATCATGCTGGAACTGGATCGTCTCGGCATCCCCTACGACTATGGGGGAGCTGGCGGCGGCGTGGTTGGTCGCCTCGTGGGCAGCGGCCCCGGCCGGCGCATCGCACTCCGCGCGGAAATGGACGCCCTCCCGTGCGAGGAGGAGACCGGACGCCCATTCACCTCCGCCATTCCCGGCCGGATGCACGCTTGCGGACATGATGTCCACATGGCGATGGTGCTCGGTAGCGCGGCGCGACTCGCCGCCGATCCGCCGCCCGGCGAGGTGGTATTCGTCTTCCAGCCGGCCGAGGAACGGGGAAACGGTGCTCGCATCATGGTGGAGGCGGGCGCCCTCGACGGCGTAGATGCGATCTTCGCCGGTCACGTCACGACGGAGTATCCGGTCGGTCGCATCATGGTTTCGGAGGGGACCATCACCGCGCATTCCGACCGCTTCTGCATCGAGGTGCGCGGTGAGAGTGGCCATGGCGCACGGCCGCACGAGGCGGTGGATGCGGTGTTGGTGACCGGATTGCTAATCACGTCAATCCAGTCGCTGGTGTCGCGATACGTCAACCCGGTCTGGCCATCGGTGGTCACGATCGGCCAGGTGCGGGCAGGAACGGCGGCCAACATCATCGCGGGCTACGCGGCCCTGGACGGGATCATTCGCACCACCCGGCCAGACGTGCGCAGGGAGATCATCGAGGGACTCGAGCGGACCGCGTCGGCATTGGGTGAACTGCACCGCGCGCGGATTGACGTGCGGATCGACGAGAGCTGTCCGTCGGTCGTGAACACTCCGGCGGAAACGGCGCTTGCAGTGGATGCGGTAGGAGAGGTGCTGGGGGAGGACGCGGTAGTGGTCGCGGATCACCCCAGCATGGGTGCGGAGGATTTCTCCTGGTTCCTGACAGACACGCCCGGTTGCTACGTCCGCTTTGGCGCGCGGTCGGAGACGGGGGAGTACATACCCCTCCACTCACCTAAGTTCGATGTCGACGAACGGGTCCTGGCGGTGGCCGCCAGGTACTACGAAACGGTCGTGCGTCGCGCCGCTGGCCTATCGTGCGTCACACTTTCAGCAGACGTGGCAGATCTTCCATAACCGCCGCATCAGCCTGCTCCGGCGTGGCGCCCATGGCAATCACGTCGAACTTGCCGAACCGGGCCAGCGGTCCCACGTTGTAGAGGATGAAGCGGCCCCTCCGGGTTGACGGGTCGTACAACTCATCCTCCATCAGTTCCAGCACGTCCCTGAAACATGCTCCCGCCAACCCGGGGAAGGTCACATCCTGCGCCCGGTACGGATCGAAACGCCCCGGCGCGCGCCGGTAGTGCGGTGCGACGCGTTCCACGAGAGCCATAGGCAGACTGGTGCCGCCCCATCGACCGTTGCATTCGGTGAACCGAACCTGATAGTCACCTTCCGGATCGCCCGTGACGAGGTGATCGAACGAACAGCGACCGACGTAGCCCATTTCCTGCAGGGCCAATGCTATCCAGCGCCCAGCCTGCCTGAGCGTGCGGTCTACATCATCCGGCAGCGTGGACGTCCGGCTGCCGACGAACACCTTCCGGTCGCCTGCGAGGATCTGTTCATAGACTCCTTCGCACGTCACGCCGCTCGCCCGGTTGCCGATCCAGAACTGCGTCGACGGCGACACGGTGGCGCTTTCCCACGCGACCGCCAGCACCGTTTCTCCAGGCACCCATTCGGTTCGCACCAGGAACTCCGCAACCAGCCGTTCGATCTCCTCAGATGGTCGGCCGCGAAGCGTCGAGCTGTCGAACACCTGGTTGCCCATCGCCGACGCGCAGCGCGTCCGCTTCAATCCGACAGCAGACCAGGTGGTTGACAGCGCCCCGAGATGCCGGGCCAGACCCGTGGCGTCGTTCGCGGGTCGGGTCTCGGGGATCCAGTCGGGGCCGAGCACCGCTTTCACCACCTCGTTGAAGGTCCCCTTGTCGTTGGCGATCCAGGTGACGGGGGGCGCGGGCCCCAACACCTGCACCGCATTGATGGATGGGGATGTCCGGTGGAGCGCACGAGCCAGTTCCCAACACGGTTCGATCGACATGTACGGATGGACCACCACGTGCTCGCGTGCGCCAATCAAGGAGACGAGCTGATCGAGGGTGGATGCCTCAAGACAGCCGCGCGCAATGGCCAGCTGCTGGCCGGCAGGTGGTTCCACCGGGACACGGGGGTCGTTGGTCAGCCCAAGGCGTGTGGACCAGTAGGCGTCATAGTCGGGGTCAACCGGCGTCACCGTGACATAGCAGGCGGGCGAGACGCACCGGATGCGTGCCCGGTGCTGGTATTCCTCGACCCCGACGATGTCGTTCAGGAAAGGAATCGCGGAGAAATCATCCAGGCAGATCAGAAAGCGGTCTTCGCCTTGCGGCGGCCGGAACCGGCGATTCTCATAGGGTTTAACGCGGCGCGCCAGATCGAGCCCTTCCGCAATCGGTTGGACCGCCTTCCGAACGCACGCGCGGGCGTCCTCGTAGCTTGTCCAGGGAGGCAGGCGCTGGCCGCCCGCGAGCCTGCTCACGCGTGGCACGCCGGCGAAGCACGCCGGTGTCCCTTGACGCGCGTGCGGTCTGCCGCAGATGAGGAATTGGAGCGGGAGACGGGGGTCGAACCCGCGACCTTCAGCTTGGGAAGCTGACACTCTACCACTGAGTTACTCCCGCTCCTCACACGAAGCCAACTCCAGCCGTGAGGGGCCATTCTAGCAGTCCGTGGTAAGACCGCCGCTACATTCGAGCGGCGAGGCAGGCGCCCAGGCCTGCCCTGACGGGCGCACAGGCCCCTACTGGCCGCGGAGCCAGGCGATAATCTCGTCGCGCCGGCTCACCATCTCGGTTTCGGTGGTAGCTTCAAGGTTGAGCCGCAGCAGCGGCTCGGTATTCGACGGCCGCACGTTGAAGCGCCACGTGTCGTAGTCCACCGAAACGCCGTCCAGCCGCGATATGCGGCCATCCTGGTACCGTTCGGCCAAGCGGCTGATCGTCGTGTCGACCGCCGCCATGTCGGGCATCTCGGTGTTTATCTCGCCAGAAAGGAAGTACTTCGCCCTGAGGGGCGCGAGCAGTTCACTCAGGCTCTCGTTGCGCACCGACATCAGTTCGAGCAGCAACAGGGCCGGGATGAGTCCGTTGTCGGCGAAGAAGTTGTCGCGAAAGTAGTAGTGGCCGGTTACTTCGCCGCCGAACAAAGCGCCCTCTTCGCGCATGCGTTTCTTGAAGAAAGCATGGCCCACGCGGTTGATCAGCGCAGTGCCGCCGAACCGGGCGACCGTGTCGGGCACTGCCAGGCTGGCCCGGACGTCGTAGACGACCTTCGCCCCCCGGGTCTTCCGGAGAAACGCCTCGGCCAGAAGCGCCGTGATGAAATCACCCGGCACGAATTCGCCGTCGCCGTCGACGAAGAAGCAGCGATCGGCGTCACCGTCCCAGGCAATGCCGGCATCCGGGCCTTCCGCCAGCACCTGCTCCACGAGGTCACGCCGGTTCTCCTCGATGAGAGGGTTGGCTTCATGGTGCGGGAAGGTGCCATCGACGTCGAAGCAAATCCGTGTCGTCCTGCAGGGCAGCCGCGCGAACAGAGGTGGCGCCATCAGTCCCGCCATGCCGCTTCCGGCGTCGAGTACCAGATTGAACGGCTTGACGGCGGCGGGGTCAATGAACGTCAGCACGTGATCCACGTAGTCGTCGAGCAGTGACGCCTGGGTCCGGGTTCCCGGGGCGCCAGCCGGTGCGGGAATCGTCCGGCGCACGACCATGTCGCGGATCTCGCCGATCCCGGCGTCGCCGCTGAGCGGAAGCGCCTGAGCGCGCACGAGCTTCATCCCGATGTATTCCTTCGGGTTGTGCGAAGCAGTGATCTGGGCGCCGCCGTCGAAGTCATCGCGTGCGACGCCGTAGTAGAGCATGTCGGTCCCGACCAGGCCGAAGTCGGTGACGCTAGCACCCTGCGCGAGGGCTCCCTCAATGAACGCACCGGCGATCTCGGGCGCCGCGACTCGCATATCTCGGCCGACAGCGATGCGACGGGCGCCGAGGTAGTCCACGAAGGCGCGGCCGATCTGACGGGCGAGGTCTACGTCGATCTGGCGCGGGTGGATCCCGCGTATGTCGTACGCCTTGAAGATTGACGCGTCTATCGCTGCCGGCATCCGGTCAAGGTCGAATCAGTCGTACGGCCGGGCTTGCCGCGTGGAGCCCGCGAGCTCGCCCAACAGGTTCGTTCAGGCATGAGTATAGGAGGTGACGGTCGTGCTGTCGCCCAACACGGTACCGGGACCCAGTGTCGCATGGTTGCCAATGATGCAGTCACGCCCGGCGATGGCGCCTCGAAGCACGGCGCCGATGCCGATGGTGCTGCCGGGCCACACGATTGAGTCGCGCAGCTCCGCTTCGGGCTTGACGAGCACGTCCTCGCCAATGACGGCGTAAGGGCCTACTTCGGCCCCGGCACGGATGGTCGCGCCGGGCCCGACGTAACACGGGCCGTTCAGGTTCGCGCCCGGATCGACGGTCGCGCCGTCGGCCACCGTCGGCTCGCCAGTGCTAGCCGGACGGTCGCACAGGCAGGCCGAATGGCACAATCCATCCAGAATGTCGCGGTGCGCCGCCAGATAAGCCTCCGGCGTCCCGATATCGCGCCAGTAGCATTCCTCGATGTACGCGGCGACCGTCTCACCGCGTTCGATCAGTGCGGGGAAATAGCCACGTTCGATCGAGTGTTTCTCGTTCGCCGGGATCAGGTCGAAGGTGTCGGGTTCAAGAAGGTAGACGCCAGCGTTTATCGTCCGGCAGGTTACCTCCGACGGATCGGGCTTCTCGACGAAGCGGGTGATCCGCCCCTCCGGGTCGGTCTCAACCAGGCCATAACGTGTTGGATCCTCAACCGGCTTGAGGAAAATCGTTGCGTGCGCGTCGAGTGCCCGGTGCCGCTGAAGCATGGCGTTGAGATCGATATCGGTGAGGACGTCACCGTTGAAGACGAACGTCGTGCCATCAAGATGCGACTCGGCGAATTTCACGGCGCCGCCCGTGCCGCGGGGTTCGGGCTCGACGAGGTAGCGGACCGGCAGGCCTGCGTCGCCGCCGCCCCGTACGGTCGCCTCAATCCGGTCCGGCCGGTAGTTGAGGCTCAGGATCACTTCGTCGACGGCGGGGACACGCCGGAGAAGGTCTATCTGGTGATAAAGGAAGGGTCGATCAAACAGAGGCACGATCGGCTTGGGCGTGGAGAGGGTCAGGGGTCTCAACCGTGTTCCGAAGCCGCCGGCAAGGAGAATCGCCTTCATCGAATCCCAGGATCATACCCACACGTTGAGACGGGCGGTTGCCGGCAGAGGCGACCGGACCCCTCGGAAAACCGACCCGCCCCCGAGCGTGGTTAGAATACAGATGGGTCGAGACAGCCGCGGATGAACCTGCCCAATACGCTAACCCTCGCCCGGATCTTTCTGATCCCACTCCTGGTCGTCGTGCTGCTCACGCGGTTCGAGGCGGAGCGGATCTTCGGCCTCCCGAAGGAAGTTGTTGGCGCGGCGATCTTCGGTCTCGCGGCGTTCACCGACTGGCTCGACGGCTACGTGGCGCGTCGGCGCCGGCAAGTGACCCAACTCGGCCAGTTGATGGACCCGCTGGCGGACAAGCTGCTGATTACCGCCGCGCTCATCTCGCTCGTGCAGATGGGGATGGCTCCCGCCTGGATGGTCGCGGTCATCCTCGGACGCGAACTGGCTATCACGGTGCTCCGAAGCATCGCCTATACGCGTGGCGTGACGATCCCTGCCTCGCGCCTCGGCAAGGTAAAGATGGCGTCACAGGTCGTAGCGATCCTCCTCCTGATCCTGGGCAACCAGGTGTGGATCTTCTGGCTGCTCGGGACGATCGCGCTCTGGCTGGTGCTGACCGCCGCGATTTGGTCGGCGATCGACTACTACCGGCGGTATGGTGGTGTCATCACCGATCCAGGTCCATCGCAACCTTGAGTTCGGCGATCCGGCGGTTGGCGTCCTCGATGAACTCCGTATTGGGGAACTCCTCAACCAGCCGCTCGAAGTACGGCAGTGCTTCCGCTCCCCGGTTCAATTGGGCAAGCGAATCGCCAAGGTGGAAGTACACCTGATCGCGCCGGGTGTAGGCCGGGTCTTCGTCCAGGATCTCGCGGAAACGGGAGATGGCCCCTGGAAAGTAATTGGCTCGATAGTAGTAGCGGCCGACGAGGAAACTCGAGTCGCTCAGCCGGTCGCGCGCCTCACGCAGCTTTGATCGCACTTCGTCGATCAGCTCGGCTGTGGAAAACTCGGAGTAGGTCTGCATGAAGCGCTCGAACTCCTCGACGGCGAACCGGGTCTCCGACTGGTCACGCTCCGGGCGGCGCATCTGGTTGTAGTAGACCATCCCCAGTTTGTATTGGGCCTCGGGGCCCAGCGGGTGCGTGGGCGGATAGAGCCGGAGGAACTCGCGCAGTTCGGCGAGCGCAGCGACGAAGCCGGTTGCCGATCCCTCTCCTTCGTAAGTCTCCACGACGCCAATCCGCGCGTTGGCGCGCAGTTCGCTCTGCGGGTAGTTGTCGCGAATCTGAACGAAGTACTCGCGGGCAGTCGCCCATTCCTCCGCGGCCAGCGCCTCCTGGCCACGTTCGAAGAGAAGCGTGTCGGCTCCCTCGGCGGTAAACGGAACTTCCGGTTCCGGATTTCCACCGCAGGCGGAGAAAGCCGCCAGGGTGAGCATCGCGAGGGCGACTGCGACGGGCCGGAGTCGGCGCGGGCTTCGCGCCCGCAAGCCAAGCGTCATGCTACGTTGGACGGCACATTCGTCAACCATTGGTACTCTGCCAGTATCCCATCTTCCAGGGCAACAGTGGGAACGAACCCCAGGTCCGTCCGGGCGCGTGACGTGTCGGCGAACGTGTCGCGCATGTCGCCCTTCTGCGCCGCCTCGCAATGGATCTCGGGTTTGCGTCCCGTCACGTCGGCAATTACATCGAGAATCTCGTTCATCGAGACTCGGGAGCCCCCGCCGATGTTGTAAACGCCGCCGGGGCGGCCGCGGAAACCGGCGGCGACAGTCGCGGCGACCGCATCCTCGACGAAGGTGAAGTCGCGCGTCTGCTCTCCGTCGCCGTACAGATGGATTGGCTCGCCAGCCGCCACGGCGCGGAGGAACCGGTTGAAGGCCATGTCGGGGCGCTGGCGTGGGCCGTATACGGTGAAGTAGCGGAGGGCCACGGCCGGAACACCGTTCGTCGCCTGGTAGAGGAGGCAGAGGTGCTCGGCCGCCAGCTTCGTCACGCCGTAGGGTGAGACCGGCTGCGGTCGCGCATCTTCGACCATCGGCAACTCCACGCGGTCGCCGTAGACCGACGAACTCGACGCGTAGACGAACCGCTCGAGTTGGCGGCTGGCGCATGCCTCGAGCAGGATCTGCGTCGCGTCGATGTTCAACTCGGTATAGATCGCGAAGTCGCGACCCCAGCTCGCCCGGACACCGGCCTGTGCCGCAAGATGAAATACATGCGTGACGCCGTCGAGCAGGTCTGGCAAGTCAGCGTTGCGAATGGAGGTCTCGACGAAGTTGAAGGCGGCCCGTTTCCGCAGTGACGCCAGGTTCGCTTCCTTTACTTCGCGTGCGTAGTAGTCGGTGAACGCGTCAAGTCCCGTCACCTCGTACCCGCGCTCCAGTAGATGTTCGGATAGATGCGAGCCGATGAACCCCGCCGCCCCCGTTACGAGCGCCCTCATCTATCCTTCGCCTGCAACTGCGAGTCCCGACAACGCCGCCTCGCGCAGGGCATGCGTCGCGGAGGCCGGATTTTCAGCTCCATAGATGGCCGACGCCGCCACGAGAATCTCGGCGCCTGCCGCCACCAGTTCAGCGGCGTTCGCAGGGCTGACGCCGCCATCAACCTCGACCGGCGCACGGTTGCCGGCCGCATCGAGCAGGGCGCGCGCCTCGCCTACCCTCGCCGTGCTCTCGGGAATGAACAGTTGTCCTGCATAGCCCGGGTTGACGGACATCACGACTACGTAGTCCACCTGGTTCGCTACGGCCTTGAGCGCGTCAACCGGGGTTCCCGGATTGACTGCGGCGCCGGCGGCGAGGCCATGTGCACGGATCGCGGAGAGGGTCCGGTGCAGGTGAGGAGTTGCTTCGAGATGAACCGAAATCATCGCCGCGCCCGCCATCGCGAACGCCTCGATGTGCCGTTCCGGCTCGATCACCATCAGGTGGACGTCGAGCGGCACGCCGGCCACTCGTTTGAGTGCTTCGACAATCGGAATCCCTATCGAGATGTTCGGCACGAACCGCCCGTCCATGACGTCGACGTGCAGAAGGTCGGCGCCGCCGGCCTCTACCGCACGCGCGGCCTCACCCAGTGCGGCGAAGTCGCACGCCAGCACGGATGGCGCAATACGAACGGCAGGTGCTGTCACCGACTCACTTCCAGGGAGATTGCGTCGGCCTGAGTCACCTGATAGCCGGCGCTGGGCGCCTGATCGATCACGACGCCGGGGTCGATGCCCGGATACGGATGATCACCCACCACCGACACACGGAATCCGCGCGCCCGCAGGATGGCGGCGGCAGCCTCGCCATCCACACCAATCAAGTTCGGCATGACGTACGTCTGCCCGCGCTCCCCACGATTGACCAGCAGCGCGATCTGTTCGCCGCTGCCCGCCGGAGGCGGATCCTGCGCCACGACGGAGTTCGTGGGGTACCGGCTCGAACGGATCTCCGAAACGGCGTCGAGAATAAAGGCATTGTCGATCAGGCGCTGGCGCGCACCGGTTTCCGACTCGCCGATCAGCGACGGCGCTTCACCCGCGTTCGGGCCGGAGCTGATCCAGAGTTTCACGTTGCGGCGTCGGCGCGTGTTGACACCGGGCCGCGGATCCTGGGCAGCGATGCGTCCTGGTTCGATGGCAGGGTGAATCCTGCGCTGCGGATCGAAGCGGGCCTGCAGTCCCTGGTCGGACAGGATACGTATTGCCTCCTGCGGGGCAAGGCCGCGCAGGTCGGGGGTCGGCACCTCACGTGCCCGGATCGCCAGTTGTAGTCCGGCAAACGTGAAGAGCCCGAAAGTGCCGGCCAATGCGCCAGCGAGCAGGATGAGCCTGGCGACCCTATGCAGCCCGGCCGAGACCCTCATCAAACCTCCAGTTTAAGAGACACGCTCCCGCTCCGACAAGGCCGGCTCGCCTCACGCAGCCTTCCGCCGCAGGACGGCGCCGAAGAATGCATCGACACCGTCGCGGAACGGAAGCGTCCGGAAGTAGCCCGCATTGTCGACGAACGGTCGTGCGACCGGGCTCTCCGGTTGGATCAGCGTGAACGCGGTGCGGTCTTCCAGGAACTGTGCAACCACTTCCTCGTTCTCTTCGGGTTCGCTCGAGCAGGTCGAATAGACCAGCCGACCACCGCGACGCACGCACGCGGCGGCGCGGCGCAGCATCGCGAGTTGCCGATCGGCGAAGACGTGCAAGTCACGGGGTTCGCGGCGCCATTTGATGTCCGGGTCGCGGCGGACGATTCCAAGGCCGGAGCAGGGGGCGTCGAGGAGGACGTGGTCGAACCGTTCACCGAATGGGAGTGGCGCGGTTGCGTCCAGCCTGACAACCGCGACGTTGGAGAGGCCAAGGCGCTCCCGGGCGCGCTTGAGGAGCGAGACGCGATGCGGGCGGTGGTCGCAGGCGACAACCAGCGCGACGCCGTCGTCCTGGCGGCGGGCCGACGGCGCCGACACCTCCACGCGGGGCGCGGCAAGACCGGCGGTCTTGTTTCCTGGTGAGGCGCACAGGTCGAGAATCGTGCCGCCCGCAGGTAGCGTTACGAGTTCGAGAATCAGTTGCGAGGCTTCGTCCTGTATGACGAAGAGGCCCTCCGCCGCAAGCGGGGTCGAGGCCGGGTCGCCGACCTGGACGTGGAGTCCGTGAGGGGCGTGACGGGCAGGAGTCGTCCTGACGTCGTAGGCGGCGAGGGCGGTGGCGAGACCCGACGCACTGATCCGCGCGAGATTGGGACGCAGCGTGACAGGCGGAACGCCATTGTTGAAACGGGTCCAGTCGACGGCCGCGTCGAATCCGTGGCGATCGAGCCAGCGGGCAACAAGCCAGCGCGGGTGGGAAAGGGTGACGCCGAGATAGTCAAGGGCTGGTTCACGAGAAATGAGAGGATTCTCGGCGTTCTCCGGGCGCGTGTCATGCGCTGGCGCATCGGGAAGAGACAACGCCGGGGCACGCCGTGTATCAGCCAGGGCGCGAAGGACCGCGTTGACGAAGCCCGCGCCGCGAGGCTTGCCAATGACTCTGCTCAGCGTGACCGCGTCGGCGACGACAGCGTGGGGCGGTATTCGATCCAGCCAGTGGATCTGATACGTAGCGGCACGGAGCAGGTCGAGGATCGGGGGCGAGATTCTCGCGAGCGGACGTGTTGACACCTGTGTCAGAAAGTGATCGATCGCGTTGCGCCAGCGGAGAGTGCCACACGCTATCTCGCCGGCCAGCGCCCGGTCGCGCGGGTCGTTGAGTTCCCGACGCGCCGCGGCGAGGGCGGTTGCCAGATCCCGACGCAGATGCACCGCGCGCAGCACCTGATGCGCCGCGACGCGCGCGGGTGCCACCTGTCTGGTCATGGTGGAGGTCACACCGGAAGATCGAATCGGACACCGGGCCGCCAGGGGCGGCCAGCGAGGAAGGCCCGGGCCGAAAGGCGCGAGCCACCTTCCGGCTGCAACTCGTGGATGGCAACGGAATGATCGTCGCCCGCGGCAACTATCAGGCTGTCAAGATGCGCCTCCACGATGGTGCCGGGCGGTTCCGCGGGCGAGGAGCCGTCAGACGGCGGCATAACCAGTGTCGTGCGGTGGATCAGATAGCGCTTGCCGTCCAGTGCCGCGGACGCGTGTGGCCAGGGCTGCAGGCCGCGCACCTGGTTGTGGATCGCCTCCGCCGGACGCCGCCAGTCGAGAACGCCGTCCGCCTTCGTCAGGCGGGGCGCGAGAGTCGCGAGCCCGTGATCCTGTTCCTCGAAGACCGCAGTGCCAGCGGCGATGCGGTCCACTGTATCGACCAGCAGGTCGGCGCCGATCTCCGCCAGAGCCGCTTCCACCGCACTGCTCGTTTCCGACGGCTCGATTGGCCGTGCGCGCCTGGCCAGCATCGGGCCGGCGTCCATTTCCTTCACCAATTGGATGATCGTCACGCCGGTCTCGGTCTCTCCCGCCATGATCGCCCGATGGACCGGCGCTGCGCCGCGCCACTTCGGCAGGAGCGAAGCGTGCACGTTGATCGCTCCGTGCGCGCAGGCGCCTAGCAGCCACTCCGGCAACAGCCGACCGTACGCCGCCACCACCGCCAGGTCGTGCTCACAGGCGGTGAGCCGGGCGCGGAATGTCTCGTCAGTCAGGCGTTCCGGTTGAAGCACGAGAAGCTCCTTCGCCGCCGCCAGTTCCTTTACCGCCGAGGGAAACATGCGCCGCCCACGCCCGCGCGGGCGATCCGGTTGCGTAACCACGGCGACCACGTCGTGCGCGGAGGCGAGCAGCCGGTCCAGGGTCGTGGCGGCAAACGACGGTGTGCCGTAGAAGACGATTCTCAGCGCTCGATTCTCCTGGCGAGTCGGGGCTACCACCGCCCGGCGCGCCGCAACCGTTTGATCTTCCTGGCAATCAGCTCCCGCCGGATGCCGCTCAGGCGATTCAGAAAGAGGGAGCCATCCAGGTGGTCCATCTCGTGGGCAAATGCCCTAGCCAGAACACCGGTACCTTCCGCCTCGCGTGATGTTCCATCGCGGTCCAGCCCACGTACGACGGCGCGCGCCGGTCGTGTTACTACCGCGCTGAATCCCGGGATGCTGAGGCACCCTTCGTCCTCCCGCTGGGTGCCCTCGCGGGCGATCCACTCCGGGTTGACCATCACGAGAAGCGCGTTCGCATCGTGACCGCCCGACGGATCCACAACGAAGATCCGCTTGGCGACACCTACCTGCGAAGCTGCCAGTCCTATCCCCTGCGCCGCGTACATCGTCTCGACCATGTCGTCGATCAAGGCTTGCGTATCCGCCGTAATCTCTTCGACATCGACGGCCGGCCGGACGAGCAGCTCGTCGCCGAGTCGCAGGATTCTCCGAATCACGCGGCGATTGTATTGCGGACCGTACGTCCGGCGAGCCGCGCGTCCGCCTGCTGGCCACCAGGGAGAGCCGAGAGGTTCTGAGTTGGCACGGAATTTGACAGTGGCGGAGCCCCATGAGCCGACACTGGACCAAGCGTGACACGGAGAGCGGAAGACGGGTCGAGGGCGGGCTGGCGCGGCTGATGGGGAAGAGCCCGGCCATGGTCGCGCTACGCAAGGCCGTCGCGCGTGCGGCATCCGCTCCCTTTCCGGTGCTGATCGAAGGAGAGAGCGGTACCGGTAAGGAACTCGTGGCGCGGGCGCTGCACGAGGAAGGCCCGCGGCGGCACGAGCGGTTCTCGGCGGTCAACTGCGCGACATTCAGCGACGAGTTGATTGATGCGGAACTGTTCGGTCACGCCAAGGGGGCGTTCACCGGCGCCGGGCAGGCGCGCCGTGGCCTGTTGGAGGAGACTTCCGGTGGAACCGTGTTCCTCGACGAAGTGGGAGAGTTGTCGCCGCGCGGGCAGGCGAAGCTGCTGCGCACGTTGCAGGAGGGTGAGATCCGAAAACTGGGGGAGAACCGGACGCGGAACCTCGACCTGCGGGTAGTTGCCGCCACCAACCGCGGCCTCACCAGGGAGGCCGACCGCGGCTGCTTCCGCCGCGACCTGCTCTATCGTCTCGATGTGGTCCACCTCGATGTGCCGCCGCTACGCGACCGACCGGACGACATCGAGGCGCTCGCCGAGCACTATTGGGGACGGACGCTGGCGCAGACCCAGGGACACGCCCGCCTGTCACGCGACACGCTGGCGGTGCTTGTCTCGCACGAATGGCCGGGCAACGTCCGTGAACTGCAGAACGTCCTCGCGGCATTGGCGATTCAGGCGCCACCGGAAGGGGAGGTGGGACCGCACCTGCTCCCCGCGGGATTTCGCCGCACGGTTGAGGAACGCCGCCCGACGCTGGCGGAAGCGCGGCGGGCATTCGAACGGGCGTTCGTGCGCGCCGCCCTCATCCGCGCGAACGGCCAGCGGCGCCGGGCCGCCCGGGAACTGGGGATGTCGCGCCAGGGATTGAGCAAGCTGATCGACCGTCTCGGCATCGATTCCGGCGGCGGAGCGACGACGCGCTCCACTTGACGCCGCCGTCCATTAGGCTGGCGGCGGTGCCGTCCGCCAGTCGCAGCCGGCCACGCGACTCAATTCAGTATCATTCGGGACGGACGTCATCGCTTGCGTTTTCCGACGTCCGCGAGGTCGCCGTCGAGCGTCGGGAGACATGGAAGTGGGTAACCGGATCTCGCGTCGCAGATTCCTGGCCGCGGCATCTGCGGCTTCGGTGATGATCGTGCCGCGTCACGTTCTCGGCGGGCGCGGCACGCAGGCGCCGAGCGACACGCTCAACATCGCGGGAATCGGCGTGGGTGGCCGCGGACGGGCCGACGTGCGGGGCTGCGACAGCGAGAACATCGCGGCCCTGTGCGACGTGGATCTGGGCTTTGCCGCGCGCACCTTCCGCGAGTTTCCGGACGCCCGCGTCTACCAGGACTACCGGCGGATGCTCGATCTCGAACCCGGTCTCGACGCGGTAATTGTCGCGACCCCGGACCACACGCACGCCGTGATCGCGATGGAGGTGATGAGGCGGGGCAAGCACGTCTTCTGCGAGAAGCCGCTGACGCGCACGGTGGCAGAGGCGCGCGCACTGGCCGCCGCGGCTCGTGAGCACGGCGTCGCGACGCAGATGGGGAACCAGGGACACGCGGGAGAGGGGACGCGCCAGATTCGCGAGTGGCTCGAGGCGGGGACCATCGGCACGGTGCGCGAGGTGCACTACTGGACCAACCGGCCCATCTGGCCGCAGGCCATCGAACGCCCGACGGAAGCTCACCATGCACCGCCGGGACTCGACTGGGATTTGTTTCTCGGGCCGGCGCCGCACCGCCCGTTTCACCCGGCCTATCACCCGTTCCGTTGGCGCGGTTGGTGGGACTACGGCACTGGCGCGCTGGGGGATATTGCCTGTCACGCCATGGACGCCGCGTTCTGGGCTCTCGAACTCGGGCAACCGACGCGCATCGAGGCGGAGACCACGCCTCTCTTCAAGGAAACGGCACCAGCCGTCTCACGCATCGTCTACGAGTTCCCGGCGCGCGGCGAGCGACCTCCGGTCCGGGTCGTCTGGCGCGACGGCAGCCTTGCGCCGCCGCGCCCGCCCCAGTTGGCCGACGGGGAACAGCTGCCGGGAGGGTCCAGCGGTCAATTGTTCGTGGGGGACGACGGCCTGATCGGCGCGGACATGTACGGCCGCGAGCCGCGCGCGTTTCCGACGGCGCTGCACGACGAGGTGACGGCCAGCCCGCCGCCAGAAAAGTACCCGCGGTCACCGGGTGTCTATCGGGAATGGATCGACGCCTGCAAGGGCCGTGGCGCCTCTGGTTCCAGCTTCGAAGAGCATGCCGGCCCGCTGACCGAGGTCGTGTTGCTCGGCAATCTGGCCGTGCGTAGCGGAGCCGCCATCGATTGGGACTCCGAGCGGATGCGCGTCTCGAACGTGCCTGAGGCGAACGCCTTCCTCGAAGAGGAGTACCGTGAAGGCTGGAGTCTGTGACGCGTCCGGGCGTCTGGTTCTTCCGGGCAGGTAAGTGCAAACCGCGGCGCTAGCGGTTACCGTGTTGCTGATCGTCCCGACAGCCGGCGATCAGCGGATTGAGGCGGCACGGGATGCGGTCAGCTTCTGGAACGCCAGGTTGGCGGAGTTGGAAGTTGCCACCCGCCTCGACGGACCGCGCGTCGTAGTGGCCCCGCCGGAACTGCGTGACATCGAGAACTACGCGCGTCGGGTTGCTCAGCGCGCGGTCCGCCTTCCGGCAGGAGATGCGGAACCCGATGCGCCAGCGGAGGTGACGAACCTCGACGCCGATGTCATCCTGCTGCTGTCGGCGCAGGACATCCTGTCGTACGCTTGGCCGCTTCCGCGCATCGAACCGCCGCGCTACCTGGTTGTCATCCGTTCCGTCCGCGGTCCCGACCGGGGCGATGCGATGGTCACCCGACATGTCGTAGCGCACGAGCTGGGGCACACGCTCGGTCTGCTGCACAACGAGGAGCCCGATACGCTGATGTGCGGCCCATGTCAGCCGCTGCTGTCGATTCCCGACGAGACGGGTTACTTGCCCCTGACGGACAGCGAGCGGGCGCGCCTGCGCGCCCTGCACCCCTGACCGGCGAGCCCGCCTTCCGTCACCCCTGGCGAGCCCGCCGAGTGACGGCTACTCGTTGGACGTGGCGGACGTCAGCCCATGTTCACCCAGGAACCGGCGGATGGTGTTGTAGATCATCTGATTCTGGTCGGGCGTAAAGCCGCCGTGGCCACCGCCGGGGATGGTCAGCAACTGGTTCGGGGCGCCCGCGTCGTCGAGCGCTTCATGCAGGCGGGTCGCGTGGTCGTAGGGGACGATCGAATCGGCGTCGCCGTGGATCGTCAGGATGGGCGGCAGGTCGCCCCGGATGTAGTGCGTCGGGGATACGCGTGTCGCGACGTCGTTACGGTCGGGACGGCTGCCGAGCCAGGCCTCGGTGAAATTGCCGGATGTGCCGGGCGTCCGGTTTGCCAAGTCGTGGACGTCGGTGATCCCGTACCAATTGACGATCGCCGCCACCTTCAGTTCGGCGGTCGACGTGTTGCCGGTCGTCCACACCCGGCGTCGGTCTCCCGGGCACTGCGCGTCGAGGCCGGCCGAGGCGGGAAGCACGCCGGTCGTGAGCGCGAGGTGGCCGCCAGCGGAGTTGCCCGTCACGACGATTCGCTCGACATCGAAGTTGAACCCCTCGGCATTCCGGTAGATCCAGCGCAGCGCGCAACGGCAATCCTCCACTGCGGCCGGCGCGTGCGCCGCGTCGGCCAAGCGGTAGGAGACGTTCACCACGGCCCAGCCCATCTCGAGATAGGGAAGGAAGGTGAGCGCCGATGCTTCCTTGCTGCCGTTCGTCCAGCCACCGCCATGGATGTACATCAGCGTTGGGGCCGGGCCCGATGCGCCGCGCGGCCGGTAGACGTCCAGGGTCAGGTCGCGCCCGTCGGCGCGGTGGTAGACGACGTTCGGCGTGAGTTGGTAACTCGTGGCGACGCGCACGAACGCCGCCGCGGCATCGCCTCCCTGCGCCGCGGCGGACGGCGTGAAGCCTGGGGCCATCAGCAGCATGCCCACCAAACCGTAGGTCGCAGGTCGAGCAGCAGTCGTCGTTATCGCCATCGCTGTTTCTCCTTCAGGACGCCATCGGCAGATTGAGTTCCGGGGCGTGCCGGACGCAACGCCGAGGCGCCGGCAAATCTGGCGTCACCGCCGAGCGCCTCCTCGATCCGGAGCATTTCGTTCCACTTCGCCATCCGTTCCGATCGGGCAAACGAACCCACCTTGAGCTGGCCGGCGCTCCACCCAACCGCGAGATGGGCGATTGTGACATCTTCCGTCTCTCCGGAGCGCGCGGAGACGATCGTAGCGAAATCCGCGGCAACAGCTGCGTCGAGCGCGGCGCGGGTTTCGGTGATCGTACCCGCCTGATTCGGCTTGACGAGGAGGGCGTTGCAGGCGCAGGTTCGAGCCGCATCGGCGACGCGCGCCGCATTGGTCACGAGATAGTCGTCGCCGACGACCTGCACACGGTGGCCGACGGCGGCCGTGAAGCGCCGCATGCCGTCGGCGTCCGTCTCCGCGAGGGGGTCCTCGACGGAGGCGATCGGATAACGGTCGATCCAATCGATCAGCATCTCCGCCAGGCCGTCGCTGTCGACGTCCTGTCCGTCGAGACCGAGAACGTATCGCCCCCCCCGGTAGAAGGTCGACGCGGCGACGTCGAGCGAGATGGCCATTTCTTCACCCGGCCGCCGCCCCGCCGACTCGATGGCCTGGACCAGTTGCTCGATCGCGCTCTCGTTCGTGTCGAACGCGGGCCACCAGCCTCCTTCATCCGCGACGCCCTGCAGGCGTCCCGCTTCCTCCATCTGCCTTCCAGCCACACGGTAGACATCGGCCGTCCAGTCGAGGGCCTCGGCGAACGAGGTTGCGCCTACCGGCATCACCATCACATCCTGAAGGTCCGCCCGGCCGCGAGCATGTGCTCCGCCGCCGAAGATCTGTATTTCGGGCAGCGGCAGGATGGCCGGCGCATCACCCAGGAGATGACTCCAGAGCGGCAAGGGTTCGGCCGCGGCCGCGGCATGGAGGACCGCCATCGACACGGCGATTAGCGCATTGCCCCCGAGGCGGCTCCGGCTGTTCGTGCCATCGAGATCGACGAGCGTCCGATCAATGGCAGTCTGAGCGCCTGCGTCCAGCCCAAGGAGGGCTCGCCGGATTACGCCGTTGACGTTCCGGACGGCGCCGCTAACGCCGTACCCGCCGAACGCATCACCTCCGTCACGAAGGTCGACCGCCTCGCCGCTCCCGGTTGATGCTCCCGCCGGTGCGATGGCGCGGCCCACGGCGCCGTTCGACAGGCCCACCTCCACCTCTATTGTCGGCCGCCCGCGTGAGTCCCAGACGCGCCGTGCGGTCACCTGCGTGATGGATCTCGCGTCGATCGATGCTGACATCTAGCGCGCTTCTTCCAGTGTGTCGGCCCACGCGGCCGGGATCGGGGCGAGCGCCGGAACCGGCTCCAGCAGGAATCGGCGGGCCGTCCGGCGAACCTGGTTGCGACCAGTGTCGCCGGTGACGTACTCCACTGGCGACTTGCCGTCGACACGCGCCAGGAACAGCCCGGGGAGGAGATGTGCCGTCCGTTCCTCAAGTTCCGCGCTCGGCTCCCAGCTCACACCCTGAAGATAGGAGTCGGCGAGCGCCTCGAAGGCATCGAGGAAGCGCCCGCTCGCCGCGGGCGTCCAAAGACACTTCAGCAGCAGGTGGTTCAAGCAGAACGCGAGATCGAACGCCGGGTCGCCGTACCAGGCGCATTCGGCGTCGAGGAAGATCGGACCGTCCGGCCCTACCAGAATGTTTTTCGGACTGACGTCGCCATGGACCAGCGCCCGCTTCGTTGCTGCCGTCTTCGTGGCGAGGGCGCGCAGCCGCGGCGCCAATTCAGGGTGGCGGTCCGCTGTGGCCAGCAGGTACGGCTCCAGCCGGATGGCCAGGAAGATATCGTCCGTTCGAAAGCGCGCGGCGATTTCCTCCCGTCCGGCGGTGGCCGCATGTATCGCGGCAAGGCGCTCGCCGACGGCGCGGGCGGTCGATATGCGAACGTCGCCGTTTCGGAGTTGCGCCTTCCAGAGGGGGTGCGTATGTGGATCGAGGAACCCCATTGCGAAGCAGCCTGCGCGCGCGTCCTGGGCGACGAGGGGAGGTACGGACCCGGGAACGATTCGCGCCGCCTCCCGCATCCAGGCCCACTCGTACCCGTTTCGTTCCACCGGCGCCTCCCACATCGCCGCGACCTTCAAGCGTGGCAGCGCCCGCTTGACGCAGAGGGGACCGGTTGGAAGATCGACACGCCAGATATCGGAGGAGACGCCGCCCGGTAATGGCGTGAGCGGAGGAGAGGCCGTCGCATCGATCAGGTTCATGCGGCGCAAGGCGTCCAGAATGGCGTCCGGATGGGTCACGCAGCGCGTATGATACCGGCGCACGTTGACGCCTTCGGGATTGCATCCTCCCAGGCGCGCTGATCACCATGAAGGTGCTCTGCCACTACGCGGCCAGCCGTGACTTCGAACGCCGGTTCGCGAACCTGGCGCCGGACGCCGTCGAATTGGCGATCTGCCCGGTCGAGGATCTGGACCGCTACCACCGCCTGATCGGCGACACGGACGTGCTCTGGCACGTTCTGCTGCCGCTGAGCGCGGAGATGATTGAGGCGGGGCCGTCCCTCCGCCTGATCCAGAAGATCGGGATCGGCGTGAACACGATCGACCTCGAGGCCGCGCGCCGCCGCGGCATTCCCGTCTGCAACATGCCGGGAACCAACACGCAGGCCGTCGCGGAGGCAACCCTGCTGCTGATGCTCGGGGCGCTTCGCCGCGCCGCTCAGGTCGACAGGACTACACGCGTGGGGAACGGCTGGGCACTGCAGACGGCATTGCAGGACGACTGCGGGGAGGTGGCGGGCCGGACGGTCGGCCTGATCGGCTTCGGCGCCGTTGCGCAGCGGCTGGCGCCGGTCCTCGCGGCGATGGGCGCGCGCGTCCTGTACGTGAGCCGGACGCCCAAGCCGGATGCGGCGGGGGAGCGGGTGCCGCTCGACCGGCTCCTGTCGGAAAGCGACATCGTTTCGCTGCACCTTCCGATCACGCCGGAAACGGAGCGCTTGATCGACGCTGCGGCGATCGAACGGATGAAGCCGGGCGCGGTGATCGTCAACACGGCGCGAGGCGGGCTGATCGATGAGGCGGAGCTGGTGGCGGCGCTGAGCGATGGCCGGATCGCCGCGGCCGGTCTGGACGTCTACGAAGCCGAACCCGCACCAGCGACGAATCCCCTCTTTGCCATGGAGAATGTGATCGTTGCGCCGCACCTGGCCTGGCTGACGCGCGAGACGATCGAGCGGAGCCTTGCGGTGGCGCTGGAGAACTGCCGCCGCCTGGGGGCGGGAGACGAGCTGCTGCACCGCGTCGTCTAAGGACATCCGCGGCTGAAGTATCATCGCGGGAATGCCGTCCCGGCGGAGGGAGGAATGCCCATGTCCCGCATTGCAACGGCCGTCGCGCTGCTTGCTTCCCTATCGGTTGTCGCCGTCGCGCAGGAGGCGGACGTGCCCCGTTTCGAGCCTGTCACGTGGGAGCGCCTGGTGAACGCGGCCGACGAACCGCACAACTGGTTGATGTACAACGGCACCCTCGACGCCAGACGATTCAGCCGTCTCGATCAGGTCAACACCACGAACGTGGCGAACCTCGAGTTGAAATGGGCCTACAACATCCGGGCTCTCGATCGGGCCGAGACGACGCCGCTCGTGGTCGACGGCGTGATGTTCATCACGGAATCGCCGAGCAACGTCACCGCGGTAGATGCCACCAACGGGCGACCTTACTGGCGCTACGTGCATCCCCTGCCCGAGGACATTCGGATCTGCTGCGGGCGGAACAACCGAGGCGTCGCCATTCTTGGGGAAACGCTTTACATGAGCACGCTGGACGCCCACCTCGTGGCAATCGATGCGCGAAGCGGCAGCGTTATCTGGGACGCCGAGGTGGCCAACTACCAAGCCGGCTACAGCAAGACCGCGGCGCCGCTCGTCGTGAAGGACAAGGTGGTGACCGGGATCGCGGGGGGCGAATTCGGAATCCGGGGCTTCCTTGATTCCTACGACGCGGCTACGGGCGAACTCCACTGGCGGACCTACACCATCCCCGGGCCGGACGAGCCCGGCAACCAGACGTGGGCGGGCGAGTCGTGGCGGACGGGCGGATCGCCCACCTGGATTACCGGTTCGTACGATCCGGAGCTGAACCTGGTGTACTGGGGGACTGGCAACCCTGGACCCGACTGGAACGGCGATGTCCGGCTGGGCGATAACCTCTATTCCGATTCGGTACTCGCACTGGACGGAGACACCGGCGAGATGGCGTGGTACTTCCAATTCACCCCGCACGACGTGCACGACTGGGACGCCATCCAGATCCCAGTGCTCGCCGATATCGAAATGGAGGGCGAGACGCGCCAGACGATGCTCTGGGCGAACCGCAACGCCTTCTATTACACGCTCGACCGCGTTACCGGCGAGTTTCTTCTCGGCAAGCCGTTTGCGCTGCAGACCTGGGCGGAAGGGCTGGACGAGAACGGACGGCCGATCCGCCTTCCCAACACCGCGCCGACCGTTGAAGGAACCGTGGTGGCGCCGACCGCCGGTGGCGCAACGAATTGGTGGTCGCCATCGTTCAGCCCGGAAACCGGCCTGCTCTACGTCAACACCTTCGACGGCGAAGGGGAGTTCTTCACTCGGGAAGAGGAGTACGAGGAAGGGGAGCGCTACACCGGCGGCGGCGTGCAGTCGCCCATGCCCGTCGACAATTACCGGAGCGCCATCCGCGCCCTTGAGCCAGCCACCGGCGACATAGCCTGGGAGTTCCCGATGAAACCGCGGGCACGGACCGGCGTGATGGCTACGGCGGGGGGTCTCGTGTTTGCCGCAACCGTCGACGGCTACTTCTTCGCCCTCGACGCCGACGACGGCACGGAACTCTGGAACATTCCGCTCGGCGGTCCCGTCAATGCGAACCCGATGACGTACGCGGTCGACGGCCGGCAGTACGTCACGATGACGGTTGGCAACGTCGTTTACACGTTCGGGCTGGCGGACTGAACGCCCTTGTTGCGCGCCGACCCATCCCGTTCCGGCGAGGCCGGTTCCACCCTCACCGCGTGGCGGTGACCGGCGCGTGTGGTAGTGTCCGGGGAGACGAAACGGATGGAGGAAGACCATGGCGCGATGGACGATTCAGCGCACCGGTAGGCAGGTCTGGCTCGCGGCGCTCCTTTTCGCTGCGGCCACGTTCACCGTCGCGCCGGCCGAGGCCCAGGACGTCACGTTCACCAAGGATGTGGCGCCCATCATGTGGACGCACTGCGTCGAATGCCATCGGCCCGGCTCGTTCGCTCCGATGTCTCTGCTCGACTACGAGATGGCGAAGCGCTACTCCGACCGGATCAAGTTCCGCGTTCAGGAGCGCCTCATGCCGCCCTGGCACATCGACGCGAACGTCGGCGTGCAGGCGTACAAGAACGACATCTCCCTGAGCGACGATCAGATCGACACGATCGTGCGATGGGTGGACGTCGGCGCGCCTCGCGGCCAGGGCGAGTTGCCGGCGGTGCCAGATTTCCCGGAGGGGGGATCGTGGCAGCTCGAGGCGGAACTGAAGCGTCCACCGGATCTCATCGTCCGGTCCACGCCCTATGACGTCGAGGCCAACGGCCAGGACCAGTGGTGGGAGCCGACGGTGCAGGTCGAGGGGATCGACGAGCCCCGCTGGATCCAGGCTTACGAGTTCAAGCCGTCGTACCCCGGCGGCATGAAAGTCGTTCACCATGGCCACGCCTACTACCAGACGGCCGATAGCGAGCGCGGCGTCGCGATAGCCCATTACGGGGTTGGCAAGCGCTACGAGGTCTTCCCGGAGGACACCGGCATGCTCCTCCCGGCGGGCAAGGCGGACGTGAGGTGGAACCTGCACTATGCGCCGTTTGCCACGACGGAGGCTGTTCCCGATGACGTCGTGGAGGTCGGCCTTTGGTTCCATCCCGAAGGCGTGACGCCGCGGATCGCAACGGCGGGCGAGGTGCTGTTCCGGGTGGACCGGATGGGCGGCATGCCCCGCGGCGGCGACATCCTGATACCTCCCAACAGCTACAGGGTGATCCAGGGAGTCCACGTGCTCGACCGCCCCGCGCTGATCCAGAGCTTCCGCCCGCACATGCACACCCGCGGCAAGGAGATGTCGCTCGAGGCGCTTTACCCGGACGGCCGACGGGAGATGCTCGGCAAGATCGACAACTACCGCCACAACTGGCAAATCACCTACCTGATCGAGGAAGGGGCACAGCCACTACTGCCGCGGGGCACGACGCTCCTGTTCACGTCGGTCTTCGATAACACGGCGGCCAACGAGATCAACCCCGACCCAAACCAATGGGTCGTCTTCGGGCGGCGCGGCGTAGACGAGATGTCGCATATGTGGGTTGGCATTTCGTATCTGGATGAAGAGCAGTACGGCATGCTGCTGGCCGAACGCGACTAAGATGCGCGGCTGGCGAAGCCTGATCGGCCTCGGGATCCTCGGCCTGCTCATGGCGAGCGCGGAACCCGCGGCCGGGCAGGTCATCCCCCTTGAGAACCGGACGTTCGACGAACAGACGCTACGTCCGCGCGGGCAGGGCATCATCCCGATCTTCGACGGGTGGTACCGGAACGTGGACGGCTCGTCCGACATCTGCTTTGGCTACTACAGCCTCAACACCGAAGAGGCGGTGGACATCCCGATAGGGTCCGCCAATGTCGTCGATCCGGCGGAGTTCAACGGCGGGCAGCCGACCCATTTCGATCCCGTTCCCGAGACACCGTATCGGCGGTACTACTGCGTTTTCACGGTGACGGTACCGAGCGGGTTCGGCCGGCGGCAGGAAGTCGTCTGGACGATCGAGCGGGGTACGGCGCGCGCCTCCACACCCGGCCACCTGCATCCCGACTACGTGCTCGACGAGCCTGATTCCGACGGCCGGGCGGAATCGGCCCCAACGCTGCGCTTCGAGGAGAACGGACCGGGTTTCCGGGGACGTTCGGGACGGACGGCGGTAGGACGAACGGTCGCGGTGGGGGAGCCGCTCGAACTCACGGTCTGGGCGGAGCACGGAGGCGAGCGTAGCTGGCTGGGCTGGACCAAACACCAGGGGCCGGGCGACGTGACCATCACCGCCCCCGAACTCTGGGTCGAGCCGGCGGAGGGCAGCGCAACGGTCACGGCTACGTTCGATCAGCCTGGCGACTATCTGCTCCGGGTGCAGGGAATCGACGATCCGGTGGAAGACTTCGAGTTCCACTGCTGTTGGACCAACGGCTACGTGCCGGTCACCGTGACGGCGGGTGCCCGATGATGCGCGGCTGGATCACGCTCGCCACCGCGATGGCGGCGCTGACGCTGGCCGGCGCGGTTGGCATGGTGGCACAGGCCGCCTTTGGGCAGGCGCCCGGCGACGATCAGGCGTCCTACACCGCCGACCAGGCGCAAACCGGTGAAGCGCTCTATCTCCAGCAGTGCGCCTCGTGTCACCTGGTCGACCTGCGCGGTCAGTTCGAGGCTCCCGAACTGGCCGGTCCCAATTTCCGCAACATCTGGGGCAACCGAACCGTCACCGACCTGCTCACGATCATCGACGAGACGATGCCGGTGCAGTCACCCGGCTCGCTCAGCGACGAGCAGCGTTCCGCGATCGTCGCATTCATCCTCCGTGAGAACGGGATCGCCGCGTCGGACGCGCGGCTGACCGTGGCTTCCGCCGGCCTGGTCCGACCGGATGGTCGCGGCGCGACGGCCCGTGCCGAGGACATCCTCCCGCCGGTACCGGGGCGTCTCGGAACCGGACCCTCACCGGATTCAATCGACCGGCCACCGGAGGTCGTAGGCGACGTGAGCGAAACCCCGACGGGCGTCACCCGGACCTATCGACCCGCGGAGCGATTCATGCCGGTCCGGGATGCCGATCTGGCCGATCCACCCGAGGGGGACTGGCTCCATTGGCGCGGCAACCCTGGCTCCTGGGGCTACAGCCCGCTGGATCAGGTCGACACCGGCAACGTCCACCGCCTTCAGCTTGCGTGGTCGTGGGGCATGGAGCAGGGGCGGAGCCAGCAGGCGCCGCTGGTCAGGGACGGCGTTCTCTTCCTGAGCAACCCCGGCAACGTCGTCCAGGCGCTAGACGGCATCGACGGGACGCCGCTTTGGGAGTATCGCCGCACGTTTCCAGAAGGCCGGCGCGGCGGGCACCTCCGGACCCTTGCGGTCTGGGAGGACCTGATCTTCGTCGCCACGAGTGACGCCCACCTGGTCGCGCTCGACGCCCGTAGCGGCGTCGTACGGTGGGAAACCGAGGTGGCCGACGCCGAGCTCGGCTTCGGAAACACGTCGGGGCCTATCGTGATCGACGGTAAGGTCATCAACGGCATAAGCGGGTGCGGCCGATTCCACCCGGAGAGTTGCTTCATCACGGCACACGACGCGCGCACCGGGGAAGAGCTGTGGCGGACGTTTACGGTCGCGCGTCCCGGCGAACCCGGGGGCGACTCGTGGGGTGACCTCCCGATCGAGTTTCGCGGGGGCGCCGATGTCTGGATTCCGGGGAGCTGGGACGCCGAGCTTGGCCTGAGCTTCTGGGGAACGGCCCAGGCCAAGCCGTGGGTAGCGGCGAGCCGGGGACTCACGACGGAGCACGAGACGCTTTACGCCAACTCGACGTTGGCGCTGGACATCGACACCGGCGAGATCGTCTGGTACTTCACCCACGTGCCGGGCGAGACGCTCGACATGGACGAGTCCTTCGAGCGGATCGTCGTCGACCTCGACGGCGAGCGCGTCGTCCTGAGCGCGGGCAAGAACGGCATCCTCTGGAAGCTCGATGCCCGAACGGGCCGGTTCCTCGGCTTGACCGAGACTGTCTACCAGAACGTCTTCGAGACGGTCGACCGTGAAACCGGCCGGGTCGTCTACCGGGAGGACATTCGTAATGCGCAGATCGGCGACTGGATGTCGGTCTGTCCATCGACGGCGGGCGGTCACAATTGGCAGGCGGGCGCCTATCATTCCGAGACCGCCTTGCTGGTCCTGCCGCTCAGCCAGAGCTGCATGGAGATCGCCGGCCGCGAGGCGGTGCTCGAGATTGGGTCGGGGGGCTCCGCCGGCATCCGGGCCTGGCGTCCCATGCCCGGCAAGGAGGGGCTGTTCGGCAAACTCGCCGCCTACGACGTCCGCACCCTCGACGAAGTGTGGAGCGTCGAGCAGCCGGCCGCGTTCCTCACCGGCGCGCTCACCACCGCCGGAGGCCTCGTTTTCGCGGGCGACTTCGATCGTTGGATCCGCGCCTACGACGTCCGCACCGGCGAAGTGCTCTGGAAGAGCCGGCTGGGCACGGCGGTCATGGGGTTCCCGATCAGCTACGAGGCGGACGGTGTCCAGTACGTGGCGG
Organism: Acidobacteriota bacterium; assembly: GCA_009838525.1. Taxonomy (NCBI): domain Bacteria; kingdom Pseudomonadati; phylum Acidobacteriota; species Acidobacteriota bacterium. The sequence continues at coordinate 550,165 of VXRJ01000018.1, forward strand.
TGGCGACCGCCCGCGGCGGCGGCAGCCCCTGGCGTATCCCTACGTTTCTGACCCCTGAGCTTGTGAGTCCGGAGGGCCACAACGCACTCTACGTCTTCCGGGTGAGCGAGCCCTAGGCGAGATGTAGAAGCGGGGCAGCCATGGAGGTGGCCGATGGTGAAGCCGGAACCTACCCGCCGCGAGTTCCTTAGGCGCGCAGGCGTGGCGGGCGCCGCCGCGGCCCTGGCAAGCCGCGCGCCACGGGCGGGGGTAGAGGCGCAGGGCCGATCCACCACACCGACGCTTCGCAGCGTCGACACCCCGGTCCTCACGGTCGGCTACGAGGAAAGCGGGAGCCCGGGCGGTTTTCCGGTCGTGCTGCTCCACGGGTTCCCCTACGACATTCGCGCCTGGGATGGGGTGGCGCCGCCCCTCGCGGAGGCGGGCTACCGTGTTCTCGCGCCCTATCTCCGCGGCTACGGCACCACCCGGTTTCGCGATCCCGACGCGCCGCGTATGGCGGAACAGGCGGCGATAGCGCAGGACTTGGTCGACTTCGTCGACGCGCTGGGACTGGAGCGGGTTGCGACGGCCGGGTTCGACTGGGGAAACCGCGCCGCCTGCATTACGTCGATTCTCCATCCCGGGCGCGTACGCGCCCAGGTGGCGATCGGTGGATACTCGGTGCAGGACACGGTTTCGACGTCAGTGCCTTCTCCCTCCGCGCTGGTGGAGGCGCGCCTCTGGTACCAGTGGTACTTCAACACGGAGCGCGGCCGGGCCGGCCTGGAGGCGAACCGCCATGCCATCTGCCGCCACCTCTGGGAGACGTGGGCTCCCCAGTGGGAGTACACCGACGACGTGTGGGAACGTTCGGCGCCGTCGTTCGACAATCCCGACTTCGTCGAGGTGGTCATCCATTCCTACCGGCACCGCCACGGCTACGCCCCTGGCGAGGAGCGCTTTCTCGATGTCGAGCGGCGGCTCGCCGAACGTCCGCCAATCACCGTGCCGGCGATCGTGCTGCGCGGGGCCGACAGCGGCTTCGGCCGGCCATCGGAGGATCCGACCGGCGATCAGCGCCGCTTTACGAACCTTGTCGCCCGCCGCATCGTCGAGGGAGCCGGCCATGATCTTGCGCCGCAACGTCCCGACGCGGTGGTGGACGCTCTGCTGGAGTTGCTGGAATAGTCCACGTTAGTCGTCAAGTCGGGGGACACGGGCGGTATACTTCGCGTCACCACAAGCCCGAAGCGGGCACGCAAGGAGGATGAAAATGAACCGGTCACTGTTGCGCACGAGCTTCGCAGCCTTTGCGTTGATCGCGGTCGCCGGACTGGCGTTCCAGTCTGCGCCCGCGGTTACGGCCCAGGGCGGCTTCACCACGCTCTTCGACGGCTCCAATCTGGACAACTTCAATCCAATCGGCGATGCCAACTGGGAGTTGGCCGACGGCGCCGTGCAGGCCAACAGCGGCAGCGGCTTTCTGGTGACGAAGGAGTCCTACGCCGACTTTGAATTGACGCTCGAGTTCTGGGTGGACGAGCCGGCCAACAGCGGGATCTTCATCCGTTGCGCCGATCCGACGACGGTCACCGACCGGAACTCGTACGAGGTCAACATCTACGACACTCGGGCGGATCAGACCTACCGGACAGGCGGCATCGTCCACATCGCGGCGCCCGCCAGCGTCATCAACGCGGGCGGTCAATGGAATACCTACGAGATTACGGCCCGCGGCACCCGCCTGCAGGTGACCCTCAACGGCGAAGAGATGGTCGACGTCGAAGACACCCAGTTCGCCGAGGGCCCGATCGCCCTGCAGTACGGCGCGGGCGTCGTCCGATTCCGCAACGTTCGAATCCGGGAGCTGTAACCCGGAGCGCGCCGTTTCGGTACGCCGGTCTGGTGCGCCGGTCCGGTGCGCCGGTTTCCAAACCGGCACGTAGACCGCAGGAGGGAGGATCGCCATGCAGACCCGACGCCACATGTACGTCGCGCTCCAGGATGACGATCGGATCGCCATCTACACCATGGATGCGTCCGGCGGCCTCCACCATCAGGAGGATGTCGCGGTGGAGGGCGGTCCAGCACCGCTGGCTCTCTCGCCAGACCGCCAGGTGTTGCATGTCGGGCGCCGGGGCGCCCAAGCCGTTTCGAGCTACCGCGTCGATCAGCGGACCGGCAGCCTCTCGCTGATTGGCACCGCGCCGCTTCAGGGCGAGCCAGTCTACGTCGCGACAGATCGGACCGGACGCTTCGTGCTGTCGGCCTACTACTACCAGAGCACGGCGGCGGTCCACCGTGTCGGCGACGACGGCGCCGTCACGTTCCCGCCGGTAGAGTGGCGCTACACGTCGCATGGCGCCCACGCGATCCTGACCGACCGGTCGAATAGCTTCGCCTACGTTCCGCACATCGCAAACCGCGGACCCAACGCAATCTTCCAGTTCCGGTTCGACGAGCGGAGCGGTCAACTGACGCCCAACGATCCGCCACGGCATGACCCGGCGGAGTATCTTGGGCCGCGCGCGCTGGCCTTCCACCCGACGCTCGACGTCGTCTATTTCTCCGACGAACAGGGGAGCAGCGTCACTGCCTATTCGATCAGCCCCACCGGCACGCTCGAGCCGGTTCAGACGATTCCGACCCTGCCGGCTGACTACACCGGCGCGAACACCTGCTCGCAGATTCGCGTTTCCGCGTCGGGGCGATTCCTTTTTGCGCCCAACCGCGGCCATAACAGTGTCGCGAGTTTCCGTGTCGATCCGTCCTCGGGCCACCTCACCTTCGTGGACCGGGCAAGTACGGATCCCGTCCCCCGCGCCTTCGGGCTCGATCCCGGCGACCAGTATCTCTTCGCGACCGGCCAGCAGACCGGCCGCCTAACCGCTTACCGGGTCGAGGAGACCGGCGTCCTGACCCCCCTCGAAACCTACGAGGTGGGCAACAACCCGATGTGGGTGCTCATGACCACCCTCGACGGGTAGCTATTGCTCGCCGTAGACCCACTCGATGGCGCGGCGTAGGCCGCTCGCCGGAGCATCAAAGTCGCTGTACCGGCTTGGCAGGCTGTAGGCGGCGACCGCCTCGTCGATGGAGCGGCCGGCGGCATGGGAATTCTCGGTCTGGTCGACCATGTCGTTGTAGAAGCCGCTGAAGTTGACGAAGTCATCCCACTCGAGCAGCGTGTCGTTGTGACCGGAGATGACGAGGTCGACGTTGCTGATGCCGGCGACCGCCTTCTCGAGGGTGGAGCCGAACTCGACCGCGCTGCCGTTGCCGTTGGCGACATCGATGAAGGGCAGGCCCTTCCGCTGGAACATGTCGCCGGTGTGGATCGTGCGCGCGGCACGGAAGACGACGAACGTGTCGCCATCGGTATGGCCCCGGCCAAAGTAGTACAGGTCGATCTGATCGTCACCGCTGAACAGCGAGTGCGTGTCGCTGTAGGTGGTCTGCGGCAGGTACTTTGCATTCTCGCCCTGGAACGCCTCGCAGTTGGTGACCGGCTCGCAGCTCGGTCGCGCCATCTGCGCGCGCGTGTTCTCGTGCACGACGAAGTCGACCGTATCCGGGAACTCGTTGTTCGCGCCGGTATGGTCATAGTGGGTGTGCGTGTTGATGATGGTAGTCACCGGCTTGTCGGTGATCTCGCGCACGCGCGCCATGATGTCCGGCCCGTAGCCGGCGATCTTCGTGTCGACCAGGGTCACGCCGTCGTCACGGACGTAGACGGCGGTGTTGCCGCCGGACCGCATTCCCTGTTGGGCCGGGTCGTTGGCGAGCATCCAGAGGTTGTCGGCAACCTCGTGGATCAGGATGTTGAAGTTCTCCTGCCGCGCCTCGAAGGTGCTGGTGGTCAGGAACAGTCCGACGAGGACGAGAGCGGACAGAACCGTGCATCGTCTCATTTCACTACCTCCTTCCGGCGCGGTCCGGACGCCGTGCGCTCGTGCCGCGTCATTGCGCTACCTGGCTGAGGACGACTACGTCACCATCCTCGTAGGTGTGTGACCTGCGGTGGATGGTCCCGTCTATGAGAAGGACAATCCCATCTCCGACCGCGACGTCACGCACGGTGCGCGGCGTCGCGTACGAACCAACCACTCGGGGAGCCTCCGGCGTCGACAGATCCACCACCGAGAGGCCGGCCGGCCCGTCGGCCACATAGGCGAGGTGGTCGCGAAGCTCGGCCCGGTGCGCATCGCCCGGCGTCCGAAACGTGGTGATTAGCGTGGGCGCCGACGGGGCGGAAACGTCGTAGATCTGCAGCGTGCCGCGCGGGTCGACAGACGGCGCATCGTCACGAAGCGCCCGGAGGGGGTCGAACGGGACGCCGCCCACGAGCACCGCAACGTGAGGCGCACCGTCCAGGATCTCGACGTGACGAGGCGCCGACGCGGATTGCAGCGACCCGACCGCCTCCAGAGGATCGGGCGCCGTCATGTCGAGCACGTAGAAGCCGGCGGGATGGTCGACGGCATAGGCGCGCGATCCGAACATGGCGACGTCACGCGCGTAGCCGTCGGTGTAGACAGAGCCGACCTCGACCGGCGCGTCCACGTCGGAGATGTCGATGATGTCGACGCCCGACATGTGATCCGCCACTACGGCGTGCCCTCCCGACACCGCGACGTTCTTCGCCTGCCCGGGAGTGGCGATAGACCCGCGCGGGCGCGGGGTGTCCGGATCGGATACGTCCAGGATCCAGAGGCCGGAGTGCCCCGCCGCCACGTAGGCGAGGGCGCCGGCGACATGGAACCCCCAAATCTCCTCCGGGAAGGCATGTTCACCGCGCCGCACGGGCGCCGCCGGGTCGGAGAGGTCGAAGATCGTCAGCTTCATGCCACGCGTCAAGTAAGCGAACGTCCCTTCGGCCCGGACCAGGTCGACTGGTCCGGGTATGGTGGCAGCCGGCGTGAAGCCCATCGACTGGGCCTTCACCGAACCCGCCGTCAGCGTTGTGACGAGAACGGCGGCGCCGAATGCTGCGGCAGACGCGAGGACGGGATGCCGCACGCTCACGCGCCGCCCCCTTTCGAGAGGCAGTAGAGACTTCGCTGAGTCCGGATGATCAGGTTACCTCCTGCCACGGCGGGGGTCGCCAACGCCATCTCATTGAGGCGGTTCACCGCGAGAATCTCGAACTCGCGGCCCGCCCGGATGACGTAGGTGTCGCCATCCTCGCTCAGGACGAAGACCCGGTCGTTGTATGCCCAGGGCGAGGCGGTGAACCCGCTGCCGGGGCGGAGCCGTGTCCGCCCGTAGATCTCCGCGCCGGTGGCGGCGTCGTGCGCCAGCAGCATCCCCCGGTCGAGCAGCGTGTAGTAGATACCCTGGTAGACCAGCGCCGACGTGACGTAGGTGCCGAGCATCGGCTGGAACCAGGCAATGTAGGGGTGGTCGGTCGGGTTGTCCGGGTCGAGCGAGATGTCGCCCGAACCGCCCGGCCGCACCGCGTAGACGGGTCGCACGGCCGAGCCGGGATAGCCGGAGCTGAGGTAAGCCAGCCCGTTGCTGGCGAAGGGGCTCGGCGCGACATTGACGGTCATCCCCTGCAGCTCCCACAACACGTTCCCGTCGAGATCGTAGGACCGTACCCTGCCGCGTCCCGTTGTCACGAGCTCGGTTCGCAGGCGGTTCTCCCACACGAAGGGCGTCGACCAGTTCTCGGTCTCGTCTCGTACGACGCGCCACACTGGTTCGCCGGTCCCGGCATCGAAGGCGGTCAGGAACGACTCGGTCGTGTTGTCGTTGACAACGTAGAGACGGCCGTCGTGGAGCACCGGCGATGCGGCAGTGCCGAACTCCTGTCCCCCGTTGAATGCGCCGACATTCCGGGTCCACACGATCTCGCCGGTCTCCAGTTCCAGTGCCGCGACCAGGCCGATGGTGCCGAAGTAGACGTAAACGCGCTCACCGTCCGTGACTGGCGTCTCGGAGGCGAAGCTCGACTTGAGGTGCCGCTTGATGGGAGGCAGGGCCGCCCGCAGTTCCTGCTCCCACCGCACCGCGCCGGTGGAGAGGTCGATGTCGAGAACCAGCCAACGGTGCTCCGCCGCCGCGTCCTGCTTGCCATGCTCGTCGCCCGGGTCGTAGAGCCCCTTGACCGGCTGCGGCTCTTCCCCGGCACTGATTGCGGTCGTCACGATGACGTGGTCGCCCCAGACGATCGGCGAGCTCCAGCCGAGGCCCGGAATATCGGTTCGCCACCGGACGTTCTCCGTCTCACTCCAGGTCTCGGGCAGGTCGGGATGAGCCGGAGCAACGCCATCATCAGCGCCCCGGAAGCGGGGCCACTCGCTGGCTGACAGGACGGGAAGCGCGATCAGCGCGATCGACAGAAGTCCGACCGCTGCGGGCAATGACCTGCGCCGCATGATTGCGCGAATTATAGTCCCGGCGCCCGCACCGTCACTACAAGTTGGGCGGGATCAGGAACATCGCGATCACGCTGATGATCGTACAGACGATGGCGACGATGCCGGTATAGCCGAGAACGTCGCCGAACTTGAGACGCGTGACCGTCAGGATGGGAATCGCCCAGAACGGCTGGATGAAGTTCGTAATCGAATCGCCGTAGGCGTAGGCCAGCACCGTGGTCGTCGGGGATACGCCCAGCTCCCTCGCCGCGGGCAGCAGATAGGGCGCTTCGATCAGCCACTTGGACCCGCCGGACGGCACGAAGAGGTTCACGAAACCGGAGTAGAAGTAGACCACCGCCGGATAGGTCTCCGTGGTGGCGAAGGTAACGAAGAGTTCGCCCAGCCAGGCGCCCAGCCCGGTGTTGTTGATGACGCCGAAGATGCCCGCATAGAACGGAAACTGCAGGATGACGCCGGAAGCAGTGCGTGCACCGTTTCCGAACGCCCGGACGATGTTGGACGGCCGGCCCTGAAGGAGCAGCGCCGTCACCAGGAAGACCGCATTGTAGGCGTTGATGGTCCACGTGGCCCCGAAACCGCGGGTGACCATGGAATAGCCCAGGGGATAACCGATCAGGATCGCGGCGAGGACTATCCAGCCTCGAAACGCCTCCATGCGGTGCGCCGGGCTCTGGGGCGGCTGTTCGTCGGGAAGCGCCGGCATCATCTGGTCGATCTGCTCGGAGCTCAACGTCTGGATGTTCCGGCGCGGATGGAGCAGCATCACCGTCCCCAGGGCGACCGCCCCGAGAATGGCAATGAAGATGAGATTGAACGGGATGAACAGGGTTTCGGTGACCGGGAGCACGCGGTCGATGATCGGCTCGCCGGCGGCCGGCGCCAACAGCGGATTCCCGGGCGTGGCGAGGATGAGGGGCGCCGATCCCGACAGGCCTCCGTGCCAGACCGTGCAGATTCCGAGATAACCCGCTGCGATGATCAGGCGGATGTCGGCTTTCGGATTGCGACGCGCGATAAACGGGACGAAGAGGGCCGAGGCCACTACGCTGAGGGCCCAGTTCATGTAGCCGGTGACCAGTGAGTAGGCGCCGATCACGGCGATCGCCTGGATGGGCCGATCGCTGTCTGGAAGGCCGGCCAGCCAATCGAGGAAGCGGTAGACCGGCCGGGAGGCGACGCAGGCGTGAGCCGCGATCATGGCGATGGAAAACTGCATCGCCAACTCGAGCAGCGCCCACATTCCGTCGCCCCAGGCCAGTACCGACTCGTTCAGGGTCGCCCCCGCGCCCACCATGGCCAGCACGATCGCCAGGACGGTCAGGATCATGCAGACGACCCACGAGTCGGGAATCCAGCGCTGGGTGAACCGGCACAGGCGGTCGCCCAGTTCGCCGACGAGCGTGATGAGGCTGCCCATCGGGGCTCAGGCGGCGCTCCGGTCCGACCCGGGTGCGGCCGGCTGCCTTGCAAGCATCAGCGAGCCTAGCGCCACCACCGACAGGCCGGCGGCGAGGTAGAACGCGTACTCGTAGGTGCCGGTGGCGTCGAAGACGCGCCCCGCGATGACCGGTCCGACGATGCCGGCAACACCCCAGGCGGAGAAGAGGAGGCCGTAGTTGACCCCCATGTTCCGCGTGCCGTAGAAGTCCGCGCACGTGGAGGCAAAGACCGATAGCAACGTCCCGTAGCCGTAGTAGATCAGGACGAGCAACAGGTAGAAAAGCACCACTTGTCCCGCGAAGAGCGGGAACAGCGGCAGCGCCGCCGCCGACAGCAGGACCATCAACCGGAGCGTGTTCAGCCGGCCGAAGGTATCCGACATCCATCCCGACAGCACGCGGCCGCCGGTGTTGCCTATTGCGCCGATCGTCAGGCCCAGCGCCGCCGCGGCGCCCAGTCCCGCTGCTTCGCCGACAGGAACGAGTTGGCTGATCACCATCAGGCCGGCTGCAGCACCGAGACAGTAGGCGACCCAGAGGAAGTAGAAGGTCGGCGTGCGGACCATCTCTCCCGTTCTGAAATCGCGCCCCGCCGCGGGAGCGGCCGCGGGCTGCGCGCCGCCCGCCGCCGGGGCCGCGGCGGGAGGCCGGTAACCCTCGGGCGGGTTCTTCAGCAGATAGGCCGCCACCAGCGTCATGACCAGAAAGATGACGGCGGAGATCTGCATCGTTCCCTGCCAGCCGTAGGCTGGAATAAGCCACTCGCGGGCGAGCGGACCATAGATGCCGGAGCCCGCGCCGTAACCACCTACGACGAGGCCGACGGCAAGGCCGCGCCGGTCGGGGAACCACTTCGAGCAGACGGGAATCGGGATGGCGTAGCCGAAGCCGTTGCCCGCCCCCGCGATGGCCCCGAAAGTCACGTAGAGCCATATGAGCGATTCGGTCTGGCTGGCGAGAAAGAAACCGACAGCGTAAAGGATGCCGCCGAACGCTGCCACCAGCCGCGGTCCGAAGCGGTCCTGGAGGAACCCTGCGACGACAAACCACGAGCCGACCGAAAGGATGGCGATGGTGAAGACCACCGAGACCTCGGTGCGGGTCCAGCCGAAGTCGGCATCGAACGGCGCCACAAAAACGCTCCAGGCATAGATGACGCCCAGCGCGAGGTTCATCAACACTCCCCCAAGGAGCGGTAGCCAGCGGTTATGGACCTGTGCCTCAGTCATGTGGCGTTCCTCCCTCGGCCGCACGAGTGGTTGCCGGCACATTCTACTCCGCGGGCGGCGTTGGGAATGACGCTACAATAGGGTCGGTCGCACGGGGCGTTACGGAACCGGCGGCCAATCCGGGCTTCTCGGGGGTAGACGTCTGTGATCAAGCTTGTTCCGGAAATCTTCGCGGTTGCCACCTTGGTGGCCGGACTGTCGACGGCGGGGCTTGCTCAGTCGGACATCAGCGGCATCTGGGAGATCACCCTGGACACGCAGACCGGTGAACAGGTCTGGACCGCGACGTTCGACCAGGAAGGGACGACACTCGAGGGCGAGATAGACATGAACGATGGCGAGGGGCCGTTGCCTCTCGCCGGCTCGCTCGAAGGCGGAATGATCAAGTGGGGCTTCATCGTCCCGGACCTCGACGGCGATATGCCGATTAACTTCTCCGGCGAGGTGCAGGGCGCCACGATGAAGGGCGACGAGGGCAGTTTTGTCTGGTACGGCACAGGCGTCTGGACCGCGGCAAAGCAGTAGGTGACCCTGCCCGCTCGGGTTGTCCGCGTCCTTTGGATCTGGTGTCACCGGGGAGTGACACAAGCGTATGGAGGGGATATGTTCGCGACGCTTCCTTCTCACGCCGGCCGGTTCCGGCCGGCGCTAACTGGCACCGCCACCTTCGTCGCGCTGCTCAGTGCGGCGCTGGTGCTTGGGCCCGGTGCTCCGGCGGCTTCGGCGCAGGACGACGCTGGCTCGATCATCGGCGCCGTCGTCGACGAGCTGGGTGGGGTGCTGCCAGGCGCGACAGTGACGCTGGAACACGAGCAAACCGGTCTGGTGCGCAGTGCCGTGACCGACGCTCAGGGCATCTACAGCATCTCACGGCTTCCGGCGGGCGACTACGGCGTAACCGTGCTGATGCCCGGCTTCCTGGGCGAGTCGACCACGGTTACCGTCGGGTCTACGGCTGCGAGGCTTGATCTCACGCTGGGCATTGCACCGATTGCCGAGACGGTGGAGGTAACCCGCTCGGCGCAGACGCTGGCGACCGTGCCGAATGCAGTAGCGGTCGTCGGGAACGAACAGATCAACTTCACGGAGCGCCGGTCGTCCCTCGACGAGGTGCTGCGCGGCATTCCGGGGCTGTTCGTGCAAAACCGGCGCAACTATGGACTATCGGGGGGCGTCGGCCTGAGCATCCGGGCGCCGCAGCCTCGGTTCGGCCTGCGCGGTCTCGCAATTATCCAGGATGGCATCCCGATTACCACGGCGGACGGAACGACCGAACCGGGCAACGTCGACCTCGGATCGGTGCGGCGCATCGAAGTGATCCGGGGCCCCAGTTCCGTTCTGTACGGCAACTCCGCCGGGGGCGTGATCAGCCTGTTCACCGAAATCGATCCGAGCCGCCGGTTCGCCATCCGGCCCGATCTTCAGTGGGGGAGCAACGGCTACCAACGCCAGCAGGTGCGGGCCGACGGACACAACAACAGCGGGACGAGCTTCATGGGGAGTTTCACCCGCTTCCAGACCGACGGCTGGCGCGATCACAGCGAGGCGGATATCCGCCAGACGAACGTAGTGGTGCGCCAGGCGGTGGGCGCCCGTTGGCACCTCACGGGGGTTTTTAATCACTACGATTCGCCGTTCGCGGAGAGCGCCAGTTTCCTGACGGCCGCGCAGGCCGGCGACCCGCGCCTGCCGGCGGCCGAGACTGCCAACGCCAATCCTCGTCAGGCCCGTCCCTGCATGGGCCGGTTCGGCTGTTCGGGGCATCGCAGCGCGACCGTGGCCGAGCAGAACTGGGGTGAGATCGCAAGGCAGGGGCAAGGCGGCGCCACTCTGGAGTACCGCTTCGCCGGCACGCAGGTTTTTCGGGCGACCGGCTGGGCATCCAATCGGAAGCTGGATGCAGGCGGCGTCGGCCAGGTGATCGACCTGAGCCGCCAGGGTCGCGGGCTCCGCTCCGAGTACCTCGGCGCATCGGAGAGCGGAGCGGTCACGTGGACCACCGGCGTCGACGTCGCCACACAGGACGACGACCGGATGGAGTTCGGATTCATGCCTCCGTTCGCCCCCGGGAGCACGTCCCACCGTGCCGAGCTCCGGCTCGATCAGCAGGAACAGGTTCTTTCGGCCGGTCCCTTTGCCCAGGTCGGCCTTTCGCCGCACGCGCGCGTAACCTTGACGGCCGGCGTCCGATACGACTACTACCGCTTCCGTGCAATCGACCGCCTGTTGGCGGACGGCGATCAGTCGGGGGAACGGACGATGGGCGCGGCGAGCCCGTCGGTCGGCCTGACGGTGGCGGCGACGGAGAATCTCAACCTGTACGGCAACGTCTCCACCGCCTACGAAACGCCGACGACCGTCGAGCTATCCAACACGCCGACCGGTGAGGGCGGGTTCAACCAGGCGCTCGATCCGGAACGGCTCCGGAGCGTCGAATTTGGTATCCGCGGCCTCGTGGAGCCGGCCCGTCTGCACTACGACATCGCCGTTTACCGCGCCCGCGTGCTTGATGCGTTCGTGCCGTTCAACCGGCCCGACGATCGGACCTTCTTCGCCAACGCCGGCGAGACGGACCGCACCGGCCTGGAGTTCTCGATCAACTGGCAGCCGGTATCCGTCTTCAGTGCGCGTGCGGCGTACACTCGCCAGCACTTCGTCTTCGATGAGTTCCTGCTCGGTGGCCACGACTTCAGTGGCAATCTGGAACCGGGGACGCCACCGCACCGTTTCTTTGCCGGGATCGACTACGCGATTCCGGGCGGACTTCGGGGCAGCATGACGGTTCGCCACGTCGCTGAGTTCACGCTGACGAACGACGAGAGCCAGTCAAACTGGGCCCACACCGTGGTCGACCTTCGTTTCGGTCTCGATCAGCAGGCGGGCGATGTCGAGATCCGTCCGTTCGTCGGAATCGACAACCTGTTCGGCGTGCGCTACAACTCGTCCGCCATCACGAACGCCTTCGGCCGCCGCTACTACGAACCTTCCCCCGGCCGGGAGATCTACGTTGGCATCACTTTCGGGGGCGGCGTCCGGTAGATAGAAACCGAGATGCTTGACATGCAAGACGGATGACATCAACTTGAATGCATGGCCAAGCTCATTCAGGTTCGGAACGTTCCGAATGATGTTCACGGTCACGTGAAGGCCCGCGCCGCGCTCGCAGGTATGTCCCTGTCCGACTATGTCTTGCGTGAGATCGAGGCGTCGCTCGCCAGGCCGACACGTGAGGAGCTCTTCGCCCGCATTGCACGGCTGCCGCCCATCGATCTCGATCCGTCGCCGGCCGATGTGGTGCGGTATGACCGCGACAACCACTGAAATCAGTGGCCGTCGTTCTGGACGCTTCGGTCGTAGTTGAACTTGTACTAGGCACGCGTTCCGGCGAGGGAATCAGGCGCGCCCTTCCCGCGCCGCAGGTTTCGTTGCACACCCTCGACTTAGTCGATCTCGAGGTGTTGAACGCGCTCCGTCGCTACGTGGGCAGCGGAACGGTTGAGGCCGGCAGAGCGGCTCTTGCTGTCGATCATCTGAACGAGTTCGATCTTCTCCGACGCAGTCACCGGGCGATGCTGCATCGCATCTGGTCGTGGCGCCACAATCTGACGCCGTACGACGCAGCGTATGTGACGCTTGCCGAGGCGTTGAGCGTCCCGCTCCTGACAATGGACCGGCGCCTCGCCCAGGCGCCCGGTCTGCCCATAGACGTTGACGTGTTTACTCCACCTTCGTGATCCCGGCCAGGCGCCTCGCGTAGGCGACATCCGGTTCGATGTCGTGCTGTCGCCAGATCGTCATCTTCTCTGCCTCGATGCTGCCTTCGGCATGGATGGCAAGGGTGGACTGGTAGCCGGCAAAATCGCTGGCCGTCAGATCCGCGATCAGGTTGATCAGCCGGAGGCGCTCCTCGGCGTTGGGGTTGGCGGCGCCGAGGTAGCGGTCGACGAGGGGACGGAGGGTCGCGTCGTCGAGATCCTCGGCGCTCGGTCCCGTCACCAGGAGACCGCCGGCGATGTCCTGGACCCAGGCAAGCGCCTGGTGGTAGTTGGTGGCGAAGTAGAGCTTCGCGATGTTGATCAACTCGGCGTCGGGCACGGCCACGCCGTCGACGACGCTGGCCTCGCGGGCCGCTTCGCGCGTCATGCCGCGGCAGATTTGGGCATAGCTGATCAGTCGGGCGAGCTTGTCGCGAACATGCCCGGCCTTCAACACCCCGTTGTACTCCGCCATCAGGTGTGAGGCGCCGACGAACAGGTCGACCAGCGGCAGCTTGTAACTGACCGCCGTGAAGCGGTGGAATTCCACGAAGGTCTTCGCGAGCGGGCCCGCCATGGCGACCTCTCCATTCAGGAAGACCCGGTTCCACGGCACCTTGACGTCGTCGAAGACAGTCAGCGTTTCCATCATCTTGTGCCGCGCGCTGAGCGGTTGCTCGAACGCGTTGCCGCGCCGGCCGTATCCGCTCGCCAGCATGGTCAGGCCGGGTGCGTTCGCCGGCACCGCGCAGGCGACCGCATAGGACTCCTCGCCTTCGGCCAGATTGCGCGTCGGGAGCACGATGATTTCGTGCGCATTGGTCGAGACAGACGTGTGCACCTTGGCGCCGCGCAAGGTGATGCCGTCGTTGTCCTTGGCGACGACGCGAACGTAGTAGTCGGGATGAACCTGTGCCGTCGGCCCACCCGCCCGGTTGCCTTTGACGTCGGTCTGAGCGACGGCGACCGCCAGGTCCCGGTCGCGGCAGTGTGCGTGGAACGCCTCCACGCGCGGGAGGTAGGTGGTGCCGAGGGTCCGGTCCATATGACCGGCGATGAGGCGAAGCGCGAAGAGGGCGTCGGTGCCGATTTCCTTGATGAGCACGACCAGCGTGCCGCCCAGCGCCGTTGCACGCTCAATCAGGGCGCTGCGCCGAAGCAGATCGTCCGGCGTGCGCGGGATCTCGTAGTAGCGGGAGTACGGCCCGTCGGGACCGTCAACCACCGCGAGTTCGCGCTCCGCCGCATCCTCGGCCATCCGGTAGTCGATCGCGGCATGTTCAACCGCCAGGCCGATTACCGGGTGCGTGGTCACGTCGTTCACCCGCTCGCCGCGGTACCAGACGTTGCGTCCGTCCCGCAGACTCTCCACGTACTGTTCCGCCGTCATCAATGGCATCGAACCTCCTTCTTCGGACGGTCATGTTGGCATCCCGACGGGAGAAACGCCAGTCGCCCGTGCCCTGCTGGCATCATCGGCGCGGTAGCGCCAAGGCACCGTCGCTGCTATGCTTGGCTGTTTTTCCGACGGAACGTGCCGCCGGTTTGCCGGACGCAGTTGCCGGCGGGGTAGGGGAGTGCCGTTGCCGATGAGTGTCGAGACCAAGCTGGCCGAGGAGAAACCGGCCATCGATCATGATCGCGCGCAGGAGGTGGTTCAACGGTTCCAGCGGGAGTCGACGAAGTGGCTCTACGGGCTGGACGACGCGGCGCGCATTCTCTCCTGGGCCTTCTTCACGCTGCTGCCCTACACGGACAAGCTGAGTCAGGGCAAGAAGCTCCGTCAGCCCCACGTCATGTTCAAGGGGCCGACCGGTACCGGCAAGACGGATCTGGTCAGCGCCTGCGCGATGGCCATCGACGCCAAGTTCGAGCGGATCCAGGGGCTCCCAACTTATATGCCGGAGGACATCCTGGGCTACGAGACCATCGTCGAGGAAGTGGACGGTACCCGCCGTATCCACTTCAAGCCGGGCAAGCTGATGGCGCACATCGTCCTGATCGACGAGGACAACCGGCTCTCCGGCAAAACGAAGGCCGCGGTGCTGGAGGGAATGGAGGAGAGCTCGGCGACGCTGAACTCCGACTACGGCGAACTGGCCGAAGGGAAGATGCTGCCCCTCTTTCCGCTCTCGTGCGACTACAGCGACATAACCGGGCCCCGCTTTTTCATGGTCATCTGCACCGAGAACATCTTCGGCGAAGAGGAGGGCACTTTCGCCAATCCGGTTGCGCAACTCGACCGGACGACGCTCTCCATCAACATGATGGATCCGGAGGACGAAGAGGACGAACTGAACATCAGCGCCCGCAACGTCGTGGGCAAGCAGGTCGAGAAGCTGACGAACCTGTACGAGGTGCTGGAAATCGCGGAGCACATCTTCGATACCGTGAAGATGTCCGACTACGGCCAGCAGTACAAGACCCGCCTGATCCGGAACACGCGTCCGCACCGGGTCCAGGGCCGGTCGACGCGAACCGTCCGCGAGTACATCCGGGTCGGCATCTCGCCCCGGGTTCATTTCCACCTGGAGGCGGTGGCCCGGACGTTCGCCTTCTTTCACGGCGACACCATCATCACGCCGGACCACATCAAGGCGGTGGCCGAACCGGTTCTCGCGCACCGCCTGGTGCTTCGGGAGGGAATGGAGTTCTCGGTCAACAAGGAGGACCTGCTCCGCCAGGTCGTTGCGGACATGGAGGTTCCGCCGTGGAAATAGAGGAGGTCTACGCGCGCTTCCGGGACATCAAACATGGGATCCGGACGCGCAAGAAGTCCCACTCGATGAACTACGGCGACCACAAGAGCACCTACAAGGGATCGGGCTACGACATCGTCGGCGTCGATCAATGGCGTCCCGGCCAGCCGCTGAAGGACATCGCATGGGTGCTCAGCCTGCGCACCTATCCCGAGAAGCTGTTCCGCATCGAGCGGATGGAGCCGAAAGAGCTCCGGACGCTGTTCCTCCTCGACCTCTCCACATCGGTCCTCTTCCAGTTGTCGAAGGCGTCGAACATCGCCTTGCTGATGCTCGACCTGATTGGCAACATCGGACTCACCCGATCGAACGGCCGCGACCCGGTCGGACTGCTGGCCTTCTCGGACCGCGTGGAGCTCTACATCAAGCCGAAACTGGGCAGTTCCCAAATCTTCTACATGGCGGCGCAGATTTTTGAGAAGTTGAAGCTGCAGAGGGAGTTTCCGGAGCGGCGAGCCGCCGACTTCAACGTACCGTTCCGGTTCGTCGCTTCCCGGCTCAAGGTCCGGCATTCGATCATCGTCGTCTCGGACGTGGTCGACCTCGTCAACGACCGCGACTCCATGGACTTTAAGCTGCTCGCCACGCTGGCCGCCAAGCACGATATGATGATGCTGTTACTGGACGATCCCGACGAGTTCAGCTTCCGCAGCCGCATGGGCTACGTCCGGATCGCCGACATGGAAACCGGCCGGCAGACCGTGATTTCTGCCCGCAAGGCAGGCGACATCCGGCGGACCATCGAGGAGCGACGCGCGGAATTGCAGTACATGCTGAAACACAAGGCGGGCATCGATTCGGTCGTGCTCACGCCAGCGAACCACATTGATGAACTCCCGAAGTTCTTCATCGCAAGGACGGCCCGATAGATGCGCGAGCGAGACACCGTGAGGCATCGTCCGAAGCGACAGCCCCCCATCTCCATGTTGCTGGCGATTCCGCTGGTCGCGGTGGCGGCAGGATGGGCGGTTCCACTCACGGCTCAGGAGACCGGCGTGCCGCCTATCGCCATCGAGACGCTGGAGATCGAGCCGACCGTCGTCAAGACGGGCGACCTGATCACGCAGACCTATCGCGTTCGGTTTCCGGACCTGATCGACGAGGGGCGCGAGCTGCTGATTCTCGAAGACCGGATGGCTCCGGAGAACCTGCCGGTCCACCCGTTCGAGGCCGTTTCGCTCGAGGTGGACAAGCGGCAGATAGAAGACGAGCACATCTGGGACTTCGCGTACGGGCTCCGTCTGATCGCGCCGGAGAAGGCCGTCTACGTTATCCCGTCGTTCGGTTTCTATTACCTGATCCGCGACTTGGGTGAAGATATCGAGGACGCGGAGATCCAGCAGGTCGACGGCGGTCAGCGGATGGTCCGCTACGTTACGACCATGAACGACCTGCCGATCCTCGATATTCGCGACACGATAGAACTGGGAGAGTTCGGTGGCTGGGCCGCGCTTTTCCGGGCTATGGCCTGGACCCTCGCGCCGCTGCCACTGGCATTCTGGTTGTTCCTGTTGTTCCGACAGGCCCGCAGGACCGAGACGGTGCCGACTGAGGTGGCTCGCGAACTCGAGGAAATCGAGCGCCTCGAGTCGCTGATGCCGGCGCCGCCATCCATCTGGGAGGCTCGCCGCACACTCCGGAAGCAAGTGCAGGCGCTGCAGGAGGTCCCGACCAGCGACAACGGCTCGCTCCAGGCGTTGACGCGCGATCTGGTGATCGCGACGCGCGAATACCTGCGGGCCGAGCTGCCCGATCTGCGCAATGGAGATACCGCGAAGGACATTCAGCGTTACGTGGACGGGCTGAAGGACGGCGGACGCAAGGAGGCGCTCGCATCGCTCTCGTCGCGCCTGGTCGTCTACCAGGCCGGTCTGGAGCGGGACGACAGCGCGACGATTGCGGATCCGATGGAGGAGGCGGAAGCCATCGACGCGTCGCTCACGGAGCTGCGACCGCACATCCAGCTCTGGCGATCGATAACCGGGTTGTTTGGCGGACGCGGATAAGCGGGGACGGCAGCGGACCAAGACGTCATGTTCTTGCCCTGGAACGAGATCGTCAGCTTCTTCACGACCAGCGTGCAGGAGCTCTTCGAGACCGAGTTCGCCCAGGTGCGCTACGGCAACATCGGCATGGCTACCTGGCTCGCGGTCGCAGTCGGCGTGGTGGCCGTCGCCTCGCTAGCCCGCCTCGTGCTTCGGCAGCGCAAGCACGCACGGCACCATTCCGGCTACCTCATCGATCAGGAGCACAAGAAGCCGCTCTGGGTTCGCGTCGCCCATTCCGTGCCAAAACTGGCCGTGGCCGCCGCGCTGGCCCTGATGGTGGCCGCCTCGGCGGATCCCTTCCTGACCGCAACCGAGGAGGTAACCGGCTACATCGAGTCGCGGGTTCGGGTAGACCTCGTCGACACGTCGGGATCGATGGCGTGGGAGTTCCCCGACACCGGCAAGTCGAAGGCGGAGGTGGCGCGCGACGCGCACCTCCGGTTCCTCGAGATGCGGAGCGGAAAGAACGACCGCGTGTCGCTCTGGCTGTTTTCCACGTATCCCTACATGGTGGACGATTTCGTCATGGACGACGAGCTGTACTACTTCCAGGTCTGGGATGCGCCCTACGTGATGACCCAGCGGCTCGACAAGGCGATGGTGGTGCCGCGCGACAAGGTACGGATTGTGCCCGCGGAGGGAGACACCAACATCATTCGGCCGCTGCAGTCGATCACGAAGCAGTTCGATCAGGACGATGCCGCCCTCGGAAGCGACGACCGGCCGAACCGCGCGGTGCTGATCGTGACCGACGCGGCGGTGGACGAATTCCCCGACTCGGAGTTCGCAGCCCTCAGCCAGCGCAACATCGTGCCCTACATCATCTATATCAACACGTCCGATGCCCGGACGGCGATGATTGGCCACCCGAGCACCCCGCGTCTCATCGAAATGATTCGCGAGTACGGCGGCGACTACTTCGACGTGACCGACGAGGACAGCCTGCAGGAGGCGTACGAGGCGATCGACGAGCGGGAGGCGGTCCGCGTGGAGCAGCGGCACCGCGCGCTGAAGGTGCCTATCTACGCCCGGTTCCTGCTGGTGGCGATGGCGTTCCTGGTAATCGGTATCCCGGCCGGGCTCCTGGCCGAGTTGGTCTGGGGGACAACGCCGTAAGCCGGCCCCGGGGACGAAGGAGAACACCACGTGCGACTGCGACTGACGGACCTGCTCGACCGCGAATCGGCCTTCCGGTTTCTGATCGGCTTCATTCTGGCCCTCGTATTCCTCGCGGCGGTTGCTGTCCCCTCCAACTCCCTCGCCAACTTCTACGACCGGTTGGACAGCCTCAGTGACGCGGTGGACCGGGGCGACTACGAGCAGGCAGACACGGAACTGGCGGCGGTAACCGGCTTCTATGAGAGTAGCCGAGGATACGGCCTCGGCTGGTTCGCCGACGCGTACCTTTTCTCCGACGCGTTCCTGCAGCAGGCTTCCTACAACTACCTCACGGGCGACTATGAAGCGGTGGTCCGCGATCTGGCCGACGAGGTCGACGACCCCCGCGCGTCGCACCTGCTCGCGAGCGCCAAGTTTCAGCTCGCGCGGCAGCGCTACCGGGCCATTCCCGAAGACGATCCCGAGATTGAGCCGAAGAAGCTGGCGATCATCCAGGAGGTCCTCGACGACGTGAACGCCGACTACGAGCGGGCGTTGCGAGGCGATACGTCCGGGCGATTCGACTTCAAGTGGAACTACGATCTGACGAGCGACCCGGAGGCGGTTCGCCGCGCTCTCGAGCCGTTGCGCGAAGCGGAGCCGCCGCAACTCGAGCAGATGCGGGGCGAAGGAACGCCGGTGCGCCGCCGGCGCGGCTGAAATGAACGCCCTGCAGTCGGCCCTGAGCGAGAGCGTCGAGTTCCAGAACCCCGAGTACCTCACCATCGTACCCATCGCCGGACTGCTGATGCTGTTCGGCGTCCTCGTGTTCCTTCTCCGGTTGCGGCTCCGGCCGGCGCGAACGGAGGGATCCATCTACCCCTGGGTCGGCCACATCAAGTTCTGGTTCATCGTGACGCTGGCCCTCGCCGTCCTCGGAGTGGCGGCCGCACGCCCCTTCTGGGTGTACGGCGCGTCGAGCTTCAAGCGCGGCGACGTGGACGTCGCCGTGATCGTCGACGCCTCCGCGTCGATGTGGGTGCGCGACCTCGGTCCTTCACGTCTGGAGCTGGGGGTACGCGAGGCGCTCGGCCTCTACACGCAGGACATCCTGACACCGGGAGACCGAGTGGCGCTGTTCGTCTTTGGGACCACCGCGCTGCGCCAGGTTCATCTTTCGTCCAACGCCGAGCGTTTTGTCGAGCAGGTGGGGCAAATCCAGCCTCCCGATCAGTTGTCGGGCGACGCGTTCCCGTGGGACAGCGACATCGCGACAGCCTTCGAACACGTTTACCAATCGCTGGACAATCAGGACCGGTTCGACAGCGGCGACGAGGAGTGGCAGCCGGTAGAGCGCGACGACCGCGTGGTGCTTCTCTTCACCGACGGCGACTTCGCGGCCGATGCCGAGCAGGTCGTGCGGCTCGACGAGGCGCTGGTCGAATTCCGGCGGCGCGGCCTGGCGATCTATCCGGTCGTGATTGGTTCGCGGACCGGTGCCGATCTGGACATCGTTCTGCAGGACTTCGTCCGCGGGGTCGACTACGATCAGACACTCGAGGCCGATTTGGAAGGGATCAGGACGCGGTTGAACCCCGAGGGGGTTGGTATGTTCGACGCGCGCTCCGGTGGCGGGTCGTTCATCCTCGACAATGCGAACCTGTCGTCGGGATCGTTCCTCCGTAACGCGATCGACGACCACCGCGCAATCACCTTCCAGTTGATCCCGGCCGAGGACAAACAGGAAGTGTGGCAGTGGGTGGTGCTATTCGCCATTCTCGTGATTGTTGCCGCGATGCTTCTTTATTGACGGCGGGTTGGGGAAGAACGCGAACGACAACCACCAGGAGCCGGAGGGACCAAGTGACTACAGGCGTGCTGGAGCGAACCGCAACGGGAGTGAACGGGATTGTCGACATTCTGGGCGAGGATGCCGCCCTGCTGGAGCACAGGTGCGACACGATCCCGGCGGCACGGCTGCACCTCCCCGGACCGGACTTCATCGACCGCTGCGTGGCGACGACGGACCGGCCGGCCCGCGTGCTCACCAGCCTGCAGTCGCTCTTCGATCACGGGCGGCTGGCAGGCACAGGTTACGTCTCGATCCTGCCCGTCGATCAGGGCATCGAACACTCGGCCGGCGCATCGTTCGCGCCGAATCCCGACTACTTCGATCCCGAGAACATCGTCCGGCTGGCCATCGAGGGAGGTTGTAACGCGGTTGCTTCGACGCTCGGCGTGCTGGGCGCGGTTGCCCGCCGCTACGCTCACCGGATCCCGTTCATTCTGAAGTTCAACCACAACGAGTTCCTGTCGTACCCCAACTCTTACGATCAAATCCGCTTCGCGAACATGGAACAGGCGTTCGACATGGGCGCAATGGGCGTCGGCGCGACGATTTACTTCGGATCGGAGGAGTCGGACCGCCAGCTCCAGGAGGTGACGGAACTGTTCCACCAGGCCCACGAACTGGGGATGTTCACCGTGCTCTGGTGCTATCTCCGCAACTCGGCGTTCAAGTCCGGCGGCACGGACTATCACGCGGCGGCCGACCTGACCGGACAGGCGAACCACCTGGGCGTCACCATCGAGGCGGACATCATCAAGCAGAAGCTGCCGGAGACGAACGGGGGCTACACGGCGCTGAAGTTCGGGAAGACGCACCCGAGGGTCTACGACACGCTTACTTCGGATCATCCGATTGACTTGACCCGCTACCAGGTCGCCAGCTGCTACCTGGGCCGGGCCGGCCTGATCAATTCGGGCGGCGCGTCCTCTGGGCAGAGCGACTTAAAGGAGGCCGTCAGGACCGCCGTCATCAACAAGCGGGCGGGAGGCACCGGCCTTATCTCCGGCCGCAAGGCGTTCCAGCGACCGATGGCCGAAGGCGTCGCCCTGCTCAACGCCATCCAGAACGTCTATCTGTCGGAGGAGATCACGATCGCCTGATCCGTTCTCGCCCGACTACGCGACCGCGCGGCAGCGCTTTCGTGTCGCGGCGCATGGCGTCGGCGCGGAGTTGGCGCACCAGCCCGTTGACGGACGCGGGCCCGACGGTGAAGCACTCACCATCGACGTAGCGTTGATGGGCGCCCGAACGCCGGAACGTGCGGTCGTTGTCTCGTCCGGACTGCACGGGGTCGAGGGCTTCATCGGGTCTGCGATTCAACTTGCGTGGCTCCGGCGGCTTGGCGGTGGGGCGGTGGCCATTCCGGCTGACACGCGCGTCGTCCTCCTTCACGGGCTCAATCCCTATGGTTTCGCGTGGCGCCGGCGTGTCAACGAACGGAACGTCGATCTGAATCGGAACTTCCTGGACGCGGAAGAAAGCTACCGAGGGGTTCCTCCCGGCTACGGACTGGTCCACGGGCTGCTCAATCCGCCCAGGCCGCCCGACCGTCTCGATGCGTTCCCCTTTCGTGCGGGATGGGCGATATGCCGGCACGGCCTCCAGACAGTGACGACGGCAGTTGCCGCCGGCCAGTACGATCACCCGGACGGCCTTTTCTTCGGCGGCCTGGAACCGGAGGAATCCACACGCCTGGTGCAGGCGCACTACGACGATTGGATCGGGACGGCAGCCACGGTCGTTCATCTCGACCTTCATAGTGGTCTTGGGCGGTGGGGCAGGGCACAGCTCATCGTCGAACCCGATCAGGGTGCGTACATCAACTGGTACCGCGAGGCGTTCAGACCGGTGCGGACGGTGCTGGCGGGAGAAGATGCCCCTTACGCGGCGCGCGGCACGATGGGGACATGGCTCGCTCGGCGCATCGGCGCGGCCAGGCGCTGCCGTACCGCCGTGGTGGAGTTCGGAACCTACTCGCAGGTGCGCGTCCTGGCGGCGCTGCGGGCCGAGCAGGCTGTCCGTCGGGCCGGAAATCAGTCGTCTCTCCGCGCGGTGGCGGTCGCACGGACACTGATGGACTGTTTTTGCCCCAACGACAGGGGCTGGCGCCAGACGACCGTGCAGGTCGGCGACCGTCTCGTCGAGCAGGCGCTGGCAGCCCGGGTTCCTCGTTGAACTGGTAGGTTCGGCGGTCGGATGCGGCTCGGGTCGGGTGCCGCTGGCAGTTACACTGAACGGATGGCGCAGACGCGCGGCATGCCGTACCTCGTTGGACGGCTCGCCGGAAAGAAGTTCAAGAAGGCGAAGTGGATCTGGGAGTCTGCGGCCGGGAGCGAGGAAGACGCGATCGTCGCGGAGCGGCAGATGGGTCTCGACC